>NZ_JAKUDH010000019.1:0-127735 GCF_031570495.1 Pseudomonas sp. JL2
TCGCGATGACGCCGGCATATCCTGCATCCATGCAAGCTGATACATCGCTATCGCGAGCAGGCTCGCTCCCACAGGGAGTTGGTGGCGGACGCAGGTGTTGAGGGCCTCACAAAAACACTGTGGGATTTTTTGGGCGGCCACAAAAAACCCGGCCTGGGCCGGGTTTCTGGTCAAGCGCTCACTGCATCCACGGCGGAGGCGGTTCTTCGGTTTTGCCGGGTGGAGCGTCGTCAGCGGCACGGACGGCCTGGCGGCGTTCCTCGTCCAGACGGGCAGCCTCGATTTCACGCATGATCCCGCCGACATCCGCCAGCTCTTCCGGCTCATCGAACTCGCCGGTCAGCACGCTGGCCGGGTGCAAGGTGCCGGCCTCATACAACGCCCACATTTCCTTGGCGTACCGGGTGCGCTTGAGCTCCGGGGCAAACCGGCCGAAGTAGGACGCCATGTTGCCCACATCCCGCTCCAGCATGCTGAAGGCGTGATTGTTGCCAGCGGCGTCCACCGCCTGCGGCAGATCGATGATCACCGGGCCCGTCGGCGTAAGCAGCACGTTGAACTCCGACAGGTCACCGTGCACCAGACCGGTACACAGCATCAACACAATCTGGGAGATCAGGAACGCGTGATACTCACGGGCCTGATCCGGCTCCAGTACCACATCGTTCAGACGCGGTGCCGCATCGCCGTATTCGTCAGCCACCAGCTCCATCAGCAGCACGCCTTCGAGGAAGTCGTACGGCTTGGGCACTCGCACGCCCGCACCGGCCAACCGGAACAGCGCCGCCACTTCGGCATTCTGCCAGGCGTCTTCAGTTTCCTTGCGCCCGAACTTGGAGCCCTTGGCCATGGCCCGGGCCTGGCGGCTGTTACGCACCTTGCGGCCTTCCTGGTATTCGGCCGCCTGACGAAAACTTCGCTTGTTCGCCTCCTTGTAGACTTTGGCGCAACGTAGCTCGTTGCCGCAGCGCACCACATAAACAGCTGCTTCTTTACCACTCATGAGTGGGCGCAGCACCTCGTCGACCAGACCGTCCTCGATCAGGGGTTCAATGCGTTTTGGAGTCTTCATCAGCTTTTATTGTGGGTCCTTTATTACCGAACACGCGAATGACAGTCGTTATACGGCAATCCTCCCTCCACGGGGAGGGGTTGCCGACTTATGAACCCTTCGATGCACACAATGTGCCGGATTAAATCGACCGAGCCGAATCATAGCCGAGACAGCGCATAGCGTTGGCAACTGAATGCAAAGGCGTTTGCGACAAGAGCTGACAGCCATGCTCAGTGCAGCTGATTCAATGTTTAAACAACTCCCCCGGGGTCAATCCAAACATCCCCTTGAACGCCACTATGAAAGCGGACGTGGAATCGTAGCCACAGGACAACGCCGCGCCGGTCACGCTATCGCCTTTTTCCAACGACCCCAGGGACGACAACAGCCGCGTACGCTGGCGCCAGGCGCGAAAGCTCAGGCCGGTTTCGCGCTGGAACAGACGCATCAGGGTTTTTTCCGATGTGCCCAAGCGCTCGGCCCACACTTGCAAAGTCACGTTCTGGTCGGGCTGTTCGATCAATTCGTTGCACAACGCCAGCAGACGCGCATGCCGGGGAAGTGGCAGGCAAAAGCCAACCTCCGGCAGTGTTGCCAACTGGTCCAGCAGCACTTGCACCAGTCGCGCTTGCTGGGTATCGCCCTGAGCGTAATCGGCCGGCAACTGACAAAAAGCCTTGATCAGCTCCCGCGCCAGCGGCGTGACCTCCAGCACTCGGCAGCGTTCATCGGCCCACGGACAGGCTTCGCGACGGACATAAAGGCTGCGCATTTCTGCCCGGGTGGAGGTCACCACATGATGCTCCAGGTCGGCAGGAATCCAGATGGCCCATTGTGGCGGGGCGAAAAAACTGCCTTCGGCGGTGTGCACACCCAGCACGCCACTGATGGCGTAGGAAAACTGCACCCAGTCATGACGATGGGCCTGGGTCCACGAACCGGCGCTCAAGCTTTCGACACGGGCATAAAGCGGCCTGGGCAATTCCGTCAGGTCGGGAATGCGCCTTTCGAGTTGTTGGTGTCCGTTAGTCGGCATGGATTGGCCTTATGTCGCAAGACGGATGCAAGTGCCGACGTTAGGCTAAGTCGACTTTTCTTACAACTTGCGGTGCCGTATGCACATTTTCAGACACCTCAAACGCCTGGTAACCGACTGGTTCCTGTGCGGCATGCTGCTTGCCACGTTGCTGGCGTATCTGTTTCCCAGCTTTGGCGCTACGGGTGGCGCCATGCATGCCGAGTGGGTGGTCAATATCGGCATCTTTGTCGTGTTCTTCCTGCACGGGATAAACCTGTCCGGCGAGCAGATCCGCCACGGTCTGAGAAACACCCGACTGCACTTGATGGTGCAGGTCTTTACCTTCGGCGTGTTTCCGTTGATCTGGCTGGTCAGCGATTGGCTTCTGGGCCGCCATGTGCCGTCACTGCTGATGCTGGGGTTCTTCTACCTGTGCGTCCTGCCCTCGACCATTTCATCCTCGGTGGCCCTGACCGGCAGCGCCGGCGGTAACGTACCGGCGGCGATTCTGAACGCGAGCCTGTCCAGCGTGCTGGGGATTTTCCTGACGCCACTGCTGGTCAGTTTCGTGGTCGGCAGCGGCGCCGGGGGGATCGATCTGGGTGCGACTTTGCTCGACCTTTGCCTGATGTTGCTGCTGCCGCTGGTGCTCGGACAGTCACTGCGGCGCTGGCTGGCCGGTTTTTTCGGGCGGTACAAACGCTACACCAGCATCATCGACAAACTGGTGATCCTGCTGCTGGTCTACGCGGCGTTCTGCAATTCGATGGTGTCCGGGATCTGGCAACAACAAGGCAACACCGTGCTGCTCAGTGCATTGCTTGGCAGTGCCGGGTTGCTGGCAATCATTTTGTGGATGACCACCCGTACCGCCCGGGCCCTGCGGTTCAGCAACGCCGATGAGATTGCCGCGGTGTTCTGCGCCAGCAAGAAATCCCTGGCGGCCGGGGTGCCGATGGCCGCGTTGATTTTCGGCAACAACCCCGGCCTGGGGCTGATCCTGTTGCCGATCATGATCTATCACCCGCTGCAGCTGATCGTCTGTTCGATCCTGGCCGAACGCTACGCCAACCGCCAACGGGAACTCATTCATCAACAACGCGAGGCGTCCCTCAACGCTCAATGATTGCCGTCACACCCTGGCCACCGGCCGCGCAGATGGAAATCAGACCGCGGCCCCGCCCCGCCGCGTCCAGCAACTTGGCGAGGTTGGCGACGATTCTTCCACCCGTGGCGGCAAACGGGTGGCCGGCGGCCAGGGAGCTGCCTTTCACGTTCAGCCGGCTGCGGTCTATGCTGCCCAACGGAGCGTCGAGGCCCAGGCGCGTCTTGCAATAATCCGGGTCTTCCCAGGCTTTGAGTGTGCATAACACTTGAGCGGCAAATGCCTCGTGGATCTCGTAGTAATCAAAGTCCTGCAACGTCAGGCCGTTGCGCGCCAGTAACCGAGGCACGGCGTAGGCCGGCGCCATCAACAACCCTTCTGCTCCGTTGACGAAATCCACCGCTGCCGTTTCGCCGTCGCGCACATACGCCAGGATCGGCAACCCCCGGGACTTGGCCCACTCTTCGCTGCCCAGCAGCACCAGTGACGCGCCATCGGTCAATGGTGTGGAGTTGCCCGCCGTCATCGTGCCCTTGGCGCTTTTTTCGAAGGCCGGCTGGAGGGCGGTGAGTTTTTCCAGGGTCAGGTCTGGACGCAGGTTGTTGTCCCGTGTCAGGCCGAGAAACGGCGTCATCAAGTCGTTCTGCCAGCCTTCGGCGTAGGACGCGGCCATTTTCTGATGACTTTCCAGGGCCAATTGGTCCTGCTCCTCCCTGGGAATCTGCCAGGTCTGAGCCATCAGTTCGCAATGCTGGCCCATGGACAGGCCGGTTCGTGGCTCGCCATTGCGCGGCAGTTCGGGAACGAGGTGCTGGGGACGCAGTTGCAGGAAGGTCTTGATTTTCTCAGCGGTGGTTTTGGCGCGATTGGCTTGCAGCAGGATTCTGCGCAGCCCTTCGTTGACGCCAATCGGCGCATCCGAGGTTGTGTCTACGCCGCCGGCAATGGCACTGTCGATCTGCCCGAGGGCGATCTTGTTGGCCGTCAACAGCACAGTCTCCAACCCCGTGCCGCAAGCCTGTTGCAGATCGTAGGCCGGGGTGGTGGGCGATAGCCGCGAGCCGAGCACGCATTCGCGGGTCAGGTTCAGATCCCGGGAAAGCTTGAGCACCGCACCGGCGGCCACCTCACCGATGTGCAGGCCATGCAGGTTATAGCGCTCGATCAGCCCCTCGAGCGCGGCGGTCAGCATCGCCTGGTTGCTGGCGGTGGCATAGGCCCCGTTGGAGCGGGCGAAGGGGATGCGGTTACCACCAATGATCGCGACGCGGCGTAGCTGTGTCATGAAGAACTCCCTGTGTATGTCCGGATGCGCCAATGGGCCTGCGGAAACCCGGCTCCCGCACAAGCTTAGGCTTTATCTGGCCAATCGAACGACTGATTGCCAATCATGGTCCACACTTTGAACCTCATCAGCCGGAGTGTGTTCCATGTCAGACCGTTATATCGACTTCGCCAATTCGCCTCTGGGCCTGCGTCTGGTCGGTGCGCTGGGCCTGCCATCGCCGGCCCGCCTGGAGCGCTGGCAGGCCGGGCGGCTGCGGCCGATCGAAGGTGCGTTGCTGTTGGGCGGCGGGCCGTTGACCGAACAGATCGGTGCATTTGCCAAGCGCCTGACCGATGCGATCTTCATCTACGGGGGCGAACCGACACTGGCCACCGAATGGATCCCCGGTCACGGTCCGAAAATCAAGGCGGTGGTGTACGACGCCAGTCATCTGGCGCAGGCCGACCAGCTCAAGCAACTGCGCGAGTTCTTCCAACCCCTGATGAAGAACCTCGACCACAGCGCCCATGTCGTCATCCTCGGCCGCGCTCCGGAAGGTCTCGCCGATCCGTTTGCCGCCAGCACGCAGCGGGCCTTGGAGGGCTTCAGCCGTTCCCTGGCCAAAGAGTTGCGCCACGGCGGGACGCTGCAATTGCTGTATGTGGGTGACGGCGCCGAGGCCCAACTGGAAGGTGCGCTGCGGTTTTTCCTGTCGCCCAAGAGCGCCTACGTTTCCGGGCAGGTCATTCGCCTTGATGCCTGCCAGGCCCAGGTCCAGGACTGGACGCGTCCGCTCACCGGCCTCAAGGCTCTGGTCACCGGCGCGGCCCGGGGGATCGGCGCCTCCATTGCCGAAACCCTGTCCCGCGATGGCGCCGACGTGATCCTGCTGGACGTCCCGCAGGCCAAGGCCGATCTCGAAGCCCTGGCTGCGCGCCTTAGCGGGCGCAGCGTGACGCTGGACATTTGTGCTGAAGACGCCGCTACACAGTTGACTGAACACCTGCCCGACGGCATCGACATCGTGGTGCACAACGCTGGCATCACCCGGGACAAGACGCTCGCCAACATGACCCCGGAATTCTGGGACGCGGTGCTGGCGGTCAACCTCAACGCGCCGCAGGTGCTGACCAAGGCCCTGCTCGACAGTGGCACTCTGCGGGACAATGGCCGAGTGATTCTGCTGGCGTCCATCAGCGGCATCGCCGGCAATCGCGGCCAGACCAATTACGCGGCGAGCAAGGCCGGGTTGATCGGTCTGGCCCAGGCCTGGGCGCCGGTCCTGCAACCTCGGGGGATCAGCATCAACGCCGTAGCCCCGGGTTTCATTGAAACCCGCATGACCGCCGACATCCCTTTCGCCCTGCGCGAAGCCGGGCGGCGCATGAGTTCCCTGGGCCAGGGCGGCCTGCCACAGGACGTCGCCGAAGCCGTGGCCTGGCTCGCCCAGCCGGGGACGGGCGCCGTTACCGGCCAAACGCTGCGGGTGTGCGGGCAAAGCCTCCTGGGAGCATGACCATGACGATCCAATGGCATGAAGTAAACGCCGCGCCCGGTATGTCCTCGCTGTACGTGAAAGCCGCGACACGGCGCAAGGTCACTGGAAAAACCTTGCCCCAGGACGGACTGCGCCAAGTGATACAGGTCGATCCGCAACGCCTGGCGGCCTATCGCAAAGTCTGCGGTTTTGCCGAAAACGGACTGCTGCCGCCGACCTACCCCCACGTACTGGCGTTTGCCCTGCAGATGCAATTGCTCACCGCCCGGGACTTTCCGTTCCCGTTGCTGGGGCTGATCCACTTGAGCAATCGCATCCGCCTACTGCGGCCCATGGGCGGGGTCAGCCAAGTGCAGGCTCGCGTCAACGTGCAGAATCTGCAAGCTCACCCCAAGGGCGCGGTGTTCGACCTTGTGACTCGCATCGATGATCAATTGGGGCCGTTGTGGGAGGCCGAGAGCCAGATGCTTTGCAAGGGCGTCCAGCTTGACGGCGCGTTGGTGGAAGAGCCGCTGCAAGAGATCCAGGCATTGACTGAAGTGGCGCACTGGACCGCGCCGGCTGACATTGGCCGGCAATATGCCAAGGTGTCCGGCGATTACAACCCGATCCACCTGAGCGGCCTCAGCGCACGGCTGTTCGGCTTCCCCACCGCCATCGCCCACGGCCTGTGGAACAAGGCCAGGACCCTGGCGGCGCTGGACGAACACTTGCCCGATGCCAACGTCGAGATCGATGTCACCTTCAAGAAGCCGGTGCGCCTGCCCAGCGAAGTGACACTGCTGGCGAGTGCCGCGGGGTCCATTGGGGACTTGCGATTGATCGGTTCGGGGGACTTGGAGCATATGGTGGGGAGCTGGCGGCCGGCTGGCTGAGGACCGGCATCTTTGTTGAATGTGCGATGGCTATCGCGAGCAGGCTCGCTCCCACATGGGTTCTCGGGCGGTCATGGGGCCTGCGTTCGAAACAAAGCCCCGGTGGGAGCGAGCCTGCTCGCGATAGCGGTGGGTCTGCTTGCATCGATGTTGAATGGGCCGCCGTCATCGCGAGCAGGCTCGCTCCCACATGGGTTCTCGGGCGTTCATGGGGCCTGCGTTCGAAACAAATCCCCTGTGGGAGCGAGCCTGCTCGCGATAGCGGTGGGTCAGCTTGCATCGATGTTGAATGGGCCGCCGTCATCGCGAGCAGGCTCGCTCCCACATGGGTTCTCGGGTGTTCATGGGGTGTGCGTTCGGCACAAATCCCTGTGGGAGCGAGCCTGCTCGCGATAGCGGTGGGTCAGCTTGCATCGATGTTGAATGGGCCGCCGTCATCGCGAGCAGGCGCGCGACCCCCAGGGGTCTCGGGTGTTCATGGGGTGTGCGTTCGGCACAAATCCCTGTGGGAGCGAGCCTGCTCGCGATAGCGGTGGGTCAGCTTGCATCGATGTTGAATGGGCCGCCGTCATCGCGAGCAGGCTCGCTCCCACATGGGTTCTCGGGTGTTCATGGGGTCTGCGTTCGGCACAAATCCCTGTGGGAGCGAGCCTGCTCGCGATAGCGGTGGGTCTGCTTGCATCGATGTTGAATGGGCCGCCGTCATCGCGAGCAGGCTCGCTCCCCCATGGGTTCTCGGGCGGTCATGGGGCCTGCGTTCGAAACAAATACCCTGTGGGAGCGAGCCTGCTCGCGATAGCGGTGGGTCAGTTGGCTTCGATGCTGAATCCGCCTACCGCGGCGGATAGTTCGCCAGGATCCGCGCAACCGTCTCACGCACTGCGGTGCTGCGATCCGTCGGATTGGGTGAGTTGCTGAGCATTCGTTCATCACTGCCACGCCACACCAGCTTGCCGTCCTTGCCATCGAGCAGGTCAATCTGCACCGTGGCGACCTTGTAGCTGATGTTGCGGGTTTCGTTGTACATCGGCCCGCCCCAATAGCCATTCCAAGGGCTGCCCCAACCACCGCCGTAGTTGGTCGTGATCTGTTGCTGGCGATCCTCGACGATCAGGTAGGCCTGGACCATCACATCCCCTCGCCCGCCAGCCTGGGCCGGGCGCAGACCGCGCTGGTCGAGTTGATCAGCAACCGCCTGACGGATCCGCTGTTCGGTCAGGTCGCTCTTGATGCGCGGATCATCGGGACGATATTGCAGCGCCGGCTCTTTCCAGCTCCAACTGCGGTAAGCCGAGAAATCCCGGCTGGTGTCAAAGTCGTGGTTGACCGGGGTACCCGCACAGGCGCCGAGCAACAGGGTAAAAGCCAGTAGAGCGATACGGCGAAACATGGTTTTTCTCCGTTGCGTAATCAACTTGGAGGATAAGCCGACAGGGCTTTTTCCACCGCTTCGCGAATGGCATCGGTGCGCGCGCTCTGACTGCCGCGCTGGCTGGTCTCGGCGCTGGCGCTCCACACCGGCTGACCATTACGGGCATCGAACAGGTCCACTCGCACCACCACGACCTGCTCCCGATAAGTGCGCACCACCGGCACCGAGTGATACATGCCATAGCCGGGGCCGTAGCGGTCGTAACGGTTGTAGCCGCCGTAGTAACCGGAATCATAGTCGTCCCGAACCTGACGCACGCGCGTTTCCAGGCGCAGGTCGGCACTGACGAACAGGTCGGCCGGGCGGTTGTCATGCAATGGACGCAGGCCGCGTTGATCCAGGGCGTTGCTCACCGCTTCAGCCACCTGGGCCGAGTCTGCCCAAGCGGTGCCCGGTGGCAGTCGCCCGTTGAGCCAGGCCCAACTGCGATAGCGCCCGTAGTCACGGGGTGGCGCGGGGTAAGCGCTGCGGTCAAACACCGTGGCGGCCTGCGGCGGCGCCGGTGGCAGCGGGTTAGACGTGGCGACATACGGGTTGCTGCCCTGGCAGGCAGCCAGTCCCAGGCACAACACCAACAACCCTGAACGACCTTTCATTTCGCGCTCCGATTTGCTCTTTCAGATCAGAGGGGACGGCAGACCCAGTGCAGATAACGCCCCAACCCGGCAAACGCCGGATGGCGGCGGTGAGCCAGCTCCATCTCCAGCAACTGCGCCAGCTCCACGCGGCCCTGGAACTCCACCGGCATGTAGTCATGGAAAACCCGCACGCCACTTTGAGTTTCGACCTGCCACACGCCTTCAAGTTGCGCCGCCAATTCCCGCGGATCAAGGGGTTGTTGCGGGGTCAGGCTCTGTTTTTCACCGGCCATGTCATTTTTGCGCAACTTGCGAAAATGCCCCTTGAGCAGGTTGCGATAAACCAGCGCGTCGCGGTTGTAGAACGCCAGGGACAACCAGCCGCCCGGGACCGTGAGTTGATGCAGCACCGGCAGGATCGCATGGGGTTCGGCCAGCCATTCCAGCACCGCGTGGCACAGCACCAGGTCGTAAGGCTCAGTGAGCTGGTCGGGCAGCGCCTGCCACGGAGCCTGAATGAACGTTGCGCTCTGACCGGCATCGGCGAACCGCTGACGGGCACCTTCGAGCATGGGCTCGGCTGGCTCGGCCAGGGTCACCTGATGGCCGCGCTCGGCCAGCCACAACGACATGTGGCCCAAGCCGGCGCCTATGTCCAACACACGCAACGGACGCTCAGGCAAGGCTTCAAGCAGATCGGCCTGCAGCACCGCCAGGCGGATCGCACCTTTGGCCCCACCGTAGATTTTTTCAGCAAAGCGCGTGGCGAGCTGATCGAAATGGCGATCGCTCATTGGCCGAACCGCCGC
Source organism: Pseudomonas sp. JL2 (assembly GCF_031570495.1). Taxonomy (NCBI): domain Bacteria; kingdom Pseudomonadati; phylum Pseudomonadota; class Gammaproteobacteria; order Pseudomonadales; family Pseudomonadaceae; genus Pseudomonas; species Pseudomonas sp. JL2. The sequence continues at coordinate 9,637 of NZ_JAKUDH010000019.1, forward strand.
TCGCTGTCGGCCAGCTTGCTGCGCACCACAGCCTCCATATCCAACCCCAGCTCGCTGCACAGCAGCAACAGGTACAACACAATGTCACCGACTTCCTGCCCAGCGTGGGCCAGCTTGTCCGCCGGCAACTGGCGCGACTGGTCCTCGGTCAGCCACTGGAAAATCTCCACCAGTTCGGCCATTTCCACACTGGCGGCCATGGCGAGGTTTTTCGGGCTGTGAAATTGCCGCCAATCGTTACGGTCACGAATGGCATGCAGGCGTTCGGTCAGTTCAACAAGGTTCATCGGGGTCTCCTGAATGCGCATAGCTTCGGGGGGATGACGAGGGAAGGCAAGCGTCTCGGTACGAAGCGGCGTTTTGCCCCATAATCGAACGATCTTGGCCTTCAGCCGCTCTTACAACCAGAAGCCCAAGGCTCGATTCCGATCTCTCTCATCAGGATGTACACATGCAGGTAGAAAGCTTTTTCGAATGGCTCGGCCAGGCGCTCGGTTCGGTGATCCGGTTTATCGTCGACCTGCTCAGCGGCCTGTTCAACACCCTGGCCAATGCTGGCGGCAACTTTGTCGATGGCCTGTCGCGCACACTGGGCATGGACACCTCGATCATCAGCATCATTGCGCTGATCCTCGGGCTGATGCTGCTGTACTCGGCAATCCGCGCCTTCATGCGGGCGTCGATCATCCTGGGCATTATCTGGTTGGTGTTGGGGTTGTGGTTGTTGAGCTGGATCATTCACTAGGGCCGAGAGCACTGTGTGGGAGCAAAGCTTGCTCGCGATACAGGCGCCTCGGCGCCCTGAAAGACCGCGTCATCTTCATCGCGGGCAAGCCTTGCTCCCACAGAGTTTTTTGAGATCGAACGCGGAGCGTCCCTAGAGGCATTCCCACGCGGAGCATGAGAACGATCATGCGAGAACCCGCTACAATCGCGCTCCGCCAAGGAGCTCGCATGTCCAACCTGATCACCGACTGGCGCGACCGTCTTACCCACCGCCGGGTATGGGCGCTGGCCGCGCCGATGATTCTCTCGAACATTTCCGTGCCGCTGGTGGCACTGGTGGACAGCACCGTCATCGGCCACTTGCCCCATGCCCATCAGTTAGGCGCGGTGGCGGTCGGGGCGAGTTTGTATACGGTGCTGGCCTGGGCCATGGGTTTCTTGCGCATGGGCACCACCGGGTTCGCCGCCCAGGCAGCCGGGCGTGGGGATGGAGCGGCGTTGCGGCAGGTGCTGCTGCAAGGTCTGCTGCTGGCGATGGGGTTGGCGCTGGTGCTGGGGGCGGTCGGCGTGCCGTTGAGTGGCGTGGCGTTGCATTTCATGCAGCCATCCGCCGAGCTTGAGCAGTTGACCCGGGACTTTTTCCACACCCGGCTGTTTGGCTTGCCAGCGGCGCTGGCCAGTTATGCGCTGGTGGGCTGGTTTCTCGGTGCTCAGAATGCCCGGGCGCCGTTGGCGATCCTGCTGGTGACCAACCTGGTGAACATCGCCCTGAACCTGTGGTTCGTGATCGGCCTGGACTGGGGCGTGACCGGTTCGGCCCGGGCGTCGGTGATTGCCGAGTGGACCGGCGCCCTGGTCGGTCTGATCCTGGCGCGCAACACGCTGCGGGCCTGGCCGGGGCAGATCGCCTGGGCGGCCCTGGGGGTGTGGCAAAGCTGGCGTCCGTTGCTGGCGGTGAACCGGGACATTTTCATTCGCAGCCTGGCGCTGCAAGCGGTGTTCTTCCTGATCACGGTGCAAGGCGCGCGTCTGGGGGATGCGACCGTGGCAGCCAACGCGCTGCTGCTCAATGGTCTGCTGCTGACAGCCCACGCCCTGGACGGTCTGGCCCATGCCGTCGAAGCGCTGTGCGGTCACGCCATCGGCGCCCGCGACCGCCTGGCCCTGCGCCGCTCGCTGGTGGTGGCCTGCGGATGGTCATTGATTGCCAGCGTGGGGTTTGCCTTACTGTTTCTGCTCGCCGGCCACCTGTTCATCGATATGCAGACCGATATTCCGGACGTGCGCGACACCGCTTACCGCTACCTGCCTTACCTGGCAGCGCTGCCGTTGATTGCGGTCTGGAGTTATTTGCTCGACGGCCTGTTCATCGGCGCCACTCGTGCCAGGGAAATGCGCAACGGCATGCTGTTGACCCTGTTGCTGGTGTCGCCGTTTGCCTGGGTACTGCAAGCGCTGGGCAACCACGGGCTGTGGATCACTTTCCTGCTGTTCATGGCTTTGCGCAGCCTGACCCTGGGTGCTTTCGCCTGGCGCATGCAACAGCGCGATAGCTGGTTCGGTGCCGGCGCCCATTGACCTTTTCAACCTTGATTGTCCTGCCACAGCCGCCGCAGGTGATCCAGGCGTTCGCGCTGCGAACCGCCTTTGAGCCCCGGCACGGGTCGGGCATTGGGGTATTGCAGGCGCAGCCATAACCAGTCGTCGAGTACCGGTCGTTCGGTGAACCCCAGGGTCAGCCCTTGCTGCAAGTCCTCCCAGAGCAGGCGAAAATCCCGTCCGGTAGAACAAGACCACTGCCAGACGTGGCGTTCCAGCAGACATCGCTGCAACTGACTTTGCTGCCAGTCGCTGAGACTGTGTTCATTTTCCAGTGCCGGTACTGCCAGCCCCGGATTGCAAAGTTGCTGCCAGCCCTGGCTGCCGATGGTCCTGTCACCCCAGGTCCCGCCGAACCAGCGCACCAGGCTGATCGGCCCCAGCCAGCAACTGAGTTCCCGAGGATCGCAACCGTCGAAGAAATAGCTGGCCGTGTGAGGGTTGTAATAGTTCAGCAAGGCCTTGTGATGCAGGCCTAGCGTCACCGTCAACATGCGTCGCAGATGCGCCAGTAATTGCGCCTCTGACGCTCGGCTGACCAACAACAGCCCCGGCCAGGCGCCGGCATCCAGGTGACACAGGCTGGCCAGTGCCGGCGATTGCTGCAAATCCACCAGCAACGGACCATGCTCTCTCAGCCCGTGCAATTCGGTGCCTTCGAACAAGGCAAAGCGCCGGATCTCGGCGAACTGCTCCTGCAAACGCTGCGCGGCGTCCGGCGCACCGGGTACGTCGAGCAGCAGCCATTGCGGCGCTGATGCAGACATGGCGGCAGCATTCATGGAGCAGCGCCCGCGCCGAGCTGCGTGAGCATGCGGCAGGTGCACAACGGCTGGCTACAGGGGTTGAAGCTGCCGCCTCCGGGCAACAGACACAACAACACCAACGGCTCGGCACTCTGGATCGCCGCCAACAGAAGCGGGTCGATGCCAGAGGCCTCATGGACTGGTCGGGATGTTTCGCTCAGGAGTGACTCATCCCCTTCTTCCCGAGATGCCGGCGCGTCGAGCAATGCGCTGATCAATGGACGATCCGGGTCGCCCTCGATAAAACTCACCAACACCTCGGTGCCCTTGCCAATGGCGTGCCCCCAAGCGGCCAGCTCAGGGGCCAACGGCAGCCAGCAATGACTGGGACTGGCTCCCTCCCCCTGATAGACCCAGTCGAACTGCACCGCCACTCGCCCCGCCACCTGCATCTGCGGCTCATCGACCGTGACCACCCAGCCGCGCTGCCGACTCAGCATGCGAGGTTTTGCCGCAACCCCGGTCGCCACGAACGGCCATCCCGCAGGAATGGCGCGAACATGGTTGCCATACACGCCGGCCTGCGCGCGATGCTCGACTTTCGTCAACAGCCAGGGCTGGTTCCAGCCTTCGACAGGGTGCCCTGCCAGCGACAGCGTCCGGCCGCAATGCAGCCCCATCAGATCGCTGCGGCCCAAGGCTACCTGCTCCCCCGAAACATCGCTTTGTACACGCCAGTTGCGCACCGCCGGAGCCGTTCCCTCGAGCCTGTAAAGCGTCTCGCCATCGGGCAGGGAGTCGTCCGTGCTGTCAGCAAAAACCAGGCAATGCCCATCCCGAGCCTGCTCGAAATGGAAGTAAATGCCCGCCTCGGCGCACACGCGTTGGAGAAATTGCAGATCTGACTCCCGATATTGGGTACAGAAATCGCGCAGCGGATAATCGCCACTCAAAGCCAGGCACACCTGGCGACCGGCAATGCCGTGGGCCTTGAGCACCTGGCGAATGATTTGCGGCACTGAGCGGGCACTGAACACCCGTTGGCTGAATCGTTGCGCCAGGCACGTCAGCTTCGGCCCGATGCGCACCCGGCAACCAGCGCCCTGACGATGCTGGACAAGCTCGTGAATCTGCCCATGGATGCCCCGCCCTCCAGCGTCGAAACTCAACCAGACGCTGCGGTAGAGCAACCCGGCAAGGTCCAGGGGCGTATCGCCGATCAACAGCTCCACATCAAAGACAAAGGGTTCGCTGATGGCTTCGCTGCCCGTGAAGGCCACGACAACAAAGGATTCGGGCAGACCGGCTATCTCCAGACGAAATGACGGCTCGCTGGCTGGATCGGACATCGGCGTTTCTCTACAGGAGGGGCGGCTGAGGATTCTCGCTGAGAGCCATGGCCGAGTAGAGAGCCCAAGTACAAGTTAGGAAAGGGACTACACGAAATAAGGACACCACCGGTTAAATGCACCAGTGTTCGGAAATAACCGCGGCACAAATAAAAACGCCCTCCGGGACTATCCGAAAAAACCCGCAGCACACGGTGTATTTTCTGACAGTCCCGGAGGGCGTTCAGGCCGCCATCAGGAAGACAGGTAGGACGACCGCGTCAACCCCAGGCGCAGGGCATCCAGGAACTGGGTGCGTTCGGCGGCGCTGATACGGGCGCTGGCGCATTTGTCGCGGTAGTGGGTCATCAACTCCTCCGGCGACAGGTGCACGTAGCGCAGCATGTCTTCGATGGTGTCGTGGGTTTCGATACCGGCGTGGTACACGCTGCCGTCGGCATTCTGGTAGATGTTCACCGAGTCGGTGTCACCGAACAGGTTGTGCATGTCGCCAAGGATTTCCTGGTAGGCACCCACCAGGAAGATGCCCAACAGGTAATCTTCGCCCGGATTGAGGGAATGCACCGGCAGGCTGGTTTCGATGCTCTGCTCGTCGACGTACTGCTTGATCTTGCCGTCGGAGTCGCAGGTCAGGTCTTGCAGCACGGCGCGGCGCAACGGCTCTTCATCGAGGCGATGCAGCGGCAGGATCGGCAGCACCTGACCGATGGCCCAGGTGTCCGGCAGGCTCTGGAACACCGAGAAGTTGCAGATGTACTTGTCGGCGAGCTTGTCGTTGAGTTCATCCAGCACCTGGCGATGGGAACGCTGGCGGGCCTTCAACGAGTTATGCAGGCGACGGCACACGGCGAAGTAGCACTGCTCGGCCAGGGCTTTTTCCGCCAGGGTCAGCTTGCCGTCGGCGTACTGGGCGGCCACGTCACTCATGTAGTGGGTGGCGCGCCAGTAGGTCTCGGTGACCATCTCGATATCGGTCGGGCCCAGCAGGTCAACCAGCCACTGCACGGTCTCCGGCAGGCTTTCCTTGTTTTCGATCACCGGCACGTCGTCGTGGTGCTTCTCGACGTCGGTCACCTGCACCACCAGCATCGCGTGGTGGGCGGTCAGGGAGCGACCACTTTCCGAGAAAATGTGCGGATGCGGCAGGCTCTGGGCATCGCAGAACTCCTTGAGCATGCCAACCACGACACCGGCGTAATCGTCCATGTCGTAGTTGATCGAACTGGCATTGCGCGAGTGCGTACCGTCATAGTCCACGCCCAGGCCACCGCCAACATCGATGTGATCCACCGGCAGGCCGAGGTTGCGCAGCTCACCGTAGTAGCGGATCGCTTCCTTGAAGCCATGCTGGTAGTCCGCCAGGTTGGCGATCTGCGAGCCCATGTGGAAATGCAGCAGGCGGATGCCCTGATCCAGGCCAGCGGCGCGGAAGCGCTCGACCACCGACAGCAGTTGCGCGGCAGACAAGCCGAACTTGGACTTTTCGCCACCGGTATCGGCCCACTTGCTCGACGCCAGGGACGACAGGCGTACCCGCAGGCCGACCTGTGGCTTGACCTTGAGCGACGCGGCTTCTTCGATCACCAGGCCGACTTCGGATTCTTTCTCGATCACGATGAAGACGTTATGGCCCAGTTTCTGGCCCATCAGCGCCAGGCGAATGAACTCGCGGTCCTTGTAACCGTTGCAGACGATAGTCCCGCCCTTGGGCGCCAGGGCCAGCACCGCCAGCAGCTCGGGCTTGGAGCCGGCCTCAAGACCGATGGAAACGTTCTGGGTGGCGATGATGTTTTCGATCACCGCTTCCTGCTGGTTGACCTTGATCGGATAGAGCGCGGTGTACTGGCTCTGGTATTCCAGGCGCGCGATGTTGCTGTCGAACGCACCGGTGAGCTGGCGCACGCGGTCTTGCAGGATGTCGGGGAAGCGCACCAGCAAGGGCAGCGACAGGCCGCTCTGGCGCAACTGGTCGACTTGCTCGAACAGGTCGATGGGCGAACTGCCTGGACCGTTCGGACGGACTTCGACGCGACCGGCGTCATTGATCGCGAAATACCCGGCCCCCCAATGGCGGATCCCGTAAACACTGCGGCTGTCCGCAACTGTCCATTGGCTGCCATCGTCTTTGCGTGTGCGTCGTACGGACATCGAAGTCCCCTATAAAGAAGTCAAAATGCACCATCCGGTAGGAGGCTGGAGCAGTCTAGAGAATGGAAATGACGATTTGCCTGTAAGCAAGGTAGACCCTGCTCACAGCGCTGAGTTTAGAAACCCGTTCAGAACAGGCTCTGTGAAAACCATGTGGGCGACTTCGAACCGTGCTTCGTAGAAAGGGTTCGAATCAAGCCGAGGGTGGTTTTCACAGAGGCTGCTAGCCGCCGGACTTTTTCGCCTTGAAGCCGTGTCGGGTCAGTTCCGCCAGCAGCAGCTCGACGTGATCGCCCTGGATCTCGATGATGCCGTCTTTCAAAGCGCCACCGGTGCCACAGCGCTTCTTCAACGTGGTGGCCAGTTCCTTGAGCGCGTCCTCGGCCAGCGGCACGCCAGTGATCGTGGTCACCGTCTTGCCGCCGCGGCCTTTGCTTTCACGGCGCACGCGAGCGATACCGTCACCTTCCGGAATGGTGGTCTGTTTGCAGATGCAGGCATCCACCGGCTGGCGGCAATCAGGGCAATGACGACCGGCGTCGGTAGAAAATACCAGGCCGCCCAAGGCGGCGAAGGATGCGGCTTTTTTGGCCACCGGCAATCCTCTTGGGAGGACAAAGACTGGCCGGGCAAAAGTAAGTGCCCCGACCGCGAAGCCCCACTCAGGCAGGGGCAGCGCTACTGGATCGCAGACAGCGATTCAGCTTGAAAAGTCGCGCAGTGTAACGGCAAAAAGCTAACTTGCTAAGGGCCAATCGGCGCCAATTTAGCGCTTCTTTGCGACATCATCGCCATGGGCTCGCAAATAGCGCTCCAGTGCCGCCAGAGAGTCCGGGCAGTAAGGCTTGTGCTGGATTTCATCGAGCACCTGGTCGACCGCCAGGAAACGCGCCTCGAGTACCTCTTCAGGTTGCAGAATCAGCGGCCCGTCCCACACGGCCGAGAACGCCGAGCACCACAGGCGACTGCCGCTGTCTTCGAAATAAAAATGGTCATGGGCCGTCAGTTCGACGCCGCTCACGCCCAACTCTTCCGCCAGCTCTCGAGCCGCCGACTCGGCGTAGGTCTCGTTGGCCTGCACCATCCCGCCGGCCGCCACGTCCCAGAAGCCCGGATAGATCGCCTTGCTCAGGGTCCGCCGATGAACGCACAACTCACCGGCCGAGTTGAACAGCATGATGTAGGTGCCGCGTCCGATCAGACCGCGCTCACGCAGGTCCGCACGCACCAGGCTGCCAAGCAGGTTGTCGTCTTTATCGACCCAAGCGATGAGCTCGGCATCCGAGGCCACTCGATGAGCGACCTCCCGCGGGCTTTCTTCCATCTGTCAGCCCTGGTTCAGCAGTTGCCGCAAGTCGATCACCGCCGCGTTGGCGCGGGAAATGTAGTTGGCCATCACCAGCGAATGGTTCGCCAATACACCGAAGCCGCTGCCATTGAGGATCATCGGGCTCCAGACCGGCTCCTGGGAGGCTTCGAGTTCACGAATGATCTGCCGCACGCTGACCGTGGCGTTTTTCTTTGCCAGCACATCGGCGAAATCCACTTCGATTGCGCGCAGCAAATGCGACAGCGCCCAGGCCTGGCCGCGAGCTTCGTAGAACACGTTGTCGATCTGCATCCACGGGGTTTCGACCACCTCCTCGTCCACTTGCGGTACCTGGCCCGGGGCCGTGACTTCGGTTTTCAGCGAGGTGTTGAGCTTGACCCGGCCCACGCTGGCCGACAGGCGCTGGGACAGCGAACCCAGACGAGTGCCGACATCGCCCAGCCAATTATTCAGGTTATCGGCGCGGGCATAGAACAGCGCGCTTTTCTGGTTCGGATCGGACAGGCGCGCCTGATAGCGGCTCAGCAGAGTGATGCCTTCCTGGTACTCCGACTCACTGGAGGGCAGCACCCAGCTGCGGTTATCGAAGTTGAAGCGCGGCTCGGCCTTGGCCAGGTCGGCGTCCTCGGCGGACTGGGACTGGGATCGGGCGAAGTCCTTGCGCAGAGCGCGGCTCAGGTCGCGTACCTGCACCAGCACGCCATATTCCCAGCTCGGCATGTTGTCCATCCACAGGCCCGGCGGGAAACGGTCGTTGGAAATGTAGCCACCTGGCTTGGTCAGCAGCGTTTCGGCCACGGTCTTGAGGGTCTCGACGGTGGTGTAGCCGATCACCATTTGCCGGCCTTCCTTCTCCGCGGCCGCCTGGGCGTTCTGCTGCACGGGGAACAGGGCGGGCTCCTGGCTCCAGTACCAGCCGACGGCAATGGTCACCAGCAAGTACAGGCCGACCAGGGTGGCCAGTGCCCGGCTGAAAAAAAGCCCACCCAGGTAGCTGCGGGTGGCCGATTTCGGCTCGGCGGCACGTTCAGGCGCGCTGCCCGCGCGGTTTTTCCAGTCCAGCATGGCGATGTCCCTTCAATCACTTGAGTTCACGGTTCGACCACAACCCTACGCCATCGTGCCTGATTTGAAACGCGATAATGCGGCGCAAATCATGCCGACCACGACAGGGCGATCGAACGGCCACTATAAAGGAAGCGCTGTCACCAGCCTACGAGACTGACCGGTCATAAACTGAATACCCTCCCAAGACAGATTATTGACGTATGACACTCATGCGAATGAAAAGAGGTGCTAGCATAGAGCCACCAGTCGATCTCAGCATGCACCCTAACTAGTAGTCAGGATATGACCGAGCCAGAAGACCCCAGCCGTGAGCGCCTCAAGCACCACTTTGCCCAGCGGGTAATTCACCAGGCTCGTCAGATCCTGGAGATCTGGCAGCGCCTGCAACGCAGTGAATGGTCAGGCATCGACCTGTCGGAGCTCAGCGAAGCCAACCTGCGTCTGCTGCGCTTTGCCGAGCGCTTCGAGCAACCGGAGCATTGCCAGCTCGCCCAGGGCATCAGTCAATCGCTGCAAGCGGTGGAAGCCAATCGCGGGCGTCTGAGCAGCCACCTGATCACTGAAATCAATCGACTGATGCAGCGCCTGTCCCGCACCGGCCTGCGCCATGGCGATCAGCTCGAACAGACCTTCCTGCCGCCGCTGCGCAAACCCATCTACGTGATGTTGCAGGACCATGACCGCGCCGAGCGGCTGGCCAAGCAGTTGGAGTTCTTCGGCCTCAGCGCCCAGGCGCTCGACAGCGTAGCGGCGTTTCGGGCTTCGATGGTCGAGCGCCTGCCGGCCGCGATTGTCATGGACGTGGACTTCAGCGGCCCCGGCATCGGCCTGAAACTGGCCGCCGAAGCTCAGGAAGGCCTGGATCAGCCGTTGCCGCTCTTGTTCTTCAGCCTGTTGGAAACCGACACGCCGACACGCCTGGCGGCGGTGCGCGCCGGCGGGCAGGAGTTCCTCACCGGCACCCTGGAAGCCTCGAGCCTGCTGGAAAAGATCGAAGTGCTGACCTGCGTTGCCCAGTACGAACCCTACAAAGTGCTGATCATTGATGACTCCCGTGCCCAGGCCCTGCACACCGAGCGCCTGCTCAACAGCGCCGGTATCGTCACCCGCACGCTGATCGAACCGATCCAGGCCATGGCCGAGCTGGCGGATTTCCAGCCTGATCTGATCATCCTCGACATGTACATGCCCGCCTGCACCGGCACGGAGCTGGCGAAGGTGATCCGCCACAATGACCGCTATGTCAGCGTGCCGATCATTTACCTGTCCGCCGAAGACGACCTGGACAAACAGCTCGACGCCATGAGTGAAGGCGGCGACGACTTCCTGACCAAACCGATCAAACCCCGGCACCTGATCACCACCGTGCGCAACCGAGCGGCCCGGGCGCGCAACCTCAAGGCGCGGATGGTCCGCGACAGCCTCACCGGTCTTTACAACCACACCCATATCCTGCAATTGCTCGAAGACTGCTGCTTCCGCGCTCGCCGCGAAGGCAAGCCGTTGAGCTTTGCCATGCTGGACATCGACCATTTCAAACGGGTCAACGACAGCCACGGCCACCCCATGGGCGACCGGGTGATCAAAAGCCTGGCGCTGTTTCTCAAGCAGCGTCTGCGCAAGACCGACTTCATCGGCCGTTACGGCGGTGAAGAGTTCGCCATCGTCATGCCAGACACGGATATCGATGCGGCCTACAAGGTACTGGATGAAATCCGCCAGCGTTTTGCCGAAATTCACTACCCGGCGCAGCCCCAGGACCTGTGGTGCACCTTCAGCGCGGGCGTGGTGCAGATGAGCGAAGAGTCCGACAGCCTGATGATGGCCAGCCAGGCGGACGAAGCGCTGTACCGCGCCAAGCACGCAGGGCGCAATCGGGTACAAAGCGCGCGGCAGTCAAAGCAAAGTGCCACCTTTTCATCGGAATCCACCGATTCAGTCATAAACCTGTAACCCAAACGCAATAACTTCAAGCACTTACGATTCTGCCCTTGGTAGACCCTTGATGCGCCTGAAGCTGCTGACCAATCTCAATACCCTTCTTTTAGTTGCCGTGTGCCTTGGCCTGGCTTGCACCCTGTGGTGGTCGCAAATCGCCCTGGAGCGCCCCTATCTGTTGATGGAGCGCTACCTGAGCCTGTCGCGGCAGTTCCAGGGCGAGGTGGCGCGCAACATCGAAGATTACCTGGCCAGCGGCGACGCCTTGCGCCTCAGCGCAGCGACCCAGTCCATTGATACCTTGCAAAAGGACCTCGACCAATTTCCGCCCGAACTGGCCAAGAGCTTGCGCCCAAGCCTGTCCAGCCTCGACGGCTTCAGCAAGACCGATCTGCTGGCCGCCGGTAAGCTGGCGGGCGATCCGCAAGCCCTGCTGTTGCAGGCCGAACGGGAGCTGAGCGCGAGCCTGGACCGCCTTGCGCAATACGCCAATGGCGCCCCGGCCTACCTGCCGCCGTTGTTCGCCGCTTCGCAACATCTGGGCCGACTGTCCCTCGCCCGGGACAAACTGGTCAGCAGCGGACGCAGCGAATTGGCCGCCGATGTCGAACGGGAACTGCAGAGCATCCGCACACAGGCCGAGAGCCTCGACAGCCTGCCGCTGCTGGGCGTGACAGCCAGCAACGAAGCGCAGGGCGATGATTTCGCTGCGCTGATGGGCTTGCAGACCCAGGAAGAAACCGTCGCCGAAGACGCCGGCATCGCCCTCAAGCGCGAACTCAACAGCCTGCTCGGCCGCTACCCCGCCGAACTGGGGCGCACTCGCGCATTGATCCAGAAGCGCACAGAACTGAGCAGCGCCACGCACTTGAAAATCGCCGATGTGCAACAGGCGATCGATGCCATGGAGTCGGCGGTTCGCGCCCAACATGGCCAGATCCAGGGCGAAGTTCGGCTGATTCAGGGATTGATGATCGGCCTGATTCTGCTGATCGCATTGCTCATCGACACCTTGCAGCGGCGCCTGGCCCGGACTTTGACGAATCTGGCACCCGCCCTGTCGACTTGGGCCGAAGGGGATTTCAGCCGCGACATTCATGTGGGCGCCAGCAACCGCGAGTTACAAGACATCCAGGCCTCGCTCAATCGCTTGCGGGCGTATCTGGTGGATCTGGTCGGCACCATTCGCCTGAATGCCGAGCAGGTCGCTGGCAGCAGCCGGGCACTGGCCGAACTGAGTGGAGAATTGCACAGCGGCGCCGAGCACCAGGCCGGTGACACGGCACTGATCCGCGACTCTCTCAGCGAGCTGGAAGCGACCATTCAACAGGTGGCCGGTGACGCCAGCCAGGCCGCCGACGCCAGCCGCAGCGCCGGACATGCGGTGGAGCAAGGGCAGAAAGTCATCGGCCTGAGCCTCACCGGCCTGCATGCGCTGGTGGGCGAAGTGCAAGGCAATGCACAAATGATCGAACAACTGGCCGAGGAATCGGCCACCATCGGCGGCGTGCTGACAGTGATTCGCTCGATTGCCGATCAGACCAACCTGCTGGCCCTCAACGCCGCCATCGAAGCCGCCCGCGCCGGGGACATGGGAAGGGGTTTCGCGGTGGTGGCCGAGGAAGTCCGCTCCCTGGCCCAACGCACGGCGGGCGCCACAGCCGAGATCCAGGAACTGATCGCCCGCTTGCAACTGGCCGCGCGCCAGTCGGTGGACGGCATGCGCGCTCAGGTCGAACACGCCGAAGCCACCGCCAACCAGGCACAAGCGGCCGACGGCGCACTGGATAAAATCGTCGGGGCCATCCAGACCATTTCCGAAACCGCAGTGCGCATCGCCGACGTCACCGCCCAACAAAGCGGCGCCGTCAGCGAAATCCGCGATCACAGTGAGCGGATTCATCAACTGGGTGGGGATAATCTGCTGCGCATTGGTCAGGGGCGGGAACAGGGCGACAACCTGCTGGTGCTCGGTGGGCGGCTGCACACGGCAGTGCAGGCATTTCGGGTTTAAGCAGCACAGATCCCCTGTGGGAGCGAGCCTGCTCGCGAAAGCGGTGGGTCAGCTTGCCTCGGTGTTGAATGGGCCTCCGGCTTCGCGAGCAAGCTCGCTCCCACGCGGGTATCGGGGTGTTCCAACCTTGATGTTCACCACAGCCCCCCTGTGGGAGCGAGCCTGCTCGCGAAAGCGGTGGGTCAGCTTGCATCGGTGTTGAATGTGCCTCCGTCTTCGCGAGCAAGCTCGCTCCCACGCGGGTTTCGGGGTGTTCCAACCTTGATGTTCACCACAGCCCCCCTGTGGGAGCGAGCCTGCTCGCGATAGCGGGGGGTCAGCGTGCATCCGTTTTGAATGTGCCGCCGCCTTCGCGAGCAAGCCCGCTCCCACGCGGGGGTCGGGTTATTCCCAACCTTGATGTTCACCTCAGACCCCCTGTGGGAGCGAGCCTGCTCGCGCTAGCGGTGGGTCAGCTTGCATCAGTTTTGAATGTGCCGCCGCCATCGCGAGCAAGCCCGCTCCCACGCGGGTGTCGGGGTGTTCCAACCTTGAAGTTCACCACAGCCCCCCGGTGGGCACGAGCCTGCGCGCGATTGGAGTGGGTCAGCATGCACAAATGTTGAATCTATCGCCGCCATCGCGTGCAGGCCCGCTCCCACCCGGGTGTCGGGTTCTTACCAACCTTGATGTTCACCTCAGACCCCCTGTGGGAACGAGCCTGCTCGCGATTGCGGTGGGTCAGCTTGCATCCGTTTTGAATGTGCCGCCGCCATCGCGAGCAAGCCCGCTCCCACGCGGGTTTCGGGTTATTCCCAACCTTGATGTTCACCACAGCCCCCCTGTGGGAACGAGCCTGCTCGCGATTGCAGTGGGTCAGCTTGCAGAAATGTTGAATCTATCGCCGCCATCGCGAGCAGGCCCGCTCCCACGCGGGTGTCGGGTTATTCCCAACCTTGATGTTCACCACAGCCCCCCTGTGGGAACGAGCCTGCTCGCGATTGCAGTGGGTCAGCTTGCAGAAATGTTGAATCTATCGCCGCCATCGCGAGCAGGCCCGCTCCCACGCGGGTGTCGGGTTATTCCCAACCTTGATGTTCACCACAGCCCCCCCTGTGGGAGCGAGCCTGCTCGCGATTGCAGTGGGACAGCTTGCAGAAATGTTGGATGTATCGCCGCCATCGCGAGCAGGCTCGCTCCCACAGGGTTTAGCGCAGGCATCCCAGGGGTCGGTGACCGGATCTTGGAGCATGGTCACAAATTTCGCGCAAACATCGGTCATCGTGCTGGCTATTGCAGAGAACTGGACAGTCATAAAGGCTTTGCGGCATAGTCGCCGGGTTCTGACACCTGCTCACAGATAACAAGGAACAGCAGATGGCGACCCTATTGGTCCTGCACGGACCCAACCTGAACCTGCTGGGCACCCGCGAACCGGGCGTCTACGGGGCCGTGACACTGGCCCAGATCAACCAGGACCTGGAACAGCGGGCCCGCAATGCCGGCCATCATTTGCTCTACCTGCAAAGCAACGCCGAATATGAATTGATCGACCGCATCCATGCCGCGCGTGGCGAAGGCGTGGACTTCATTTTGATCAATCCCGCTGCTTTTACGCACACAAGCGTCGCATTACGTGACGCGCTGCTGGCAGTGAGCATCCCATTCATCGAAGTGCATTTGTCCAACGTGCACAAACGCGAACCTTTCCGCCATCACTCCTACTTCTCCGATGTAGCGGTGGGAGTGATCTGCGGCCTTGGCGCCAGCGGTTACCGACTGGCTCTGGAGGCCGCCCTAGAGCAGCTTGAAAAACAGGCAACAGCTTGAACAACAAGCGTTAAACGCCCCTGACCGACCCTTGGGAGTTGATGATTCATGGATATCCGTAAAGTTAAGAAACTGATCGAATTGCTGGAAGAGTCCGGCATCGACGAGCTCGAGATCAAGGAAGGCGAAGAGTCCGTACGCATCAGCCGTCACAGCAAGACCCCGGCCCAGCAGTTCTACGCGCCAGCACCGATGCAGGCTCCAGCCGCCGCGCCTGCTCCGGCAGCAGCGCCAGTTGCCGCCGCTCCAGCAGCACCTGCCGCGCCAACGCTCAACGGCACCGTGGCCCGTTCGCCAATGGTAGGCACGTTCTATCGCAAGTCTTCCCCGTCCTCGCCGTCCTTCGTTGAAGTCGGCCAGACCGTGAAGAAAGGCGACACCCTGTGCATCGTCGAAGCCATGAAGATGATGAACCACATCGAAGCTGAAACCAGCGGTGTGATCGAATCCATCCTCGTTGAAGACGGCCAGCCGGTTGAGTACGACCAACCGCTGTTCACCATCGTTTGAACCGCGGAGAGCCTTTGATGACTGCGAAGTTGGAAAAAGTTCTGATCGCTAACCGCGGTGAGATCGCCCTGCGGATTCTGCGTGCCTGCAAAGAGATGGGCATCAAGACCGTCGCCGTTTACTCCAAGGCCGACAAAGAACTGATGCACCTGGGCCTGGCGGACGAATCCGTCTGCATCGGTCCGGCGTCGGCTGCGCACTCTTACCTGCACATCCCGGCGATCATCGCCGCCGCTGAAGTGACCGGCGCCACCGCCATTCACCCTGGCTACGGTTTCCTGGCGGAAAACGCCGACTTCGCCGAACAGGTCGAAAACTCCGGTTTTGCCTTCATTGGTCCGAAAGCCGACACCATCCGCCTGATGGGCGACAAGGTATCGGCCAAGCACGCCATGATCGCCGCCGGCGTACCTACCGTTCCAGGTTCCGACGGCCCGCTGCCTGAAGACGAAGAAACCGCCCTGCGCATTGGCCGCGAAGTCGGCTATCCGGTGATCATCAAGGCTGCCGGTGGTGGCGGTGGTCGCGGCATGCGTGTGGTACACAAGGAAGAAGACCTGATTTCCTCGGCGAAACTGACCCGCTCCGAAGCGGGCGCGGCGTTCGGCAACCCGATGGTCTATCTGGAAAAGTTCCTGACCAACCCGCGTCACGTCGAAGTCCAGGTGCTGTCCGACGGCCAGGGCCAGGCCATCCATCTGGGCGACCGCGATTGCTCGCTGCAACGTCGTCACCAGAAGGTCCTCGAAGAAGCACCGGCACCGGGCATCGACGAGCAGGCTCGCGCGGAAGTCCTGGCACGCTGCGTCAAGGCCTGCATCGACATCGGCTACCGCGGCGCCGGCACCTTCGAGTTCCTCTACGAGAACGGTCGTTTCTACTTCATCGAAATGAACACCCGTGTTCAGGTGGAGCACCCGGTTTCGGAAATGGTCACTGGTATCGACATCGTCAAGGAGATGCTCAGCATCGCCGCCGGCAACAAACTGTCGTTCACCCAGGATGACGTGGTGATCCGCGGCCACTCGCTGGAATGCCGGATCAACGCCGAAGACCCGAAAACCTTCATGCCAAGCCCAGGCACGGTCAAGCATTTCCATGCTCCAGGCGGCAATGGCGTTCGCGTCGACTCGCACCTGTACAGCGGTTATGCGGTTCCGCCGAACTATGACTCGTTGATCGGCAAGCTGATCACCTACGGCGCAACCCGTGACGAAGCCATGGCGCGCATGCGCAATGCGCTGGACGAAATCGTGGTGGACGGGATCAAGACCAACATCCCGCTGCACCGCGACCTGGTCCGCGACGAAGGCTTCTGCAAAGGTGGCGTCAACATCCATTACCTGGAACACAAGCTGGCTGATCAGGCTTGATGTTCCGAGTGATGTAAAAAAGACCCCGGTCCATTGGCCGGGGTCTTTTTTTGCCTGCCTTTCACAATGGCGGCGAATGACTCAGCTCAGCGCTACCGTAGGGAGTGCCTGTGCTTCGATCTGCGCCCTCGTCGCCGCCCTGCCCTGCTGGGTGCGAACGCTACCGTTGGCATTGGCTACCAACGGCTCACTACGCAAGCGCGTCATGAACCCACGCGCACGCACCGACACCGGGTCGGAACTCTGTTTCGCCCTCGCCAGCACCGGTATGTAGTAGCGCTCAACCTGACTCTGTGATGTCTTGAACACCGACGTCACCCCAGTGCGCAGATCCAGCGACACACCATAGGTATTACCGAAGCAGGAAGAATACGACCAGTGATCCCAGGTTGGCTGCAGCCCCTGGCGCCTCATCACCGATCTGACCGGCTCGCCAATATCAGCGCCTGTCAGCCAATCGCCGCCCACCAGAATGGCGCGAATATCCTTCGCTGCCCCTCCCAAACGCTGCTTCACTTCGCGAACACTGCGCTCGATCAGTGCGCGGATGTTGTGATCAAAATGAATGACCGCCCCGACCTTGGTGGTCGGGTTGTACAAGGAAGCGATCACGCATGTCTGGGCGTTCAGGGAGAACAGATAGTTGTCTGCCGCCGTCTCGCTGAACCTGGCGACCACCGCCTCGCCCTGCAACGCGCCCCGCGCCACGTCCGGGAAGACATGCCCGGGAAACGCTTCGCGAAGATCGCTCACTCGCCCAAGGTTACGCACATCATCATTGCCGCCACTCATTCCAACGGGTTTACGCGCCCACTTGCCATTCGCCATCCTGTACACAGGCGGTTTGTAAAAGGCGCCGGGATAACGGGCATCCACCAGGCACAGACCATCGAAGTAGATATTCCCCCTCACCTGGTAGTACCTGCCCTTGTCGAGTATGTAGAAAGCATTTCGCGGCTGCGTAGCGCTGGACGGGCTGAGATAGGTGCCTTTGAAAGCCCCCTCGGTCACCTGCTGCAAATTCTTCGGCGTTTCCCTGACCGCCTGTTTCGGATCGAAACGGATAGGCTGGATCAGCGGCCCGCTCTCCCTGGCAGCGACTGATGTCACCTGCCGCAGGCGCTGAGCGGCCAAGGACATGGGCCTTACGGCGAGCTTCAGACTCCTGACAGCCTGACCGAGCAGCCGGGTCATGCTCATTGCCCCAAGCATGCCGAACAACGCTCCCCAGGTCGCTTGCAGCCAATGGCCGAGGGCCCGATCGGTATCGCCCTGCCCATGCGCCTCGATCGCCTGCCTGGAACTGAGGGCAATGAAGCCGGCATCCAGCAACAGGGCAAAGGGCGGGTAAACCATGCACACCGGCGCGGAGGCGAAGAGCAGGCCCTTGAGCACCTGATCCCTGATCACCTCGCCACGACTTTTGGTGACGTCCTCCACGTCAGTGACAGCGCGCTCGATGTAGGCATCGAACTGCGACGAGATATCCATCACCCGATTGAGTTCGCGCAATACATCGAGGCCACGGGTCGTGGTCGCCAAAGCCGTCAGCGAGCGTCTTACCGTGGCACGGGCACCGACGGCCACCCGCTCCAGCACGTAATCACGCAGGCGTGCGGCGACCGTCCCGGAGAAGTCCTGGTATTGGCGAAACGTGACGCCGTCGGGAGCGTCGGGCGTGTACAGCCAATAGGCGCCTTTGGGATCAAAGTAGGCAAAGACATAGACGCCCAATACCACATGACCGCCGACGGTAAACCGGATCAGACCTTCGCGCCGCACCACCGCCTGCGAACTCACTGAGCCGGTCACCGGCGTCGACTCACTCAGCAGCGTGATTTGCCGGGTGAGCCACCAGAACTCACGGGCGTTCAACAAGGACTTGCCCGTCGCGATCCGCAGGTCGCGATCCATCCGGGTCAGCAACAGGTTGCGGTAGGCATTACGCCGCTTGGTGTATTCGGCAGCGCTGGCATCGAGGAACCTGGCGCGGATCTGCCGCGCATACTGCTCGCCCACGTAGGCCCGCCGGATGTAGGTCGCCAGCTCCGCACTGCGAACCTGCCCCAGGTCCTGCCCGATCGATGAGCGCACGCCTTTTCTGGGGTTGTCGATGCCCGAGTTGTCGTCATACCCATGGATGGCCAGCTCCAGCAAGCTGGCAACCTGGGTCTTGCCACTCGCCAGACCGGGTGTGTAGTCGATGAGCACCGTGGCAGGATCGACCGGTTCCTGCACCCCCTTGCTACGCATGTACGGTGCGATGGCTTGGGTGACGGTACGTTTGGCGAAGTCCACAAAGACCTCATAGCCGGCGATCTGCTCGTTGAAGACCTGCTGATGAACCAGGAGCTCCTGGCTCAAGCTGCTGATGATACGTCGGGAGTCAAGCGGCAGGGCCGCGTACCACTGGGGCGATTCGTCCTGCTCCACCTGCGCCAGGTTGTTGGCCAGGCCCATTGCAACAGACGCCTCAAGGCAGGCTTTGAAGGCCATCGCAGTGCTCCTGAGGTCTTTGTTCAGATCCCATGCCACCGGCTTGTCCGCCACGCCGGCAAAGTACTCCCGAGCCACATCACGCCCGACTGCAGAGAGTTGTTGCAACAGGTATTCGCGACCCGCCTGGCTTTCAATCCAGGCGCCTATCTCTGCATTCACGGACCGAAGCGAGGGCAACTCGATCCACTCCTGCCCATCTGGCTTGCCGGGGGCGTACAACAACAGATCACTGACCTCGCCCGACCGGTCCTCGCGGTAGAACAACAGAAGATCGGAACACTTCAGTGCGTTTGGAAGCGCAAGGCAGGCCACACGCCAGGCACTGGCCGATTGCGCCGACGTCTCGTTTGCCCATAAGGTTTTGAGCGCCTCGTGATGGCTCACCTTCAAATGGCCCGCACAACGTGCCACGAACGCGCTTTGCTCCAGGCGCGCCACGAACCAATCGAGCATGGCGTCCTTCAGGTCTGCCCGGCCATATTGGCTGACCAATGCTGCCCCATACCCAGCGGGGGCATCCACGTCTGCCAGCAGTTGGGTAATGAACGCCGGCGAAAGAGGCTGGTTGCGCAGCATGGCGCCATTTTCCACCAGGAACACCGATATGGCGTCCGATCTTATCGGACCTGCCGCCAGCAATTCGCTCAGGCTATGGGTCTGCACCGGCTGGTCAATGATCCCTCGCCACTGCAACTGCACTCGAATGCCGTCAGGCTCGACTTCCATGTCCAGCTCACGCCTGACATAGTCCCTGGCCAGCCGCCGGGCAAACGCCTGCAGCGAGCCCAGGCCGTCGAGCAACTCATCCACCAGCGCCTGCGCCTGCGAGGTCCGCGCCTCAAAAGCCTTCAACTGTTTACGCTCGACTTCACTCAACGCCTTCAGCCAGCCAGGCAATTGCCCCCCAGCGATTGCCTGAAGACTCCGCCGTTCCTGAGCGGTTGCCAACGAGGTGATCTGGTTAGTGAGACGCCAGTGCGCCTGAAGGTTTTCAAGCTTCTCCCTCAGCTCATCGACGTCCACCCCCGTCAGTTGCTCCGGCTGGAAAATCCTATCGATCCGGGCCAGGAATTCAGCGAGCCTGTGCTTGACCACCTCCTCAAGAGAGGCGTCGCTCCCGGCCATGCGCCAGTGACGTTGCAGATAGTCTTTGTAGTGATGGGTAAAGCCCGCGGCGCTTGCTTCCACCACCTGTACGATGACTTCCCGACGCTCAGCCGCAAACCCCGGATCAGCCCCGCCGGGCCAGCGGTAAGGAGCATCCTGTTCTTCGTCAAAAGCCACCGGTGTCTGGTCGATCATCCGTTGCAGCACCGCATCGAGCAGGGTGCCGATGAAGTATGGATCGATGTTGCCCTGGTAATAATGGGTGCGCAGTTGGACCAGCAGGTACTCTTCCAGCACCTCCAGCAAGGGCATCTGAGCGTGTAATCGCTGGTCGATAGCCGCCTGCCAACGTGCCAACTTCTCCAGAATGACTTGTGCTGTTTCCGCCTGCGGGGAAGAGACCGTCCCCGCGCCGCTCGTGTTGCTGTGCCGTTCGGCAGTGTTGTCCATCACATTCCTCCCTGTTGTGTGGACCCGCACCTTATCCGCCCTGCATTGCCCCCATGTCATACATATATATATCGAAACACCACGCCGGCGGCACGAGACTCGCTTATCCACTTTGATGGCGACCTGGCGTACACTGCGCGCCTTTGCAGCCCCGCGCTGCCTCCTGTAGATTTTTTTCCAAAGGTGCCCGCCATGCCTTGGCTGCAAGTACGTCTGGCCATCAGCCCGGAACAAGCCGAAACCTACGAAGACGCGTTTCTTGAAGTAGGCGCCGTATCGGTAACCTTCATGGACGCCGAAGACCAGCCGATCTTCGAGCCGGAACTCAATACCACGCCGTTATGGTCCCACACTCACCTGCTGGCCCTTTTCGAAGGTGGCACCGAGCCGACCAGCGTGCTGGCACATCTGGAGCTGCTCACCGGCAGCCCGTTGCCCGAGCATCACAGCGAAGTGATCGAAGACCAGGATTGGGAACGCAGCTGGATGGATAACTTCCAGCCGATGCGCTTCGGTCAGCGCCTGTGGATCGTGCCGAGCTGGCATGCCGCGCCGCAGCCGGATGCGGTGAACCTGCTGCTGGACCCAGGGCTGGCGTTCGGCACTGGCACGCACCCGACCACCGCGCTGTGCCTGGAATGGCTCGACGGCCAGGACCTTAAAGACTGCAACGTGCTCGACTTCGGCTGCGGCTCGGGGATCCTGGCGATTGCTGCGCTGCTGTTGGGCGCCAAGGAAGCGGTCGGCACCGACATCGACGTCCAGGCCCTGGAAGCCTCCCGCGACAACGCCGGGCGCAACAACATTGCCCCAGAGCTGTTCCCCCTGTACTTGCCGCAAGACCTGCCACAGGTTCAGGCCGACGTACTGGTGGCCAACATCCTGGCCGGTCCGCTGGTGTCCCTGGCGCCGCAGTTGTCGAGCCTGGTCAAGCCGGGCGGACGCCTGGCGCTGTCGGGCATCCTGGCCGAACAGGGTGAAGAAGTCGCTGCGGCCTATGCCGCGGACTTTGATCTGGACCCCATTGCCAATCGCGATGGCTGGGTGCGCATCACCGGTCGTCGGCGCTAGAATGGCCGCCTGTATCAACCGGATTGCCGCATGACTGACAGTTTCGTCACCCAGTGCCCGCATTGCCACACCAGTTTTCGCGTCAGCCATACTCAATTGAGCGTGGCCCGCGGGGTGGTTCGCTGTGGCTCGTGCCTGCAAGTGTTCAATGCCGCACGGCAATTGCTGGAACAGCATACTGCCAAGGAAACCGTCACGCCCCTGGCACCGCCAATCAAGACGCCCGCCGCCAAATCCCCGCCCCGTGCGATCAGCCAGAAGCAATGGACCGCCGCCGAGCTGGACCTCGATGATCTGGACAAGGAACTGGCTCGACTGGAGCGGCGTGACAAGCGTGCGCCGGATACCTTCGGCCGACGTCGTGAAGACAACCTGAGCGCGCAACGCGACCCGCTCTCGAACGATCAGGAGCCTTGGTCCGACAGCCTGTACAGCGAATCCGCCAGCGAGCGCGACGAAACGGCCCTACAAACCCCGGTCGAACCGTTCGAGCCCCATGAACCGGCCCGCCCACCGCGCACCGAACCGTCCTTGTCCTTGCCCCTGACCCTGGAACCGCTGGAACCGGACGACGAGCCGGTCACCCCGCTACGCCTGGAGCCGGACGACGAGCCCCACGAACACCTGGAAAGTCTGTCTGCCAGCGATGATCACGATGATCACGACGAAGCACCGTTGCAAGCGGTGCCGACGCGCAAGGCACGCGAGCGCCATGAACCCGGATTACGCGCCGAGGCCCTTCAGGACCTGGATGACGATCCGCTGCAACTGGACTGGCGCAAGCGTCGCTCGCCCTGGGGCCGGCGTTTGCTGTGGGGCCTGTTGATCCTGTTCGCCGCCGCGGCCCTGGCCGGCCAGTACATCGCCTACCACTTCGAAGAACTGGCCCGTCAGGATCAGTATCGCCCGTGGTTCCTGCAGATTTGCCCGACCATCGGCTGCGACGTGCCGTCCAAGGTCGACATCGGCAAAATCAAAAGCAGCAACCTGGTGGTGCGCAGCCATCCGGAGTTCAGCGGCGCCCTGGTGGTGGACGCAATCATCTACAACCGTGCGCCGTTCTCCCAGCCTTTCCCGCTGCTGGAGCTGCGTTTCGCCGACCTCAACGGGCATCTGATCGCCAGTCGCCGTTTCAAGCCCGGTGAATATCTGGGCGGCGATGTCGAAGGCCTGGGGGAAATGCCGCCGCAGACGCCCATTCATATTGCCCTGGATATCCTCGACCCGGGACCTAAAGCGGTGAACTACAGCCTGAGCTTTCATTCACCAGAGTGATGCACACCAGGGCCGGGCGATTGGCGGCAGCTTTCTGACTCAGCGCACCCGAACCAAACCGCTGGCGATAACAAAATAGCTGTTCAGATTTTATCCAATTCGACCTTTATCCAGTCATCGAGAGCGGGTATCATGCCAACCCTTTTTCGAAGTCTCATGATCCGGCCCCACTTCAGGGAAGTCCTATGTCGGCGGTACGCATCGGCCCATATACATTACAGAACGGCCTGGTTCTCGCCCCAATGGCGGGCGTCACCGACCAGCCCTTTCGTCAGCTGTGCAAGCGACTGGGCGCCGGGCTTGTAGTTTCGGAAATGGTCAGCAGCGACATGAGTTTGTGGAACACCCGCAAATCGCGTCTGCGCATGATCCACGAAGGCGATCCCGAGCCCCGCTCGGTGCAGATCGCCGGTGGCGATGCCCAGATGCTGGCGCAGGCGGCCCGGGCCAATGTCGAGCTGGGCGCACAGATCATCGACATCAACATGGGCTGTCCGGCGAAGAAGGTCTGCAACAAGGCTGCAGGCTCGGCACTGTTGAAGGATGAAGCGCTGGTCACCGAGATCCTGCAGGCGGTCGTCGCCGCAGTCGATGTGCCGGTGACCCTGAAGATCCGCACCGGGTGGGACCGGGAGAACAAGAACGGCCTGACGGTGGCCAAGATCGCCGAACAGGCAGGCATCACGGCGTTGGCGGTGCATGGCCGCACCCGTGCCGACCTGTACACCGGCGAGGCCGAGTACGACACCATTGCCGCGATCAAGCAGGCGGTGTCGATGCCGGTCTTTGCCAACGGCGATGTCGACTCGCCCGAAAAGGCCCGGTACGTGCTGGACGCGACGGGTGCCGACGGGTTGTTGATCGGCCGGGCTGCCCAGGGGCGGCCATGGATTTTTCGTGAAATCGAACACTTCCTGCGCACCGGCGAAAAGCTCGCTGCGCCGCAACTGTCCGAGGTGGAACGTATTCTGCTAGAGCATCTGGCCGCGCTGCATGCCTTCTACGGAGAAGTCATGGGTGTACGCATCGCTCGCAAGCATGTGGGCTGGTATCTCGCAACCCTGCCGGGCGCCAGGGAGTTTCGCGCCCGTTTCAATCGTTTGGATGGTACGCAAGCACAATGCGCCGACGTTCAGGCGTTCTTCGCTGAGCGTTACAAGAGCCTGACAGGGGACGAAGGGGTGGCCGCATGACGATGATGACCGAGACTTTAGTGAGTGGAATAACACCCGTGAGCGACAACGTAAATTTGAAACAGCACCTCAATACGCCCAGCGAAGAAGGTCAGACCCTTCGCGGGAGTGTCGAGAAGGCGCTGCACAATTATTTCGCCCACCTTGAGGGCGCTGCCGTCACGGATGTGTACAACCTGGTGCTTTCGGAAGTCGAGGCACCTCTGCTCGAGAGCGTGATGAACTACGTCAAGGGCAACCAGACCAAGGCCAGTGAGCTGCTGGGCCTGAACCGCGGCACCCTGCGCAAGAAACTCAAGCAGTACGATCTGCTGTAAGCATTCAATCAAACCAGAAAGGCGCCCGCGTAAAAAACGGTCGCCTTTTTTGCTGACTTCCCTTGCTTTTGATGGAAATTGAAATGACCGACCAGACCACCCGCCTGCCGATCCGCCGCGCCTTGATCAGCGTCTCCGACAAGACCGGGATCCTCGAATTTGCCCGCGAACTGCAACAGTTGGGTGTCGAGATCCTCTCCACCGGCGGGACCTTCAAGCTGCTGCAGGACAACGGCGTCGCCGCAGTGGAAGTCGCGGACTACACCGGTTTTGCGGAAATGATGGACGGTCGGGTCAAGACCCTGCACCCGAAGATCCACGGCGGGATCCTGGGTCGTCGCGGCATCGACGACGCCATCATGAACGAGCACGGCATCAAGCCGATCGACCTGGTGGCCGTCAACCTCTACCCGTTCGAAGCCACCATCAACAAGCCAGGTTGCGACCTGCCGACCGCCATTGAAAACATCGACATCGGCGGCCCGACCATGGTCCGCTCGGCGGCCAAGAACCACAAAGACGTGGCCATCGTGGTCAACGCCAGTGACTACGCCAGCGTGCTGGAAAACCTCAAGGCCGGTGGCCTGACCTACGCCCAGCGTTTCGACCTGATGCTCAAGGCCTTTGAACACACCGCCGCCTACGACGGCATGATCGCCAACTACATGGGCACCGTGAACCAGGCCGCTGAAACCCTGTCGACCGAAGGCCGCAGCGAATTCCCACGCACCTTCAACACCCAGTTCATCAAGGCTCAGGAAATGCGCTACGGCGAGAACCCGCACCAGAGCGCGGCGTTCTACGTGGAAGCCAAGCCGGCCGAAGTCGGTATCGCCACCGCCACCCAGTTGCAAGGCAAGGAACTGTCGTTCAACAACGTGGCCGACACCGATGCGGCGCTGGAATGCGTCAAGAGCTTCGTCAAGCCCGCCTGCGTGATCGTCAAGCACGCCAACCCGTGCGGCGTGGCCGTCAGCCCGGACGCCGAGGGCGGCATCCGCCAAGCCTACGAACTGGCCTACGCCACCGACACCGAATCGGCCTTCGGCGGCATCATCGCCTTCAACCGTGAACTGGACGCCGAAACCGCCAAGGCCATCGTCGAGCGTCAGTTCGTCGAAGTGATCATCGCCCCTTCGGTCAGCGAAGAAGCCCGTGCCATCGTCGCCGCCAAGGCCAACGTGCGCCTGCTGGCCTGCGGCCAATGGTCGGCCGACCGCGCGCCGGCCTGGGACTACAAGCGTGTCAACGGCGGCCTGCTGGTACAAAGTCGCGACATCGGCATGATCGGCAGCGAAGATTTGAAAGTGGTGACCAAGCGCGCCCCAAGCGAGCAGGAAATCAACGATTTGATCTTCGCCTGGAAAGTCGCCAAGTACGTCAAGTCCAACGCCATTGTCTACGCCAAGAACCGCCAGACCATCGGCGTCGGCGCCGGCCAGATGAGCCGCGTGAACTCGGCCCGCATCGCCGCGATCAAGGCTGAACACGCCGGTTTGCAGGTACAGGGCGCGGTCATGGCCTCCGATGCGTTCTTCCCGTTCCGCGACGGCATCGACAACGCGGCCAAGGTCGGCATCACTGCGGTGATCCAGCCGGGTGGTTCGATGCGTGACGCTGAAGTGATTGCGGCGGCTGATGAAGCCGGCATCGCCATGGTATTCACCGGCATGCGCCACTTCCGTCACTAACAAGACAACGGCCGCACTGAAGCCGGCATCTGCTGCGTTGGAGCCGACCTCGATGATGCTCATTGCCAAAAGGCAACTCCGCTCATCAAGGTCGACTCCGCCTTGCATCTACCGACTTCATTGCGACCTCCTATGGCGCAAAACGCCCTAGGCTCCAAACAGAATCAGCGTCATCCGAGGTTTTTGAAATGAATGTTTTGATCATTGGCAGCGGTGGCCGTGAACACGCCCTGGCCTGGAAAGTGGCTCAGGATCCGCGTGTGCAGAAGGTTTTCGTGGCACCGGGCAATGCCGGTACCGCCATCGAAGCCAAATGCGAAAACGTCGCCATCGACGTGCTGGCCCTGGAACAACTGGCCGACTTCGCCGAGAAGAACGTCTCGCTGACCATCGTCGGCCCGGAAGTGCCGCTGGTCGCCGGCGTGGTCGATCTGTTCCGTTCCCGTGGCCTGGACTGCTTCGGCCCGACGTCCGGCGCCGCACAGCTGGAAGGCTCGAAAGCCTTTACCAAGGATTTCCTGGCACGTCACAAGATTCCGACCGCCGACTACCAGAACTTCACCGAGATCGATCCGGCCCTGGCTTACCTGCGCGAAAAAGGCGCGCCGATCGTGATCAAGGCCGACGGCCTGGCCGCCGGTAAAGGCGTGATCGTAGCCATGACCCTGGCCGAAGCCGAAGACGCCGTGCGCGACATGCTGGCCGGCAATGCCTTCGGGGACGCCGGTTCCCGGGTGGTGATCGAAGAGTTCCTCGACGGCGAAGAAGCCAGCTTCATCGTCATGGTCGATGGCAAGAACGTCCTGCCAATGGCCACCAGCCAGGACCACAAACGTGTTGGCGATGGCGACAGCGGCCCGAACACCGGTGGCATGGGTGCCTACTCCCCTGCCCCGGTGGTCACTACCGAGGTCCATCAGCGGGTCATGGACCAGGTCATCTGGCCGACCGTGCGCGGCATGGCCGAGGAAGGCAACGTCTACACCGGCTTCCTGTATGCCGGCCTGATGATCGACAAGGCTGGTAACCCAAAAGTCATCGAATTCAACTGCCGTTTCGGCGATCCTGAGACCCAGCCGGTGATGCTGCGCCTGCAATCGAGCCTGGTGCTGCTGGTCGAAGCGGCCCTGGCCCAGGCTCTGGACAAGGTCGAAGCCCAGTGGGATCCGCGTCCGAGCGTCGGTGTGGTACTGGCAGCCGGGGGTTATCCGGGCGACTACGCTAAAGGTAATGCGATACAAGGCCTGGAGGCTGCAGCCGGGCTTGAAGGCAAGGTTTTCCATGCGGGGACCGCGCTGAAGGATGGCCAGGTGGTCACCGCCGGCGGTCGCGTACTTTGCGCCACCGCCATGGGGTCCAGTGTCGACGCGGCTCAGCAGCAGGCCTACAAGCTTGCCGCCGAGATCGACTGGGAAGGCTGTTTCTACCGCAAGGACATTGGCTACCGTGCCATTGCCCGCGAGCGTGGCGAAAATCTGGAATAACCCGGCCATTCAGACCGGCAAGCGCCCATGGCCCTTGCCTGTCTGCTCCGGCGCCGCGCATAGTTATAATCTGGCATCAACCTACGAAGGGATTTCGCCGTGCGCTGGCTCAGGATTGCCATAGGTTTAACCGTCACCCTGCTGACACTGCTCTGCACGCTCCCGGCCCAGGCCGCGCCAGGCAGTGGCTGGGCGGTATTGCTCGACGAACAGGGCGACCTGAAGCTGAGCGACATCCGTTCTGCCCGCTACACCAATCAATTCAGCCCCATCGACCTGGACCGCCTGAAGGCCGCCGAGCCGGGTGGGGCATTGTGGTTGCGTTTCCGGCTTGCCCCCGACCCACATGAACAAATACTGCGTATCTTTGCACCCGACCTGTCTCGCCTGAACCTCTATGTGCTGGACGGCGATACCCTGGTGGACCAACAGGTCGGCGGGGATGCCCTGCCCCGTATCGAACAGCCCCTGCCCAGCAGCGATTACATGCTGGCCCTGCCGCGCAGCGACAAACAGCTGGACGTCTACCTGCGCCTGGCGTCCCGGCACGAACTGCGGCCCTATGTCACCCTGGAAACGGCGATTCAGGCGGCGGCCAACCAGAACCAGACGCTGATCTACGGGTTGCTGTTCGGCTGCATCGCGATGCTGATCCTGCACAACCTGACCCGCTACGCCTATACCCGCTCACGCAGTTGCCTGTGGCTGGCGGCCTGCGAAGGGTTGTTGATGCTCAGCCTGGTGCTGCTGTTGAACCTGGCTGGAGCCTGGCTGCCCGACTGGCCGGCCATTCAGACGCCGGGGGCCTATCTGGCCCTGCTGCTGACCGCGCCCTGCGGCCTGATGTTCGCCTACCGCTTCTTCGCCCCACTGGGGCCGCACCCGTTGAACCGGCTGCTGCTGGGAGACATCGTGTTCATCACGCTCTGCAGCCTGCTGCTGTTGTTCGTGAACACACTGCCGCTCAATATCATGACCTATGCCCTGGTCGCGCTGGCCGGCCTGAGCATGCTGTTTGTCAGCGCCTGGCACTGGCAAAAGGGCTATCGCCCGGCACGGCTGTTTGTCGCCGCCATGGTGGTTTTCAACCTGGGCACGCTGATCATCCTGCCGGCCCTGCAAGGGCTGACGGAAGTCGCTCCCCAGGGCCTGATCATCACCCTGCTGGGGTTCATCTGCGTCAGCGGACTGCTCATGAGTGTCGCCCTGGGTGAGCGCCAGCGCTCGATCAACGAGAGCCGTTTCAGCATCAGCCGCGACCTGGCGGCGAGCAATGCCGAGATCAATGCCAAGGCCGAGTTCCTGGCCAAGATCAGCCACGAAATCCGTACGCCGATGAACGGCGTACTGGGCATGACCGAACTGCTGCTGGGCACGCCGCTGTCGGTCAAGCAGCGTGATTACGTGCAGACGATCCACAGCGCCGGCAACGAACTGCTGACCCTGATCAACGAGATCCTCGACATTTCCCGGCTGGAGTCCGGGCAGATCGAACTGGACGACGTGCAGTTCGACCTCAATGCGCTGATCGAGGACTGCCTGAGTATCTTCCGCGCCAAGGCCGAACAGCAGAATGTCGAACTGATCAGCTTTATCCAGCCCCAGGTGCCGCGAGTGATCAGCGGTGACCCGACACGGTTGCGCCAGGCGCTACTGAGCCTGCTGGAAAACGCCCTGAAAAAAACCGACGAGGGCGAAGTGTTGATCGTCGTGGCGCTGGACGAGCGCAGCAATCAGCCGCGCCTGCGCATCGCGGTGCAGGACAGCGGAACGCCCATGGACGCCGAAGAGCGCGACACGCTGATGCATGCCGAATTGCACAGCAAGAACTTCCTCTCGGCCACCCGCCTGGGCGGCAACCTGGGCCTGGTCATCGCCCGTCAATTGATCATGCTGATGCACGGCGAGTTCGGCATCAAAAGCGGCAGCAACCAGGGCAGTACCTTGTGGCTGACCTTGCCTCTGGACCGGGATCGCCTCGAACATCCGACCTCCGACCTCGACAGTCCGCTGCAAGGGGCGCGGGTGTTGATCGTCGACGACAATGACACCTGCCGCAAAGTGCTCGTGCAGCAATGCAGCGCCTGGGGCCTGAACGTCAGCGCCGTACCATCGGGCAAGGAAGCCCTGGCGCTGCTGCGCACCAAGGCGCACCTGCGGGACTACTTCGACGTGGTGCTGCTGGACCAGAACATGCCCGGCATGACCGGCATGCAACTGGCGGCCAAGATCAAGGAAGACCCGAGCCTGAATCACGACATCCTGTTGATCATGCTCACCGGCATCAGCAACGCGCCGAGCAAGGTCGTGGCACGCAACAGCGGGGTCAAGCGCATCCTCGCCAAACCGGTGGCCGGCTATACCCTCAAGACCACCCTGGCGGACGAACTCAACCAGCGCAACAAAGGCCAGGCGCCGAGCATTCCGATGGGCGCCGGTCCTGTCGTTCCGGTAAAAGTGCCCAGCGACTTCCGCATCCTGGTGGCCGAAGACAACAGCATTTCCACCAAGGTCATCCGTGGCATGCTCGGCAAGCTCAACCTGCAACCCGATACCGCCAGCAACGGCGAGGAAGCCCTCAAGGCCATGAAGGAGCAGCGCTACGACCTGGTCTTGATGGACTGCGAAATGCCGATCCTCGACGGCTTTTCCGCCACGCAACAGCTACGCGCCTGGGAAATGGGTAACCAGCGCACCCGCACCCCCGTGGTCGCGCTCACCGCGCACATCCTGGCCGAACACAAGGAACGCGCCCGTCAGGCCGGGATGGACGGCCATATGGCCAAACCGGTGGAACTGTCGCAACTGCGCGAGCTGATCGAACACTGGGTGGCCCAGCGCGACCAGCAGAATCGTACAGCGCAGACGTCCTGAGCCGACAGACACCAAAACGCCTGATAGACTCCCCGACGTCTTTCTCCGCCTTGAGCCTCGACCATGCTTCATGTGTTGTTCAGCGTTTATCTGAAGATGCTGGTGCTCTACAGCCCCTTCTTCGTGCTGTCGTGTTTTATCAGCCTGACTCGCGGCTACTCGCGCAAGGAACAACGGCGCCTGGCCTGGAAAGTCGCGATCGCGACGCTGGTGTCCAGCGTATTGCTGTATTTGTTCGGACGGGTGATTTTCAGCGTGTTCGGCATCACCGTGGATGCGTTCCGAATCGGCGCCGGCAGCGTGCTGTTCATTTCGGCGCTGGGCATGGCCCAAGGCAAATCAGCCGTACAGACAGATAATGTTCAGCAGGACGTGACCATTGTCCCGCTGACCATTCCGTTGACGGTCGGCCCCGGCACCATTGGCGCCCTGCTGGTGATGGGCGTGAGCCAGCCGCACTGGGACGACAAACTCATGGCCATCATCAGCATCGCCCTGGCCAGCTTTACCGTCGGCGTGGTGCTTTACCTGTCCAGCCGCATCGAGCGGATTCTCGGTGACCAGGGCTTACAGATTGTCAGCCGCCTGATGGGGTTGTTTGTCTGCGCGTTGGCCGCGCAGATCATCTTTACCGGGGTCAGAGGCTATCTGGTGCCCTGACACAGCAGCGGTCTGCTTGCGACGTAAGACCCCAGCGCGAATATCGGACCGTGGTCAACTCACCAGATTGCTTTCCTCCTCATACGATACGTGTGACAACTCTTTGAGCGCGACACCGTTGCTGGCATTCTGCAAAGCACCCAACTGCTCAATCAGTGTCGAGACGGTGTAATGCCGGTTTCCTCCAAAGCTGAGCACGACTTCTCCGCGCAAGTTGACATCCGCCGCATACACTTCACGAAAAATCACACTGTGCCCACTGTTCGGGTCGATGATCACCAGATGTTCATGGATGGGGCTCAGCAACAACTGGTCAGGCTCATCGTGCTCCCAGATCAACTTACCGGGGATTGTCTGCGCGCTGCCCAGCGAGTGCCGGCAATCGAGAATGACCGACTTGACTCTCAACCAGGCCGCTTTCGACAACCTGTAACTCACCGCGCCTTGCCCCATGCGCAGGACCAGAGTCGTAACATCATCCGGCATCAGCGCAAGAAGATCATCGATCTTCATCTGGCCCTCAATGGCCAGAACCTCGGCATCACGCCGGATGTAACTGAGTGGCCCAAGATGCTCCATAACCGGCAAGGTCAGCAGCTTTCCGTTCCTGCTTTCATGAAGCAGCACGTTGCTCCGCTGCTGGGTACCCAATAGTTCAAAGGACTCTGGAATGGCCGTCTTGGGAACCCGAATCACACGCTCGGTCTCGGCGACGAACCATTGCAGGTTACCGGGCTCCTCCACTGACAGCAGTGCGCTGCGAAATGGCTGGGCCGCCAGCTGTTTGAGGCCCTCGAGCTTCCGGCCACCTTGTGCGACGACCCATTCGTGAGTGACGCCGGTAATCAACGCCGGCTCCCGGTCTCGCAGCACAACCACCACGCCCTCGAATGTCACGCCACGCAGCCCCACTCCTTCGACCGTCAGTTCGACAAACTGCCAGGGCGCCCATGCACGCTCCGCGGGGGGTAATGCATCAGCCTGCAGCAACTGCGAACCCTGGCCAAAAGCGGACTCCAGTTTCTGCGGATCGATGAATGCCTGGCGATAGACTTCGCCACTCGATACATCGAACAGCCAGGCCGCTTCGCTATCCGGGGTAACGCCGAGCAGGCGCACTTGCTTTGCATGCCCCCATTCAGCCAGCAACAATCGGTTGCCGACGTACCAGGCACACAACCTCGCGTCACCGTTCAAGTGGGTCAAGCCGATCAGGGCAAAGCTGTCGGTTGCGTATTGCCGGGCCAAGGGCTCCAATGCGGACCACCAGTGCGCCCGATCCTTGAGCCACACTTCACTCAAACCGCCCAAGGCCAGTCTGCCCTGGCTCGTCAGGTTGAAGAACAGGCCCTCTGACGTCAGGGCGACGTAGCCGCCGTCAACCGCCATGACGTTTTCCAGCTTCTGCGGGCGCATCCATGTTTCGGACCAGTGTCCCTTTCCCGCCACCTCGGTACGTTGCTTGCGACACAGTTCCTGTCTGAGCCGGTCATAGATGACAAACACATCGCTGTCGCCCGCCGGTGTCAGCAACGTCAGGTCAGTCATGTGCTTGATCGAGTCGGCCCAGCCACGGTGATGATTGCGGCGAGGTGAGGGACGGATGATCAAGTGATCGCCGCGGCGAACCCAGGCCATGTCCCGCCACTGCGCCTCGGGCTTCCAGCAAACCGAAACAAAGGGGGCAGGCCGCCAGTTGACGGTGATGAAGCTGTCCTTTTCGCTGGCGGATGGGGTAAAGGGGTAGCCGTTACCAAGGATCAGCGACCAGTCGGCCAGTGTTTCGCTGGCACTCAGGACCGACTCCAATGCCAGGTCCAGGTCCCGAGTGATCGAACTGAGCAGCAGTTGCCCCTCATGTATCACATAAACGAGAACATCGCGGGCCTGATCCTTGCGGGTGATTTGCTGAACGACATGAATCACCCCCTGTGCATCCACCTCGACGCGCTTGATGGTGCTTGCGACATTGCTTGCGCCCCACAGCCAATAACGATGGCTCAACAGCCCGGTCACCGCGTCGACTTGCCAGATGATCAGGTTCTGCGGGTCGTAGAAGTAACAGGAAGCACCCGCCACCGCTCCCAACACAGCGCCATCGACACCCGGCATATCGTCACGGATGTACAGGAAGCGGTCCTCCTTCGCGTCATACCAGGCCGTAACGTAGCGGGGCTCGTCCGGTGCCTCGAACGGAATCAGATAATGGTGCACCGCCGTATACGGCATCACCAGGCGGTGCTTTTGAGCCAGAGTCTTGAGGTGCCCCTGCAACGCCTGTCGACTCATGCCCGGTGGCACATCCTGCTCGACGAGGGTGAGTTTGCGCGCCTGCAGCTCAACCTGAAACACTTGATTGTCGGAGATCTTGAGCACAATTTCATGGCTCCCCGTTCCCGTGAGCGTCACCTGGAGCTCACCGATAAACAGTTTCCCTGAACCCTCGAAACGGATGTCGCTCTCGCCGACCCAAGGGGCGTCCAATACCCAACTGGACTTCTGCGCAGGCCCCGACTCAAGGATCAGGCCCACGCCGGGATTGAGTCCCAACGCGCAGCGTTTTCCGGCACCCCGAATCCGATAGGCTACCTTTGCGTGCCAGACGGCAGGGAGAACGGGCACCACCAGCGAGCGATCGACGGAATCGAGCCACACATCGATCACTGTTGGCCGATAGTCAGGCACCATGCGGTAGAGGATGTAGTCGCTGGGAAACGAATAGAACGAAAACAGGAACAGCCAGCCACCATCCGCTTTCCTTTTTTCCAGACGCCGGGCCGTGTCGAAACCGGTGTCATGGCGCAGGCTCGCGAAGGGCAGCGCCTTGTACTCGTAGCGATAACAGGTTTGCGGTGTGCAAGGCAGGACGACCTGGCCTGCCGGCGGCGTGAACTTGACCCGACCTGGCAGATTCAGCTCTCGACGGATATCGATTGCCCGGCGGTAATCGTCATCAAAGGTCGGCACGCCGAAATGATCACGTAGCGGATACAGCCTGGGGCTGTCCAGCACGAGCTCGGAGCGGGTCAGGTCCAGCGTCTGAACGATCAACGAAGAACGCGGCAGCCATGCCCCACTGGGGACATCAAAGTGATAAGGCTGAAGATGAGCTTTTGTAGCCTCATCGAAGAAAAGCCCGACTTGTTTGGCTTCTTCAGCAATGGTGGCGAACCCCTGGGCCAGCGCGGCCACCCCCACCGCCAGCCCGCCCAGCATCACCGCGGCGCCGCCCAGAAACGCTCCGGCGGTGGTGGCACCGGCGGCGTAAGCGCCTACCGACAACGCCAGACCGGCCGAGTCGAACGCCAGTTGGGTGCCGAACTGCGCGCGTTCCACTTCGTTTCGGGCAGTCGACAACTGATAGATGTCGAAGCCGACATTCGCCAGTTGCAGCAGCCCCCCTGTCGCTTCGCTCACGCTGCTTCCCACCGCCGCCTTCACCACTGGCGCGACGGTACGGGCAATCAGTTTTTCTTCAGCCAGTGCCTGACGCACCAGCCCCACCAGGCCCGCGATATCCACCACGTTGCCGTGAACCAATTGCGCGTAATTGACATAGCCATGCAAGCGCACCGCCAGCGTCAGGGAGCGATCAGGCCCTTCCTGCCGTCTCAATGCATTCATCAATGCTTGTATGGCGAAACCGGCGTTCAGGGTATGGACGCTGCCCACTTCGGTGGGATCGCTGGGCACGGACGGTTTATTGGCCAAGGCTGAAAAACGTTCCGAGAGGTAGCTTTTTATACGCAAGAGTCGATGGTCGTCAGTGACGACCCGTACCAGGTGCTCGGGACTCTCAGGATCGATCAGGCTTATGCGGTACGATCCGTTCGACATGACCTCCAGGGTTTCGAACAACGGCACCAGGCCTGATGCCAATTGACCCGCCTGCTGAAGATGGGCCGTTGCCTGCGCGATCTGTTGCCCCCACCACTGGCCATCCAGCGCCAGCAGACAGTTGCCCAATCGAGGATTACTCTGCAGCGACTGCCCCCGGGCATTGGCCAGGCGCTGTCTGACCGGGCGCTGCGCCTGCCCGGGCAGCGCGCCGGGTTGCAGCAGTTTGGAAACTTCAATTGCACCAGACAATGCCAGGCTCGCCACCTTGGCACCGTCCAGGTCGATGAGATCGAAGGTCGGGCGCGCCGCATCGCCATACGCGGCGTAATAACTGGCCATCTCGTGCTGAAGGAAGAACTGCTCCAAGGCTTGCCTGAAGCGTGTCGCCTGCTGGAACTCGAATACGCCAAAATTCGGATCGTAGAAGTGATACGTACTGCGCTCCCCCTCTAGGGTCTTGGCCACCAGCATGGCGTGATTGTCGGAGTTGAGCATCAGCGTGCTGGTCGTTGTCCTGGCTTGCAGAATGTCCACCACCGCATTCAGATCCGAGCGCGCCAACCCACGGCCGACGTCGCCGATCTGCACATCGCGCAACGACTCCACGCAGTTGAGGAACGTCTGCGAATCACTGGCCTGAGGCTCGATCACCCCCAGGTAGAACCGCTCACGCAAGGTGTTGACCGCAACCTTGTCCTGCGACAAGGCTGCCGCCATTGCCAGGGCCAAGGGATAACAACGTCCGCCCACCCTGTCGCCATCGCCCTGGAGCAGCAGATCCTGAGGTACAAGCTTGATTGTGTCGGCATCGAAATCGTCCAGGACAGTACCGAGGCGTTCAACGACCCGGACACGGTATTCAAGCTTCGCCACCTGGCGGATCCGCGCGACGTGCTGGCCCCATTGGCACAATGTCAAAGGCTGCTCCAGGGCGTTTTTCTTCAGGGCCAGGGCGGTTTCCTCATGCCCTGGCGGATACTCGGCCGCACTGGCAAGCCCGGCCAGAAAAGCCGGCGCCTTACGTTGGTACAACGCATGCTCGATCGTTGCATAGCCGCCAGCGCTTCCCTGGTTCGCGACGTTGTTGGCCAGGTTATCCAACTGCGGGCGTACCGCATCGAAGCTGCGATTATCCAAGGCCGTCGCACCGGTCAAGCCCCCCAGCAGCAGACGTTGCAGGGGACTCAATTGAGCGACTTCAAAATCACCTTTGGCGAGGCGCTCCAGAAGCTCAACGACGGACAACCGGCGCGTTTGCTGATCGCTCAACGATGCTGGCGGCAACGCACTGGCGCTTTGGGCGAGGATCGACTGACGTTCATCAAAACCCAGCGGTATCGCCTTGTCGAAAATCACCGTCCCGTCATGGCCCAGACTCATCATCTGCATGAACGGCTTACCCAGCTCATCGGCCAGATGCTGCAAAAGCTCGGTGGACAACACATGTCGCCCCTCGATCACCGGCCAGCCTTCATCGAACTGGAGCGTACGGTATTTGAGCAGCTCGGCCATATCGCCGGCATAACGAGCCTTGAACCGGCCCTCTTGCCAGCGTTTTTTCTCGTTAACGAGCCATTGCCCGGTGTCACTTTCGTTTTCCTTCCAGGAGTGATCCAGCTCCTCCTCGGTGGCCCCATTGACGCTGCCGACGGCGGCGATGACCGCCTCCGCGCGCCACTGCTCGGCGGTTCGCGGGGTGAAATGCGCCCGGTGGTAATCGGCCATCCCCTCGCGCATGGCGGCTGGGCCGGTCAGGTAGATCGTCACTTCGCTCTGGGGGCGGATACCGTCGCTGTAGTAAGTGGCGGCCGCCTCCACCAGAAACGCCGCGGCCATTTCCGCTTCCGGCGACAGCTCGTGAAACGCACCGAAAATCTGCGTTGCGGCCTGACGCGCAAGGCCGATCATGCTCTGGGCATCGGTAAGGGCAACGTTTTGCTCATCGGCCAGGCGCGCGGTGGCATCGACGATTTCATAGTTGAGCCTGAAACGCTCGAGCACGGTTTTGAGCATCGCCGCCCCAGGGTGGCCCATCAAAAAAGCGTTGCTCAACGAGTTTCGCGCGGCAACGGCGCGCAGCTCGTACGGACGCGCCAGACGCTCCACCGGCGGGCGAAAAACGCGGTTCAACTCGGGCTGGCTTTTAGCGAACCGCTCCAGCGCATCGCGATGCTGCGACGGGATCGCGTGGAGATAATCCGTGTACTGGCTGCGCAATGCCTGACGGCCGGGCATCCAATCCGGGTTTCGATCAAGCAACAACTGCAACACCCCCAGGCGCGCGTCGGTCTTGAACTCACGAATGTCCACCTCCCCCAGTTTCTCCAGCAAGGGCGGCAGGTGATCGATATCGACATAGCTGCCCCCTTCGGCGAACAGGGCTTCGACACGCACAATGTCGGAGCCCCCGGCAAACATGCCACGCAGACTGATCTCGCGCTCGTAGATATCCCGCAAGTGAAGGGGTGCTTGCCCGGCGGCAACGTCGCGCAGGCTCAGGCAACCCTCAGCCAAGGCCGTGAGGCTGAGGCGGTTATCGTTCATCAGGGTATTGAGCCGCGCCTTATCCTGGCCGTA
Organism: Pseudomonas sp. JL2; assembly: GCF_031570495.1. Lineage (NCBI taxonomy): Bacteria > Pseudomonadati > Pseudomonadota > Gammaproteobacteria > Pseudomonadales > Pseudomonadaceae > Pseudomonas > Pseudomonas sp. JL2. The sequence continues at coordinate 47,285 of NZ_JAKUDH010000019.1, forward strand.
GGCGCGAACCAGCAGATCGATTCGAGCCTCATCAGCACTGCCGCCGTTCTTCACAACCTTGGTGATATGCGCATACATCTGCTGCTTCAGGACGATGGCGCGTTCTTCATAACGGTCGCCCAACTCCAACGGATCGACACTGGCCTGCCCGCCATTGAGCATGGCATCGGCCTTCGCGGCTTCGACAATGATCCGGTTGGTCTCATAGGCCAGCAGCGCGTCGCTGTCATACCAGAGACTGAGGCGATAGCCCTGCGGGCCCATCACCTTTTTCCAGATATTGATGTAATCACGCTGAATCGCCCCGACGCCGCCCCCAAGCCAGACAAAATGCAGGTTTTTCGGCACTTCGGTAGCGGGTAGTTTCAACTGCTCGAAGCTGTTGTGCAGGCGCGCTTCGAAACCCTCGATTTTGTTTTGTATCTGCGCCAGGTTCGCAGGCCCGGCGCCATCGGTGCTCAGCGGCTCCGGCGCACGACGGCGCCGGCTGTTTCCCTGCAAGGTTCCCACCGCCTGCTTGAGCAGCCCCAACGGTTCCAACATGCGCGCAGAATCCAACAAGGCGATACAACCAAAGTAATACCGAAGTACCGAATCATATTGTTCGGAACCCTTGTACGGCATTAAGGCCCGTTCAAGATCCTTTAGTTTCAACAAACTCACAAAATCGACGTAGTCATCCGCCGATGAACGCTCAGGTTCACTCATAAACAATACTTCCATTTATCGTATATAAATACAGGACAGCCTTGCACGATGACCGCCCACAAGCGCTTCCAAGCACTCGGGCAGCCTCTGCATCAAGTCATCTAAAGAAATACTCTTGTCAGGAGAAGTTGCGCGCTCTCTCCTGCAATAGATAAGTAGCAGCCATCCCCAGTGCGCCCCAACAACAGCGTTCACTCAGGCCGCAAACAGCACTTTACAGTCCCAATCAATTTCAAAGCGGAAGCAAACATAGCCCACACTTCGAACGCTGTTCAACTCACAAGGAATTCAATAAGTTTCCGAACACAATGACTTAGCGCTCGCGCATCGAATATTTATTTCATTATTCAAACAAACAGGTATTCGCGACGTCTACAGCGTCAAACAGCGGGTCGTCTTTTACCCACGCAGTCTCGAACATGACGAAGTCAGATAGAGGCGGCCCAGGCGGGCCGCCGGGTTTTATCAGAGCGGTTTGCTGCCATACCAACGCGGCGTGTACACCCAGTCGCCCCCTTCGGCGCGCGGGAATACACACGTGGTGGAGGAACCGATCAGCACCATGGTGCGCATATCCACCTGTTCCGGGGTCAACTGCCCCAAAGTCGTGATCCTCAGGGTCTGGCCCGGACGACCGATATCACGCCCCAACACCACCGGCGTGTGCGGCGTGCGATGTTGCGCAACGATCTCCAACGCTCGCCCCAACTGCCACGGTCGGGAACGGGAGATCGGGTTGTAGAACGCCAGGGCCAGGTCTGCTTCAGCCGCCAGATCCAGGCGTTTCTCGATGATCGACCACGGTTTGAGATTGTCCGACAGAGACATCACGCAAAAATCATGACCCAGCGGCGCACCGGCCTGGGCGGCGGTGGCGAGGGAAGCCGAGACGCCCGGAAGGATTTGCAGGTCGACGCCATGCCAATGGGCATCCGTCGACTCGTGCAGCGCTTCGAGCACCGCAGCGGCCATGGCGAACACGCCTGGATCGCCGGACGACACCACCACCACGGAACGGCCCTGGGCCGCCAGTTCGAAGGCATGACGGGCACGCTGCATTTCCTCGCGGTTGTCGGTGCAGTGCTGCACCTGATCGGACCGGAAGGGACCGGCCATGCGCACGTAGGTTTCGTAGCCCAGCACATCGGTGGCACGGTCGAGTTCGGCGCGCACGGCCGGCACCATCAACTCGGCAGCGCCGGGGCCAAGGCCGATCACGGCAAGACGCCCGCGCGGGCGGCCAATCTGGTCGGGGTCGAGGGGCTGCTCAGTCACGGCGATGGCATGGCTGCCCATGACCTGTAGCGATGCCGGTTGGCCGAGGGCATCGCTCAACCATGTTACGAGGTTGCCATTGGTTGCGGCAAAACGCAGCGGCACACCCAAGGCCGATGCCGTTTCGTGCAGCTCAGGACGGGCCATGTCGCTGTCCGCCGCCAACAGGCACGCCAGCGACTGCGGCGCGAGGCCGGCCTGCTCCAGTATCGCGCCGATGTCCGCCGACGCCCCTGCACTCAACGCCACCAGCACATTGCGCGGATAAATACGCAGCTCATCCGCCGCCGGTGTACCCGCAGCACTGTCGATACGGATCGCCAACCGTGCCCGTTCATCCTCGGGTAACTGCGCCTGAACCAGCCACGGCGCGGCGCCTTCGATGCGCACCGATTCACCTGCCAGCAGATCGGAGACAAAACGCTTACCTTGCTCCAGATCGCCGAGGCTGTAGCCACTCGGCGGATTGAGCAGGCAGGTGCCGAAACGCAATTCGCCGCTGGTGGTGATCGCCGGGGTGACTTGCAGTGCTGTGGCGATATCACGGGCCATGACATTGACCCCGCCCAGCCCGCCAAGCAGCGGCACCACCGCGCTGCCGTCCTCGGCCACCGCCAGCACCGGCGGCTCGACGCCTTTTTCCAGCAGCAGCGGCGCCAGCGTGCGGATGACGATGCCGGCCGCGCACAGGGCGATGATCGGCGTGTCCTGTTGGTAGAGCTCGCGCAGCGTTGTGCCGAACTCGGTGTATTGACGATCCACACCCTCGACCCGTCCGCTCAGGCCGTGAATCAGGGCGTCAGGGTAGCGCTGCTGGATTCGCCGGGCGGTGGCGAGACTGCCCGGGCCGAGGATGACAATGGCCGGCACTTTGGAAGTCATCAACCCTGCCACCGTTCGCCGGGCACGATGATCAGCGAGAAGTACGGCGAGGACATCGGCTCGACTTCATCCAGCGGCACGATCTTCTGGTTGGCCATGGTTGCCCGCTCGACGTACAACGCCCGACCGTCCAGGCCCAGTTCCTGGAGCACCTGCCGAACCTTGGGGAAGTTACGCCCCAGCTTCATGATCACCGCCGCATCGGCGTCGGCCAGGCGGCGCTTGAGCTCCTCAAAGGGCAGTACGCCAGAGAGCACCGACAGGCTCTGGTTGCGATAGACCAGCGGCGCACCCAGCACCGAGGCGCCCCCGAGCATCGAGCACACGCCAGGAATCACGTCAGCGTCATAGCGCTCGGCCAGGCGATCGTGCAGGTACATGTAAGAGCCGTAGAAGAACGGATCGCCCTCGCAGATCACCGCCACATCACGACCGGCATCCAGATGCACGGCCAACTGCTCGGCAGCGGTGTCGTAGAAGTCGGCGATGACCTGTTCATAGGACAGCGGGGCCGGCAGCGCTTCGGTGGTCACCGGATAGACCAGCGGCAGCAACGTCTGCGCCTCCTGCAAATGCGCCTCGATGATGCCGAAAGCGTTGCCCTTCTTGCCCTTGGCGACGAAGTACGCCACCACCGGCGATTCGCGCAGCAGGCGCAGGGCCTTGACCGTAATCAGTTCCGGGTCACCGGGGCCTACGCCGAGGCCGATCAGACGTCCAGGCTGCTGCATCATTCAATCTCCGTAGCGAGGGCGTTGACGGCGGCGGCGGCCATGGCGCTGCCGCCGAGCCGGCCTTGCATGATCACGAACGGCACGCCACGGCTGTTGGCTGCCAGCATCGCCTTGGACTCGGCGGCCCCGACGAAGCCCACCGGGAAGCCCAGGATCAGTGCCGGTTTCGGCGCGCCGGCATCGAGCATTTCCAACAGGTAGAACAGGGCGGTCGGCGCGTTGCCGATCACCACGACACTGCCTTCCAGATGCGGACGCCAAAGCTCCAGGGCGGCCGCCGAACGGGTGTTGCCCAATTCAAGGGCCAACGCCGGCACGCTCTCGTCGCGCAAGGTACAGATCACCGGATTGTTCGCTGGCAGGCGAGCCCGGGTCACGCCTTCGCTGACCATCCGCGCATCGCACAGGATCGGCGCACCGGCGGCCAGCGCCTGGCGTCCCGCCGTGCCGGCGCCCTCGGAAAACTGCAGGCCATCGACGGCCTCGACCATGCCGCAGGCGTGAATCACCCGCACCGCGAGTTTTTCCAAGTCGGCCGGAATGCGCGCCAGGTTGGCTTCGGCGCGAATGATCGCGAAGGAGTTGCGATAGATCTCCTGACCGTCGCGGATGTAATCAAGCATCAAGGGGGCTCCGGGGGCGAGCGTCGAGCCAGTGGCCGAGCGCTTCAATAGTTAGATCGTGCGCCTGCAACGCGCCGAAACCCGGCAGCGTCGCATCGCGAAAATACAGGTCGTAACGACCGGGGGCGACCGCCAGCAAGGTGGCGGGCGCGACATGGGCCGCTGCGCAGGAACGCGGACAGCCCGAGAGATGGATCTTCAGGGCACGGCCCTGGCGTTGCAGCAGCTCGGCCAATTGACGAGCATCGGCCTTGGTGTCGGCCAGGGCTTTGCCGCAGCCACTGGAGCCGGTACACGCGATGAGTTGCGCCAGGGGTTGCTCGAGCGAGCACAACAGCCCCAGCTCCTCGAGCCGCGCCCGCACACCGGGCGCATCCTCGCGGCGCACGTTGGGCAGCAACAGGCTCTGCCAGGGGCTGAAACGCAGGCTGGCGTCGCCCTTGTCCCGCGCCAATTGCGCGGCCCCGCGCAGCATGACGGCGTCGAGTCGGCCCAGAGGCGCCGCCGCGCCAACGTAGACCTGGTCGTCGTGCTGGGAATGGATGCCGATGTGCAATCCGTCGATGGACTCGCCCCGCCGCCAATCCGGAGGGGGCTGCAACGCCACGCGGCGGGCCAACTGGACAAGGAACTCATCCCTCGGGATTTCGGCCAGCACGTGACGCATGCGCGTCTGGTCGGGACGGGCCAGGTCGAGAAACAACTCCAGCACCGCCACCACCAAATCATGTCCCTGGGCCAGGCGCACAGCGCCGTCCGGCTTATCCAGCGGGGTGCCGGCCAGCCCGAAGGCCAGCCACGGTTCGCCGTTGCGAACCAGCGCCGAGAGCCACAGGTCATGGTGATGTTCAAGCATCGCCAACCCTTCCCCGCCGTCCAATTGCACGGCGAACTTGGCCGACAGCTCATGGAAGCGTTCATGGGTTTGCAGGGTGAAAAGAATCCGCGCGGCCAACGGACGGGTATCGAGCAGCATCTGCCGGTCGATCCCGGCCGTGGGGCTGAGCATCAGGTTGCGCACGTCATCGCCGGCCAGTTTGCGGGGGCCAAGTCCGGCGTTCAGCAAGGGCTCGATCAACGCATCGTGCTGGGGCCCAATCCCACGGATTTGCAGGTTGGCGCGGTTGGTCGCCTCGATGACGCCACCAGCGAACCGCTCGGCCGCCAACGCCACGGCGTCGGCCTGATCCGCCTGGATGGAACCACCGTCGAGCTTGATCCGGCAGATCCCTCCGTCCAGCGCCTGGACGACACGCAGCAACCCCGGACAACCCGAGGGGCGTATGACGCTGGATGATGGACGTTCGTTCAAGGGCAAACCGGTCGATAAGGCACGCCGCAACGGCGAAGGCCCGCCATTATGCCTGCTTTGCCGGGGGGCATGAAAAGCTTGCTGGTCGGATTGCGGGCATCGCGCTGCGCCAGGGAGCCGATCACGGCCACAAAACGGGGGGGGCGAGCCTGTTCGCGATAGCGGTCCACCTGAAAGGGTGATGTTGAATGTGCCAACGCCTTCGCGAGCAAGCACGCCAAAGGGGTTCGGTGTCAGGCACGCTGACGTAAGTTTACGGCGCCTTCCATGTAGGGATTTTTACCTTAAAAAACAGGCATATATCTTGGAACACACGCTCATTTGAACAAGCCGCAAAACCCCGCTTTATTCAAAGGGCAACCACTCACTTCACTTCATGGGAATCTTTGATAAGGACATCAGGATATGCCACACGCATCGAATTACGCCTACACCCCGGAACAGGTCACGACCGCATTCACCGAAATCACCGACACGCTGTTCAATGGCATTACGGTCGAGTCCGTCCCCAAAATGCTGATCGTCGCCGGATCGCAGGGATCGGGTAAAACCTATCTGCTGGAAAAAAGCCTCCTGCCCTCCCAACGCTACGACAATCATGTGCGCCTGTACCTGCCCGAGTACCGGGAAAAACACCCTCACTACGCCGAAATGATCAAACGCGGTGTGCTGCATGCTTATGAGCATACAGAGGCCTTTGTTCGAGAGGTTTGCTCGAAAATCTTCGCAGAGGCGTTCAGGAAAAAATACAACATCATCATGGAATGCGCGTTCGACAGCATCGATTTCGCGGCCTTCCCGGCGATGGCCACGGCAGCGGGCTATCAGCTGGAAACCCACATCATCGCCTGCAAAAAAGAGTTCGCTCATCTATCGAGTATCAAAAGAGCCCTCAGAAGCCTGGAAAAACAGGAGATGGAAAGGTTCGTCACGCTATCGGCGCTCAATGCCAGCCTGGGCAACGCCCAGCCGACCCTGCTGGCTATCGAGACGGCGGCCAAAGCAGTCAGCGGCTCGCAGATATACTTGTACGAGCGCGGGTTCGGCCCTTTGAAGGAACGGATCCTGCGCACCCAAAGCACCTATACCCTCGATCCGGACGGGACTTTGCTCATCGCGGGACCGAAGGTGGTGTATGCAAATGCCTTCGAGATCATCACCAACAACCGCCTCCACCTCATCGGCGACCGCGAAGAAATGGTAAAGGAGTGCCACCTGACACTGCTCAAGACCCAGCCCCATGCTGAACACGTACCCGACTCGGTCTACAACGATCTGTATGCCTATATCCTCAAATACGTCTACCGATGAATCGGCTGCCTGCTTGAGAAGGTGATGTTGAATGTGCCGACGCCATCGCGAGCAGGCTCGCTCCCACAGGGGACCTGTGGCAAACACAGACCTAGTGCCTCCCCCAATCACAACTGTGGGAGCGAGCCTGCTCGCGAAGCGGTCTGTCTGAATCGGTGCCGCACGCCGGCAGGCTCCCAACGGCCCACGCCATAACCGAAGGCGCACGGTATGATGGCGGCCCGGTTCGCGTGCGCAACAAGCCCGCCGATCAAACCTATCCATTCGAGGAACAGAGATGACCCCCTGGCTGACCGTAGTGGGCATCGGTGAAGACGGCTTCAAGGGCCTGGGCCGAGCGGCTCGCCACGCTTTGCTGCAGGCCTCGCGTATTCTGGGCAGTGAGCGCCAGTTGGCGCTATTGCCGCTGTGCATCCGCGGTGAACGGGAGCTGTGGCCCAGTCCATTTTCCCTCGAACCGCTGCTGGCACGGCGCGGAGACCCCGTGTGCGTGCTGGCCAGCGGCGATCCCATGTTCTATGGCGTAGGCGCCAGCCTCGCCAAACAGTTGCCTGGCGAGCAGATGCGGGTCATTCCAGCGCCATCGTCCTGTTCGCTGGCGGCGGCCCGCATGGGTTGGCCCTTACAGGAGGTGGTCACCCTGTCGCTGGTGGCACGGCCCCTGGCGGCACTCTGCGCTCACTTATCCACAGGCGTCCGGCTGTTGCTGCTGAGCAACGACCGCCACAGTCCTGCCGCCGTGGCGGCGCTACTTCGCGAGCGCGGCTTCGGCCCCAGCCCCATGACCGTGCTCGAACATCTGGACGGCGCCGCCGAACGGCGGATCGAAAGCTGTGCGGCACAATGGTCCGATCCCACCGTCGCGGACCTGAACCTGATCGCCGTCGAATGCCGCGCCGAACCCTCGGCGTTGCGCCTGTCGCGCCTGGCCGGTTTGCCGGACACTGCGTTTGAACATGACGGCCAGCTCACCAAACGTGACGTGCGCGCCATTACCCTCGCCCGTCTGGCCCCGATGCCCGGTGAATTGCTCTGGGATGTGGGGGCGGGCAGCGGCTCCATCGGTATCGAATGGATGCGCGCCCACCCCAGTTGCCGAGCCCTGGCCATCGAGGCCGACGAAGGCCGCCAAGGGTTGATCGAACGAAACCGCGACACCCTAGGCGTGCCCGGCCTGCAACTGATCCGCGGGCGGGCACCGCAGGCTCTGGAAGGACTGGAGCCGCCGGACGCGGTATTCATCGGCGGCGGCGTAACCCGCGAGGGCGTGCTCGACGCTTGCTGGGCTCGACTCAAGCCCGGCGGACGGCTGGTGGCCAACGCCGTGACGCTGCAGAGCGAGATGACGCTGATGAACTGGCGCGAACTTCATGGCGGCGAACTGACCCGTATCCACATCGCCCAGGCCCAGCCATTGGGCGAGTTCGACACCTGGCGCCAGGCATTGCCCATCACCTTGCTCGACCTGGTCAAACCCTTCGATGCGTGACGAAACCGCCGAACAACCCGCGCCCCTGCGCAGCGGCCTGACCACCGGCAGTTGCGCCACCGCCACCAGTCTGGCGGCCGCCCGGCTGCTGCTTTGCGGCATCCAGGCCGATGCCGTGGAGATCGTGCTGCCCAAAGGCAAGCACGTGCAGATGCGCCTGGAATTCTGCCGCCTGACCGAGCAAGGCGCCGAAGCCGGGACGATCAAGGACGCCGGCGATGACCCGGACGTGACCCACGGCGCGCTGCTGTTTTCCCAAGTGCGGCTGACAGCCGAGCCTGGGGTGCGCTTCATTGCCGGGCGTGGCGTGGGCACCGTGACGCGGCCAGGATTGGTATTGGACGTCGGTGAGCCGGCGATCAATCCGGTACCACGTAAAATGATCGGCGACCACCTGGGACGGCTGGCCGAGCAAGCCGGGTATGCCGGCGGCTTCGAGGTCACGGTCAACGTTGAGGGCGGCGAAGCGCTGGCGCTGAAAACCATGAATCCCCGGCTGGGGATCCTCGGCGGCCTGTCGATCCTCGGCACCAGCGGCATCGTCCGACCATTCTCCTGCGCGGCCTACATTGCCTCGATCCACCAGGGCATCGACGTGGCGAAAACCAACGGTTACCTGCACATCGCCGCCTGCACCGGCAACGCCAGCGAAGACACCATGCGCCGGGTCTACAACCTGCCGGAAATCGCCCTGATCGAAATGGGCGATTTTGTCGGGGCGGTGCTCAAGCATGTGCGCAAGGTGCCCGTGGAGAAGCTCAGCCTCTGTGGCGGCTTTGGCAAAATCAGCAAATTGGCCGCCGGTCACATGGACCTGCACAGCCGTCATTCAAGTATCGACCTGCCACAACTGGCGCAATGGGCAGCCGCCATCGGTGCCGATGAGGCATTGCAGCAAGGCATTCGCCAGGCCAACACCAGCCAACAAGCCCTGGCGATGGCCAGCGCCGCTGGCATCGCCCTCGGCGACGCAGTCTGCGAACACGCCTTGGCCTTCGCTCGCGGCATCGTACCGGCCCAGGTCCAGGTCGAAGTCTTCGCCATCGACCGCCAGGGCGGCATCGTCGGTCACGCCGGAGCTTTCAAATGAAACGCATCCTGCTGCTGGGGGGGATCACCGAAGCCCTGGCCATCGCCCGCACCCTGGGCCCAACACACCTCTACAGCCTGGCGGGGATCGGCCGCGTTCCCACCGACCTGACCTGTCAGGTGCGCGTCGGCGGCTACGGCGGCGCCGAAGGGCTGACGCAATTCATTCGAGACCAAGGCATCGACCTGTTGCTGGATGCGACCCACCCCTACGCCGCACAAATCAGCCACAACGCCGCCCACGCAGCCCGCGCTTGCGGCATTCCCTGCTGGGCCCTGCGCCGTCCGGCATGGCAACCCCAGGCCGGGGATGACTGGCGCGAAGTGGCCGACTGGGCCGAACTGATCCAGTCCCTGCTGCCGTTCCACCGCCCCCTCTTCACCCTTGGCCGCGAGCCGCTGCAACACCTGCACGAAATCCCGCCCGAGCAATTCTGGACCCTGCGGGCCCTGGAGGTTTACCCCGGTAATGAGCGCTGCGAAGTCATAGGTGCCCGTGGACCGTTTCATATTGACGGTGAGCGCGAACTGTTCGAACGGCGGCGGATCGATGTGCTGATCAGCAAGAACAGCGGCAGCACGGCCACCGAGCCGAAGCTGGAAGTGGCGCGGGAGCGGGGGCTGCCGGTGCTGGTGTTGAAGCGGCCGGTGTTGCCGGGGGTGGATCGGGAATTTGGGACGGTGGATGAGGTGTTGCAGGGGCTTCGGCATTTGGTCTGACAGAAACCTGCACCGTCCTACAAGCCTGTCCTGTCGGAACTACGCCAGCAAGCTACGTCACCTTGCGCCGCTGCCTACAACTACGCCAGAATCCGCTGGCTTGTGCGCCTTGGAGGCCGTCGGTAACTTGAATCCCGTCACTGCCCATCAGTGATCGGGTTTAGTCGCCCGAGGTTTTCAGCAGGTTCACAAGCTCCGTCAGTCAGGTGTCTCATCCCTGCACTCGATGGTGGTTGTGCGCAGGGCGCCTTCGGGCGCGCCGGTAATGCTGGACTCCCCGGTCGACTAACCTGCGCACAGCCGCCGCCCTTCGTTTAGTCGCGAAACGGTTGCGGCTCCATAACATGGAGTTTCCAGCAATGTTCAAGAACACACCGAATCCCCCAACCCCAGACGACCACACGTCCCGTTGCCAGTCAGCCAACGCCAAAAAACTCGACGACGCGGCCACCCGCGCCTTGGACTATTACCTCAAGCCGTCAGCCGACAAAGAACCATCCGACACGCTAAATACCCTTTTCGTCATCGCACCTAACGTCGACGCCGAATGCCTGCTCGCCAACCTCAGCGAAACCCTGGCGTCGGCCAATGCCATGGTCAGCGACCTGGCATTCGATCTGGAGGGCTCGCGACGACATATCGCGCAAGGGGTCCAGCAAATGATTGAGCTGGGCCAGTTGCTGGCGAATCGGGCGCTGGATGTGGTCGACCCGAGATAAGCCACAGGGCGTTGGGTTTGATCAAAAACGATTGGTCAAACCCAATCCTGTGGCGAGGGGATTTATCCCCGTTGGGCTGCGCAGCAGCCCCAAGAGCAGTGAATGTAGTCCACCCGACAAACCGCGAGATCAGATTTTTGGACTGCTTCGCAGCCCAACGGGGATAAATCCCCTCGCCACAATGAGTGCGCACACCCCTAGAGTTTCAAAGGAATGCTATGGCCCTCACACGAAGCTATAAACACACGATGAAGCCCCTACTCTGCTTTTGAACGCAGAGCAGGAGATGATCAAAATCCATTGCCATAAAAGCACTCCCTTGAAGATCTGTTGCTACTGTTAACCCAAGCCCTGCGACCCTACACCGCACGTGCTCTTTTTACTTATCAACCCCGATCAGGCTAAATACCGCCACCTGATCGACCATCGAGCGGATTGCCCCATGTCCCGACAACGGCTTGCATTTGCCTGGATCGCCTGCTTCGCAGTGCTGTTCAACATGCTTGCCATGCCGCTTTCCGGCAGCGGTGGTGCGATGGCAAAGGCCCAGTCGCCAGCCGAGCAATTGCTGTGGGGCAGTTTCTGCTCTTCCAGCGGCACGAAACTGGTGGCGATTTCCCTGGGCAAGTTCGAGCAGAGCACGCCGCAGAACGACGATCACTCGACGATGCAGCATTGCTGGTGCTGTGCGGGGTCGCCGCCCTTGGTGGCGCTCACCGGGCACGAGCCGCAGTTGTACCTGAATGCTCAGCCGGCCCATCGCGGCGCGGCCCACCCACTGCTCGACAGCCCCACACCGCGCCAGCAATGGCCGAGCCTCAATCCCCGCGCCTCACCTCTGGCCTGATTCTTCTCGCATGACACTGCGCCCTGAATCGTTCCGGAGAACTACCCATGCTGAACAGACTTATCCTGCTGGCCGCCCTGCTGCTTCCCGTCGGCTTCGCCCAAGCTCACCAGTACAAAGCGGGCGAGCTTGAAATCGCTCATCCATGGTCCCAGGAGTTGCCGCCCAATGCACCGACCGTGGCCGCGTACTTCGTGATTCACAACAAGGGCACAACCGCCGACAAACTGCTCAGCCTCGATTCGCCGATTGCCGACAAAGCCGAGCTCCACGAACACGTGATGCAAAACGACCTGATGAAAATGCAAGCGGTGCCCGTCGTTGATATCGCCCCCGGTGCGACTGTCACCTTCGCGCCGATGGCGTATCACGTGATGCTGCTGGGGCTGGAGGATCGCAGCCTGCTCAGCGACGGCAAACGCTTCCCTCTGACCCTGCATTTCGAAAAAGCGGGGGATGTCACGGTCGATGTCGCGGTGCAGAAAAAAGCCCCCGACAGCAGCAAAACCCAAACGCACGCCCACTGATCACCTTTGCCCATGCGAACGCCCCGCGCCAGGTCGGTCATGCCCCGCCGTCAGCTGATGAGCCTGACACGCGGCAGCTGGATCAGCCTGTTCGCCATGCTGATGATCTTTATCGGTCCGCTGATTTCTCAGTCGATGCCGATGGATCAGCGCATGTCTTCGTCCATGACCATGAACATGGACATGTCGGCGGGCGTTCACGCCGAGCATGAAGCACCGAAAGCCGAACATTGCCCGCCCCAGAGTGAGCATCACGTACTGTGGGAAAAGTGTGGTTATTGCAGCCTGCTGTTCAATTGCCCCGCGCTGACGGGGGGTCATAGCTTCGCCGTCTTCGATACCCCGCCACCCCACACCTACACCAGCCCCTCGCCACGCCTGGGCCATGCCCGGACGTCATTCTTCCCCGGTGCCCGCACCCGCGCACCGCCCCTCGACGCGTAGACCCCACACTTACTTCACCCGGTCGCAAAAGACAGCCCCAGGTTGCCCGACCGTGTCGTTTACGTCTGTTCGATGGAATCATCATGTCCAGGTTTTCTGCCGACATCGCATTGGGGGCAGCCCAGGTTCGCTGCTCCCCGAACGAGCCCCGGGTTCGTTTTCGCTACACCGCCACCGCACTGTGCGGCCTGCTGCTCACGCCCTGTGCGCTGGCCGACGAGCATGCTCACCACGAAGCTCAGATCGAAGAGCTGAGCCCGACGGTCATTACCGCCGTCGCTCCCAGCTCGCCCCTGACCGTGGTCACTAACCCCAAGGATCCGCGCCAACCGGTGCCGGCCAGCGACGGCGGCGATTATCTCAAGACCATTCCCGGCTTCGCCCTGGTGCGCAACGGCGGCACCAATGGCGACCCGGTACTGCGGGGCATGTTCGGCTCGCGGCTGAACATTCTCACCAATGGCAGCATGCTGCTGGGCGCTTGCCCGGGCCGGATGGACGCGCCGACGTCCTATATTTCGCCGGAAACCTACGACAAACTCACCGTTATCAAGGGCCCGCAAACCGTGCTCTGGGGCCCTGGTGCATCGGCCGGGACCGTGCTGTTCGAACGCGAGCCGGAGCAGTTCGGCGAACTGGGCACCCGGATCAACGCCAGCGTACTGGCCGGTTCCAACGGTCGCTTCGACAAGGTCGTGGATGCGGCTGCCGGCGGATCTTTGGGTTACGTGCGGGTGATCGGCAACACCGCTCATTCAGACGATTATCGTGACGGCAACAACGACACGGTGCCGTCGCGCTACGACAAGTGGAACGGCGACGTGACGCTGGGCTGGACGCCGGATGCCGATACCCTGCTGGAACTGACCGCTGGCAAGGGCGACGGTGAAGCACGCTACGCCGGACGTGGCATGGATGGCTCGCAGTTCAAGCGTGAAAGCCTGGGCTTGCGTTTCGAGCGTTCGAACATGGGCAATGTGCTGGATACGCTCGAAGCGCAGGTCTACTACAACTACGCCGACCATGTGATGGACAACTACACGCTGCGCACGCCGTCCGGCACCGGGATGATGGCCGGCCCCATGGCGTCCAACGTCGACCGCCGCACCCTCGGCGCACGCATCAAGGCCACCTGGCGCTGGGCCGATGTGCAATTGATCAGTGGCCTGGACGCCCAGACCAACGAGCATCGCCAACGCAGTAGCATGGGCATCGACACCTACAAGGAACGGCCGCGCACCAAGGACGCCGACTTTCATAACTACGGCGTGTTCAGTGAGTTGACCTGGTACGCCGCCGACCGCGACCGGCTGGTCAGCGGCGCCCGCCTCGACCGTGCCTCGGCCAAGGATTACCGTCAAAGCATCGGCTCCGGCATGTCCGCCCGGCCCAATCCCACTGCCGACCAAACCCGCGCCGACACGCTGCCCAGTGGTTTCGTACGCTACGAACACGATCTGGCCGACAGCCCTACTACCCTCTATGCGGGCCTGGGCCACGCACAACGCTTTCCGGATTACTGGGAGCTGTTTTCGGCCAACGCCGGCCCCGCCGGTTCGCTGAATGCTTTCGACTCGATCAAACCGGAGAAAACCACCCAACTCGACTTCGGCCTGCAGTACAAGACCGAAACCCTTGAGGCCTGGGCGTCAGGTTATGTCGGGCAGGTGCGCGACTACATCCTGTTCGACTACACGCCCGGCATGATGGGCACCACCTCCCGGGCCGAGAACATTGATGCGCGGATCATGGGTGGTGAGCTGGGCGCGGCCTACAAGCTGACCGAGCGCTGGAAAGCCGATGCGACATTGGCCTACGCCTGGGGCAAAAACAGCAGCGATGGCAGCGCCCTGGCACAGATGCCGCCGCTCGATGCCCGCCTGGGCCTGACCTACAGCGAAGATCGCTGGAGCGCCGGCGCCCTGTGGCGCGTGGTGGCCGCGCAAAACCGTGTCGACGAGAACAAGGGCAACGTAGTGGGCAAGGACTACGGCAAGAGTTCCGGGTTCGGGGTGTTCTCCCTCAACGGTGCCTACCGCATCAATAAGCACTGGAAGGTCAGCAGCGGCGTCGACAACCTGTTCGGCAAAGCCTACGCCGAACATCTGAACCTGGCCGGCAACGCCGGGTTCGGCTACCCGGCGAGTGACCCGCAAGCCATCAACGAACCGGGGCGCACGCTCTGGACCAAGGTGGATATGAGCTTCTAACAACTGACCTGATTGATCGTTCCCACGCTCTGCGTGGGAATGCAGCACGGGACGCTTCGCGTCCTGCGGTGACGCAGAGCGTCACTGGATGCGTTCCCACGCGGGAGCGTGGGAACGATCAAAAGCGCCAAAAACATAACGATCACATTTGCCCTGCGGAGCGCTTCTAAAATGAGCCAACCGAAACCCAATTTCTACAACCTGGCCTGGCGCTGGCATTTTTATGCCGGGCTGTTCGTGGCGCCGTTCATGGTGATGCTGGCCTTGACCGGCATCATTTACCTGTTCAAGCCGCAACTCGACCCTCTGATGTACGGCAGCCTGCTGAACGTGCCGGCCGGCCATCACACGATGGCGGCGGACGACCTGCTCAAACAGGTCCGCCAGGCCTACCCCGAAGGCCAGGTCAAACAGTACCTGCCGCCGATCAATGCCGAGCGCAGTGCGCAATTCGTGGTGATCGACAAGAGCCGCGAGCTGAACGTGTTCATCGACCCGTACCATGGCGATGTCCTCGGTGAACAGGACGCCAAGGACAACCTGCAAGCCATCGCCCGGGCCATCCACGGTGAGTTGATGATCGGCACCGTGGGTGACCGACTGGTGGAAATGGCCGCCGGCTGGGGCGTGGTCCTGGTGGTGTCGGGCCTGTACCTGTGGTGGCCTCGCGGGCAGTCGTCGGCCGGAGTGTTGTGGCCACGCTGGAGCGCTCGCGGTCGTTTGTTCTGGCGCGACCTGCATGGGGTCGTCGGCTTCTGGGGCGCGGCGTTTCTGCTGGTGATGCTGCTCAGCGGCATGACCTGGACCGGCTTCTGGGGCAAGCAATATGCTGACCTCTGGAACCGCTTCCCGGCTGCCATGTGGAACGACATGCCCAAGTCCGACGTCGCCGCCGGCAGCCTCAACAATGCGCACCGCCAGACCGTACCCTGGGCCGTGGAAAATACCCCGATGCCGATGTCCGGCGACCATGCCGAACACATGGCCCACGGCGGCGCCCATGAAGGTCCCGCCGCGCCGACCGTAAGCCTGCAAGCGGTGCAGGACATCGCCACCGAACGCAAAGTGGAACCTGGCTACAGCATCACCCTGCCGACCACCGCTACCGGCGTATTCACCATCGCTGTATTCGCCGACGACCCGCGCAACGACGCGACCCTGCACGTGGACCAGTACACCGGCAAGGTCCTGGCGGATGTGCGTTGGGAACATTACGGCGTCGTCGCCCGCGCCACCGAAACCGGCGTGATGCTGCACGAAGGCAAGATGTTCGGCCCGCTGAACCAGATCATCGTGTTGCTGATTTGCTTGATGATCCTGCTCAGCGCCGTCAGCGGCGTGGTGATCTGGTGGAAGCGTCGGCCCCAGGGCAAGTTCGGCGTACCGGCGCTGCGTCACGACTTGCCGACCTGGAAGACCGGGGTGTTCATCATGCTGGCCCTGGCAGTGGTGTTTCCGCTGGTGGGGGCGTCGCTGCTGGTGATGGGGTTGCTGGATCGGCTCGTCACCCGTTTCAATCGCCAGCCTGAGGTGGTTTCATCTTCAAGTTGAAGACAGCGCGTTAACGAAAGACGGCGCGAAACCTCTACAATCGCGCCCGCCTTGCGAATTGTGAACACGGTGTTCCTGTGGGAGCGAGCCTGCTCGCGATAGCGGTCTGTCAGCCACCTCTCTGCAGGCTGATCCAGCGCTATCGCGAGCAGGCTCGCTCCCACAGGGGGCTGTGTCTCGATCCAACCATTTGAGTAGCTGCATGACCGCACTAACCCTCTCCCACCTCGCCTGGACACCCCTGGGCCATGGCCACTGCCATCATCAGTTCCAGCTGCGTGACGCCACGTTGCAGGTGGGTGCCGGGGAGTTTGTCGGGTTGATCGGGCCCAATGGCAGCGGCAAGACCAGTCTGTTGCGCTGCGCCTATCGGTTCAGTCAGCCGGAGGCGGGAGAGGTCAAACTTGACCATCACAACGTCTGGAAACAGTCCTCGCGCTGGTGCGCCCAACGCATCGCTGTGGTGTTGCAAGAGTTTCCCGACGCCTTCGGCCTGACGGTCCAGGAAGTGGTCGCCATGGGGCGCACGCCACACAAAGGCCTGTTCGATGGCGACAATCAGCGGGATCTGAGCCTGGTCAGCCAGTCACTGGAATCGGTGGGGCTGCAAGGTTTCGGCGACCATGCTTTCGCCACACTCTCGGGCGGGGAAAAGCAACGGGTGATCCTGGCTCGCGCCCTGGCGCAGCAGCCGCAGGTGCTGATCCTCGATGAGCCGACCAATCACCTCGACCCGCGTTATCAACTCCAACTGCTGCAACTGATCAAACGCCTGGGGATCGGCACCCTCGCCAGCATCCACGACCTGAACCTGGCCGCTGCGTTCTGTGATCGGCTCTACGTCATCGACCACGGACACATCGTCGCCAGCGGCACGCCCAAGGAAGTGCTGACGGTCACGCTATTGCGCGACGTATTCGGCGTGCAGGCGCTGATTGACGAACACCCCTTGGCCGCCCACCCCCGAATCACCTGGATAACCCAACCATGATCTTGCGTTCCCTGCTGCTTCTGCCGCTGCTGCTCGGCAGTGCACATGCTTTGGCCGAGGCCACCCGCTACCCATTGACGATCCAAAGCTGCAATCGCGAAGTCACCTTCAACCAGGCGCCGAAACACGCCGTCAGCCATGACATCAACATGACCCAGATGATGCTCGCCCTGGGGCTCAAGTCGCGCATGGTGGGCTACAGCGGCATCAGCGGCTGGAAGTCCGTGACGCCCGACATGGAGAAAATCCTCGATGGCCTGCCGGAGCTGGCGGCCAAATACCCGTCGGTGGAAACCCTGCTCAATGCCAACGTGGATTTCTTCTTTGCCGGCTGGGACTACGGCATGCGGGTGGGCGGCGACCTGACGCCGCAAACCCTGCAACCGCTGGGCATCAATGTGTACGAGTTGACCGAATCCTGCGCGTTCGTGATGAAACGCCCGCCGGCCACACTGGAAGACACCTATAACGACCTGCGCAACCTGGGAAGGATTTTCGATGTGCAGGATCGCGCCAATGAGTTGATCGCCTCGATGCAGGCCCAGGTGGCGCAAGTGCGCAAGCAGTTGCCTGCTGATCAGCCCCGAGTGTTCCTGTACGACAGTGGCGAAGACCGCGCCATGACCTCCGGCCGTCTCGGCATGCCACAGGCCCTGATCGATGCGGCCGGCGGGCGCAACATTCTTGATGACGTGCAGACCAGTTGGACCCGGGTGAGCTGGGAGAACGTGGTCGAGCGCAACCCCGAAGTGATCGTGATTGTCGATTACGGCGAAGTCAGCGCCGAGCAGAAGCAGCAATTCCTGCTGAACAACCCGGCCCTGCAATCAGTGGATGCGATCAAGCACCGGCGCTTCATCGTGATCCCTTACGTCCAGGCCACGCCGGGTATCGATAACGTATTGGCGGTGCAAACCCTGGCAAAGGGTTTTCACCGTCCATGAGCAATCGTCGCTATGGCGCGCTGCTGGTGTGCCTCGGTGCACTGATGCTGGTGTCGTGCGTGGTGTCCCTGGGGTTCGGTCCGGCGCGGGTGCCGGTGGCTGTGGTCTGGGACATCCTGCTGAACAAGGCTTTCGGTGTGGGTGACGTGTATTGGTCGCCCGGCCAGGAACATATCGTTTGGCTGATCCGCGTACCGCGCCTGCTGCTCGGTGCCTTGGTGGGCGCTGGGCTGGCGTTGATCGGTGCGGTCCTGCAAGCGGTGACGCGCAACCCCCTGGCCGACCCGCACCTGCTGGGCGTCACGTCCGGCGCGACCCTGGGTGCGGTCATTGTGGTGCTGCATGTCGGTGAGATCATTGGTCTGCTGACCCTGCCGCTGGCCGCATTTATCGGCGCATTGTTGAGCATGTTGCTGGTACTGGCCATCGCCAGCCGCCAAGGCCGTCTGGAAAGCGATCGCTTGTTGCTGTGCGGCGTGGCGGTGTCATTCGTGATGATGGCGGCGGCCAACCTCTTGCTGTTTCTGGGTGACCATCGCGCCAGTTCCGCAGTGATGTTCTGGATGCTCGGCGGCCTGGGCCTGGCGCGCTGGGAATTGCTGGCGGTGCCGGCGGCCAGTGTATTGCTGGGGCTGGGATTGCTGCTGGGCATGGCCCGGCCGCTGAATGCACTGATGGCGGGCGAACAGACCGCCGTGACCCTGGGCCTGAACGCGGCGAAGGTGAGGTTGTGGATTTTCCTGATCGCCTCGCTGATGACCGGCGTGCTGGTGTCCATCAGCGGCTCGATCGGTTTTGTCGGGCTAATGGTGCCGCACATTGCCAGGCGCCTGGTGGGTGCCGAACACCGTCGGCTGCTGCCTGCGTGTGTTCTGCTGGGCAGCCTGTTCCTGGTGTGGGTGGATGTGGCGGCCCGGACCCTGATCGCACCGGAGGACTTGCCCATTGGCGTCGCCACTGCCGCTATCGGTGGCCTGTTCTTCATCGGCCTGATGCGCCGTCGCTGAATCCACCCCTGTTTCCCTGACTTGCAAATAACAGGGGAACTGCAAGCCTTCGCCCCAATGTGGCGCATCTGATCGCACCAGCGCCTAGGCCGCGGTCGCTAGTGGTGCATTCGCACTTTTACCCCAGCGCGCCAACCCCGCATTCTCAATGCCTTTGCCCAACCGGGCACACCCCTTGCAAAAGCCCCTTCAGCGTCCGCATCTGCCATCGAAAAAAACTCATAATTGCACGGAGATCGCACAATGAAGCGTCGTAGCTTGATCAAGGCTTTTACACTCTCGGCAAGCATTGCCGCGATGGGCATGGCCTGGACCGTCCAGGCCGCCGAAACCATCAAGGTCGGCATCTTGCATTCATTGTCCGGCACCATGGCGATCTCCGAGACGTCCCTCAAGGACATGGCGCTGATGACCATCGACGAGATCAACGCCAAGGGTGGGGTCAATGGCAAGCAGCTCGAAGCGGTGGTCGTGGACCCGGCCTCGAACTGGCCGCTGTTCGCCGAAAAAGGCCGTCAATTGCTGACCCAGGACAAGGTCGCGGTGGTGTTCGGCTGCTGGACGTCGGTGTCGCGCAAATCCGTGTTGCCGGTGTTCGAAGAGCTCAACGGCCTGCTGTTCTACCCGGTGCAATACGAAGGCGAAGAGATGTCGCCGAACGTCTTCTACACCGGCGCGGCGCCGAACCAGCAGGCCATTCCGGCGGTGGAATACCTGATGAGCGAAGAAGGCGGCAGTGCCAAGCGCTACTTCCTGCTGGGCACCGACTACGTCTACCCGCGCACCACCAACAAGATCCTGCGTTCGTTCCTGCATTCCAAAGGTGTGGTGGACAAGGACATCGAAGAGGTCTACACCCCGTTCGGCCACAGCGACTACCAGACCATCGTGGCCAACATCAAAAAGTTCTCGGCCGGCGGCAAGACCGCGGTCATCTCCACGGTCAACGGCGACTCCAACGTGCCGTTCTATAAAGAACTGGCGAACCAGGGCCTGAAAGCCACCGACGTACCAGTGGTGGCGTTCTCGGTGGGCGAAGAAGAGCTGCGCGGCATCGACACCAAGCCGCTGGTGGGTAACCTGGCGGCGTGGAACTACTTCGAGTCCGTGGATAACCCGGCGAACAAGAAATTCGTCGATTCCTGGAAGGCCTATGCCAAAGCCAAGAACCTGCCGGGCGCCGACAAAGCCGTGACCAACGACCCGATGGAAGCCACCTACGTGGGCATCCATATGTGGGCGCAAGCGGTTGAAAAAGCCAAGTCCACTGACGTTGACAAAGTCCGCGAAGCCCTGGCCGGCCAGACCTTCGACGCACCGTCGGGCTACACCCTGACCATGGACAAGACCAACCACCACCTGCACAAGCCGGTGATGATCGGCGAGATCCAGGCCGACGGTCAGTTCAATGTGGTCTGGCAGACCGAGGGCCCGATCCGCGCCCAGCCATGGAGCCCGTTCATCGAAGGCAACGACAAGAAGCCTGACTATGCGGTGAAGAGCAACTGAGTCCATGGGTGTCGGTCCTGGATCCCGGGACCGACACACAACCTTGTGGGAGCGAGCCTGCTCGCGATAGCGGTGGGTCAGCTAGAAATGATGTGACTGACTCTCCGCTATCGCGAGCAGGCTCGCTCCCACATAAGAAAGAAGTTCGCGCAAGGCCAAGCATATGCCCACCGCCCTCTACCGCCTCATCCTCGCCCTGGTGCTGCTATTGCCACTGGAGGCCCACGCCGGTGATGCCGAAGATTTCCTCGCCGCCAAGCCGCCCCAGCAAGCCACGCTGCTGGAAACCTGGGCCGCGCAGCCGGAACCTGAGCGTGTCGAACTGATCAACGCCTTGCAACAAGGCCAGTTGACCGTCGACGGCCAGCCCAAGACCCTGCGCCTGAACAACCGCTTGCGAGGGTTGATTGAAACCGCCCTGGCCAGCCATCAACTATTGGCCGCTGACGCCAGCGTGCGCCTGAGCGCTGCCCAACAACTGCAAAAAAGCGCCCGCCCAGCCCAACTGGCGTTTCTCGATCGGCAACTGGCCGGCGAGCAGGACGAAGACGTGCATGCAGCCCTGAGCCTGGCGTTGGCGAACCTGCAACTGGTGGACCCCAACCCGTCGGTTCGCCTGGCTGCCGTCCGGCTACTGGGGGAAACCGGCGATCCGTTGGCCCGCACCCGCCTCGAAGGCCTGCTCGAACCCGGCGTTGAAACCGACGCCACGGTACGCACCGCCGCCGAAACCAGCCTCGGCCAGGTCAAGCGCAAGCTGCTGATCGGTGAATTGCTGGGCCAGGCCTTCAGCGGCATGTCCCTGGGCTCGATCCTGCTCCTGGCCGCCCTGGGCCTGGCAATCACCTTCGGCCTGCTGGGGGTGATCAACATGGCCCACGGCGAGATGCTCATGTTGGGGGCCTATTCCACCTACGTGGTGCAGATGCTGTTCCAGCGCTTCGCCCCGAATGCCATCGAGTTCTACCCGTTGATCGCCCTGCCGGTGGCGTTTTTCATCACCGCCGCCATCGGTATGGTTTTGGAGCGCACGGTGATTCGCCATCTCTACGGAAGGCCATTGGAAACCCTGCTCGCCACCTGGGGCATCAGCCTGATGCTGATCCAACTGGTGCGCCTGGTGTTCGGCGCGCAGAACGTCGAAGTCGCCAACCCGGCCTGGCTGTCCGGCGGCATCCAGGTACTGCCGAATCTCGTACTGCCCTACAACCGCATCGTGATCATCGCCTTCGCCCTGTTCGTGGTGGCGCTGACCTGGCTGTTGCTGAACAAGACCCGCCTGGGCCTGAACGTGCGCGCGGTGACCCAGAACCGCAACATGGCCGCTTGCTGCGGCGTGCCCACCGGCCGCGTGGACATGCTCGCCTTCGGCCTCGGCTCGGGCATCGCCGGGCTTGGCGGCGTGGCCCTGAGCCAGATCGGCAACGTCGGCCCGGACCTGGGCCAGAGCTACATCATCGACTCGTTCCTGGTGGTGGTGCTCGGTGGCGTCGGTCAGTTGGCCGGCAGTGTGTTCGCCGCGTTCGGGCTGGGCATCGCCAACAAGATTCTTGAACCGCAGATCGGCGCCGTGCTCGGCAAGATCCTGATCCTCGCGCTGATCATTCTGTTCATCCAGAAGCGTCCGCAAGGCCTCTTCGCGCTCAAAGGACGGGTAATCGACTGATGAACCAGCCCCTGATGCTCACGGCCGCGCAAAAGGCCGGCCCGAAAGTCACCCTCGCCGTCGGCGTGGTGATCCTGGCAGTGCTGTTGAGCCTGCCGCTGCTGTCGCTGTTGGCAGTGGATAACCCGCTGCATGTCTCGGCTTACACCCTGACCCTGGTGGGCAAGATTCTCTGCTACGCCATCGTCGCTCTGGCGCTGGACCTGGTCTGGGGCTACGCCGGCCTGCTCTCCCTGGGCCACGGTCTGTTCTTCGCCCTGGGCGGCTATGCCATGGGCATGTACCTGATGCGCCAGGCCGCCGGTGACGGCTTGCCGGCGTTCATGACCTTTCTGTCGTGGAGCGAATTGCCCTGGTACTGGAGCGGCACCGACAGCTTTGTCTGGGCCATGTGCCTGGTGGTGCTGGCACCAGGGTTGCTGGCGCTGGTGTTCGGCTTCTTCGCCTTCCGCTCGCGGATCAAGGGCGTGTATTTCTCGATCATGACCCAGGCCCTGACGTTTGCCGGGATGCTGCTGTTTTTCCGCAACGAAACCGGGTTTGGCGGCAACAACGGCTTCACCAACTTTCGCTCGATCCTGGGCTTTGGCATCACCGAGCCGGGCACCCGAGCGGTGCTGTTCCTGGCCACGGTGCTGCTCTTGGTGGCGAACCTGTTCATCGGCTGGCGCCTGGCCCGCAGCAAGTTCGGCCGAGTGCTGACCGCCCTGCGCGACGCGGAAAACCGCCTGATGTTCTGCGGCTACGATCCCCGTGGCTTCAAGCTGTTCGTCTGGGTGTTGAGCGCGGTGTTGTGCGGCCTGGCCGGGGCGTTGTATGTGCCGCAGGTGGGCATCATCAACCCCAGCGAAATGTCGCCGACCAACTCCATCGAGGCCGCCGTGTGGGTGGCCCTTGGCGGGCGCGGCACGCTGATCGGGCCGCTGCTGGGGGCCGGTGTGGTCAACGGCATGAAGAGCTGGTTCACCGTGGCCTTTCCCGAGTACTGGCTGTTCTTCCTCGGCGCGCTGTTCATCGTTGTGACCCTGTATCTGCCCAAGGGTGTGATCGGGCTACTCAAGAAAAGGGGCGAATGATGCGAATCACACCCACAGCCGATTTCATGCTCGAACCCATACTGGATCCCAACAAAGACCAAGGCAGCAGTCGCGACGCCATCGGCCTCGGTCAGGCCGCCGGCAAGGGCCTGAACACCCGTCACGGCACCATCCTGACCCTGGAAGACATCAGCGTCAGTTTCGACGGTTTCAAGGCCCTGAACGCTCTGAACCTGTACATCGGCGTCGGCGAATTGCGCTGCATCATCGGCCCCAACGGCGCGGGCAAGACCACGCTGATGGACGTGATCACCGGCAAGACCCGGCCCAGCCACGGCAAGGCCTGGTTCGGTGAAACCCTGGACCTGACGAGCATGAGCGAAGTGCAGATCGCCCAGGCCGGCATCGGTCGCAAATTCCAGAAACCCACGGTGTTCGAAGCCTTGAGCGTGTTCGAGAACCTGGAGCTGGCGCTGAAAACCGACAAATCGGTGTGGGCCAGCCTGCGGGCCAAACTCACTGGCGAGCAACACGAGCGCATCAGCGAAGTGCTGGAGACCATCCGCCTCACGACGTCGGTCAATCGCGCCGCCGGGTTGCTGTCCCACGGGCAGAAACAGTTTCTGGAGATCGGCATGCTGCTGGTGCAGGACCCACAACTCTTGCTGCTCGACGAACCCGTGGCGGGCATGACCGACGCCGAAACCGAGTTCACTGCCGAGCTGTTCAAATCACTGGCGGGCAAGCATTCGCTGATGGTGGTGGAACACGACATGGGCTTCGTCGGCGCGATTGCCGACCACGTCACCGTGCTGCACCAGGGCAGCGTGCTGGCCGAAGGGTCGCTGGCGCAGGTGCAGGACAATGAGCGGGTGATCGAGGTGTATCTCGGGCGCTGAGGCGCAAAATTGCTTTTTATGTGGGAGCGAGCCTGCTCGCGATGGCGGTGTGTCAGTCAGCATCCATTCTGAATGTTCTGACGCTATCGCGAGCAGGCTCGCTCCCACAGGGGTTCGAGGAGAATCTGGAAAATGCTGCAAGTCGACAAGCTGCACCAATACTACGGCGGTAGCCACATCCTGCGCGGCCTGTCGTTCGACGTGAAGGTCGGCGAGGTGACGTGCCTGCTGGGCCGCAACGGCGTGGGCAAGACCACCCTGCTCAAATGCCTGATGGGCCTGTTGCCGGCCAAGGAAGGGGCGGTGAGCTGGGAAGGCAAACCCATCACCACCTTCAAACCGCACCAACGGGTGCACGCCGGTATTGCCTACGTGCCTCAGGGCCGGGAGATTTTCGGACGGCTGACGGTGGAAGAAAACCTGCTGATGGGCCTGTCGCGTTTTCCCGCCGCCGAGGCCAAGGAGGTGCCGGCGTTCATTTACGAATTGTTCCCGGTGCTGCTGCAAATGAAACAACGCCGTGGCGGTGACCTGTCCGGTGGCCAGCAACAGCAACTTGCCATTGGCCGGGCCCTGGCCAGCCGTCCGCGCCTGCTGATTCTCGACGAGCCCACCGAAGGCATTCAACCGTCGGTGATCAAGGAGATCGGCGTGGTCATCAAGAAACTGGCGGCCCGGGGCGACATGGCGATTTTGCTGGTGGAGCAGTTCTACGACTTCGCCGCCGAGCTGGCCGATCAATACCTGGTGATGTCCCGGGGCGAGATCGTGCAGCAGGGGCGCGGAGAAAATATGGAAGCCGAGGGTGTGCGCGGGCTGGTTACGATCTAGTCTGTAGCGCTCTAACGATAATCGGAAATCATGAACCTACCTGTCTCCTTACTGGCGCCTTCGGCCCTGTTCACCCCCAGCTGGCATGCCGAGCTGGAACTGGGTTATGCCCGGTTCGGTGACTGCACGCGTCCGGTGCAGCGCCGCCACAAAGGTCCGCTGCGGGTGCAAAAACACCTGTACGCCGAAGGCCCCGAAGTGTGCCAACACATCATCGTCCACCCGCCCGGCGGAATTGCCGGCGGTGATCGGTTGGACATCGCGGCCCACGTCGGCCCCGCTGCCTGGGCGCAGTTGACCAGTCCCGGCGCGGCCAAGTGGTATCGCGCCGCCGGCCCGGCCTATCAGCAACTGAACCTGAGCGTGGCCGCGGGGGCGACCCTGGAATGGCTGCCCCAGGAAACCATCGTCTTCAGCGCCGCCCAGGCCGAACTCAGCACCAGCATCGACCTGCAAGGTGACGGGCGCTTGTTCTACTGGGACATGGTGGCCCTCGGCCGGCCGGCCAGCGGTGAACGATTTGACCTGGGACACTTCCAGTCGCGGCTGGACATTCGCCGCGACGGGCAGTTGCTCTGGCATGAACGCCAGCGCATTGTGGGCGGTGACGGGTTGCTCGACTCGCCCATCGGGCTGGGCGGCGATCCGGTGTTTGCCACGTTGTTGGTGACCGGGGAAATCGATAGTGCGTTGCTGGAACAGTGCCGATCCCTGGGCCATGACGTGCGCGGCGACCTGACCCAATTGCCCGGCCTGATCGTGGCCCGATGTCTGGCGAGCGAGGCGCTGCTGGCGCGGGGTTGGTTGATTGAATTGTGGCGTTTGCTCAGGCCTGCATTGCTTGGAAGAGAGGCCATGCCGCCCAGAATCTGGAGTACATGAATCTGCTTTCCTGTGGGAGCGAGCTTGCTCGCGATGGCGATGGAACATTCAACATTAATGTCGACTGACACACCGCTATCGCGAGCAAGCTCGCTCCCACAAAGGATCTCCCACAAGGAGATCTGTGTTTACAGCAAGAATTTTTTATCTGCCCTTATGGATTGCACATGGACCTGACCCCACGCGAAAAAGACAAGCTGCTGATCTTCACCGCCGGCCTCGTCGCCGAGCGACGGTTGGCTCGCGGCTTGAAGCTCAACTACCCGGAGGCGATGGCCTATATTTCCGCCGCCCTGCTCGAAGGCGCCCGCGACGGCCAGACCGTGGCCGAGCTGATGCATTACGGCACCACGCTGTTGACCCGCGAACAGGTAATGGAGGGCATCCCGGAAATGATCCCGGAGATCCAGGTCGAGGCGACGTTTCCCGACGGCACCAAACTGGTCACTGTCCACCAGCCGATCGCGTGAGGCCACACCATGACCTATGACATTCGAGACGCCCGCCACGCCGACTTGCCAGCGATCCGTGACATCTACAACGACGCGGTGCTGAACACCACGGCGATCTGGAACGAACAGGCCGTGGACCTGGGCAATCGCCAGGCATGGTTCAGCGCCCGGCAATCGCAAGGCTATCCAGTGCTGGTGGTGGTCGATGACGAGGATAACGTCCTCGGCTATGCCTCGTTCGGCGACTGGCGACCCTTCGATGGTTTCCGGCACACCGTGGAGCATTCGGTGTACGTACGTGATGACCAACGCGGCAACGGCTTGGGCTCACTGTTGATGACGGCCCTGATCGAGCGCGCCAGGGCGTGCGGCAAACACGTCATGGTCGCGGCCATCGAAAGCGGCAACGCCGCCTCGATTCGCCTGCACGAGCGGGCTGGCTTCATCACCACCGGGCAGATGCCCCAGGTGGGCACCAAGTTCGGCCGTTGGCTGGACCTGACTTTCATGCAGTTGATCCTCAACCCAGGGGCGCTACCGCCTGCCGTCGACAAGGAGTGATGCCTATGAACCCCGCCCAGTTGCGCCGAGTCCACGCCGAGAGCTTTGCGCACTACCGCCAGGGCCTGATCGATCTGTTGCTCGACGCCGTCGGCTATGGCGCCAGCGTGGGGTTCATGGCCGATCTCGATGCGGTCCAGGCACGCGCCTATTTCGATGAGGTTCAGGCCAGTCTCAACCAGGGCCACTTGCTGCTGTGGGTGGTGGTCAAGGATGAACAGGTGCAGGCCAGCGTCCAACTTGCCCTGTGCCAGAAACCCAACGGCCTCAACCGTGCCGAAGTGCAAAAGCTGCTGGTGCGCGGCGAGGCTCGCCGCCGCGGCCTGGGCCAGCAATTGATGAGCGCCCTGGAACTCGGCGCCCGCCAGCACAAGCGCGGCCTGTTGTACCTCGACACGGAGGCTGGTTCCGAGGCCGAGGCATTCTACCGCGCCATGGGCTACACCCGCGTCGGTGAACTGCCCGACTATTGCCAGAGCCCGGACGGGACGTACACCCCGACCGCCATTTACTACAAGACTTTGGGGCAACCGCAATGATTCCAGGCCAATACCAGGTCCAGCCCGGCGACATCGAACTCAACGTCGGTCGCCGCACCCTCACCCTGAACGTCGCCAACAGCGGCGACCGGCCGATCCAGGTCGGCTCGCACTATCACTTTTTCGAAACCAACGACGCCCTGACCTTCGACCGCGCCGCCAGCCGTGGCATGCGCCTGAACATTCCGGCCGGCACCGCGGTGCGCTTCGAACCGGGCCAGAGCCGCGAGGTGGAACTGGTGGATTTGGCGGGGCATCGCCGGGTGTTCGGGTTTGCCGGGCGGGTGATGGGCGACCTTTAAGCCATGGAGGCCTGTACTGGCCTCATCGCGAGCAAGCTCGCTCCCACATTTGATCGCGTATCCCTGTGGGAGCGAGCTTGCTCGCGATAAGTGAGCGCAGCGAACGGTTTCAACATTCAATTGAATCTCAAGGCAAGCACATGAAAATCTCCCGCCAAGCCTACGCCGACATGTTCGGCCCCACCGTCGGCGACAAGGTCCGCCTGGCCGACACCGAACTGTGGATCGAGGTGGAAAAGGACTTCACCACCTATGGCGAAGAAGTGAAATTCGGCGGCGGCAAAGTGATTCGCGACGGAATGGGCCAGAGCCAGCTGCTGGCCGCCGAGGTCGTCGACACGCTGATCACCAACGCGCTGATCATCGATCACTGGGGCATCGTCAAGGCCGATGTCGGTCTCAAGGACGGGCGCATCAAAGCCATCGGCAAGGCCGGTAACCCGGACATCCAGCCCGATGTGACCATCGCCATTGGCGCCAGCACCGAAGTGATCGCCGGTGAAGGCATGATCCTCACCGCCGGCGGTATCGACACCCACATTCACTTCATCTGCCCGCAGCAGATCGAAGAAGCCTTGATGAGCGGTGTCACCACCATGATCGGCGGCGGTACGGGCCCGGCCACCGGGACCAATGCCACCACCTGCACCTCCGGGCCGTGGCACCTGGCGCGCATGCTCCAGGCCGCCGACGCTTTCCCAATGAACATCGGCTTCACCGGCAAGGGCAACGCCAGCCTGCCAGAGCCGTTGATCGAGCAAGTCAAGGCCGGTGCCATCGGCCTGAAGCTGCACGAAGACTGGGGCACCACCCCGGCGGCCATCGACAACTGCCTGAGCGTGGCCGACCAGTACGACGTGCAGGTGGCGATCCATACCGACACCCTCAACGAATCGGGTTTCGTGGAAACCACCCTGGCCGCGTTCAAGGGCCGCACCATCCACACCTATCACACCGAAGGCGCCGGTGGCGGCCATGCGCCAGACATCATCAAGGCCTGCGGTTTTGCCAATGTGTTGCCCAGCTCCACCAACCCGACCCGGCCGTTCACCCGCAACACCATCGACGAACACCTGGACATGCTGATGGTCTGCCATCACCTGGACCCGAGCATCGCCGAAGACGTGGCCTTCGCTGAAAGCCGCATCCGTCGTGAAACCATCGCCGCCGAAGACATCCTCCACGACCTGGGCGCGTTCTCGATGATCAGTTCCGACAGCCAGGCCATGGGCCGCGTCGGTGAAGTCATCACCCGCACCTGGCAGACCGCCGACAAGATGAAAAAGCAACGCGGCGCCCTGCCCGGCGATGGCGAAGGCAACGACAATTTCCGCATCAAGCGCTACATCGCCAAGTACACCATCAACCCGGCGATCACCCATGGCATCAGCCATGAAGTGGGCTCCATCGAAGTGGGCAAGTGGGCCGACCTGGTGCTGTGGCGCCCGGCGTTCTTCGGCGTCAAGCCGACCCTGATCCTCAAGGGCGGGGCGATTGCCGCCAGCCTGATGGGCGACGCCAACGCCTCGATACCGACACCGCAACCGGTGCACTACCGACCGATGTTCGCAAGCTTCGGCGGCTCGCGGCACGCCACCAGCCTGACGTTCATCAGTCAGGCCGCCGCCGAGGCGGGGCTGCCCGAACAGCTTGGACTAAAGAAAAGAATTGCCGTGGTCAAAGGCTGCCGGGATGTGCAGAAAACCGACTTGATCCACAACGATTACCTACCGAACATCGATGTCGATCCACAGACCTACCAGGTCAAGGCCGATGGAGTGTTGTTGTGGTGTGAACCGGCTGATGTGCTGCCGATGGCGCAGCGCTATTTTCTGTTTTGAGGTGAATCAGGCCAGACACATACCCCTGTGGCGAGGGAGCTTGCTCCCGCTCGGTTGCGCAGCAACCGCCAAAGGAGGGGCTGCTACGCAGCCCAGCGGGAGCAAGCTCCCTCGCCACAGAATGAGGAAATTATGTGCCTGGCCCTGGTCTCGGGCAGGCTTAATCAACCTACTCCACCAACCGCCCCAACCGCTGCTTGAGCATGCGGTTTTCGCTGCGCAGTTGCTGCACTTCTTCCAGCAGGTCCAGCGCCAGGGCGACACCTTCCCATTCCAGTTCCAGCTCGCGGCGCAGCTTGGCCGCACGCCGGGCCAAGACCAGTTCGTAATCGGTGAAGCGCCAATCCGCCGGGGCCGCGCCATGGGGTTCGAGAATGCCATGCTCGACGATTTCGATCACATGGACATCCGCCAACGCAGCGGCCTCGCAAAATTCCATCAGGTTCAGTTCAATGATCGGGTTGTTCATGGTCTGCTTCTCCCAATGCTTTAACTGTCGAGTCTAGCGCCTCAAAACAGTCAGAAATTCTCCCGCGGATCGAACGCAGCCTTCTTCGCCAGCTCCGCCCACAACGCCTTGACTGCCTCGTCGCTGGCCTTGGGCATCACGGCCTTGAGCTGTACGAACAGGTAACCGCGCTCGCCGGCCTTGTTGCGCAGGCCGTGGCCCTTGGCGCGCATGCGCTGGCCATTCTGGCTGCCGGCCGGAACCTTGAGGTTGATCTTGCCGGTGAGGGTCGGCACCGCCACTTCAGTGCCCAGCGCCAATTCCCACGGCGCCAGGGGCAACGTGATGATCAGATCCTGGCCTTCGACGTCGAACTTGGGGTGCGGGGCAAAACGAATGGTCAGGTACAAATCGCCATTGGCACCGCCGCCAATACCCGGCGCACCCTGGCCCTTGAGGCGGATGCGTTCGCCGTCGGTCACGCCCAGGGGAATCTTCACGTTCAGGCTTTTGCTGGTATTGCTGACGTGCTGGCCGGCGGCGTTGTACTGCGGCACCTGGAAGCTGACCTTCTTCGATTCGCTCGACAGGGTCTCTTCCAGGAAAATCGGTAGTTCCATTTCCACGTCTTGCCCTCGACGGCCGGTGCTGCGGCCTGACTGTCCGCCACCGAAACCCGGCCCGCGATTACCAAAAATCGAGCTGAAGAAATCCGAAAAATCGCCGGTGTCCTGTCCACCGCCAAAGCCGCCCCGGCTTTGCCAGCCCGGCGGTCCCTGGAAAGGCTGGCCGTGCTGGCCATAGCGACGCAGGTCATCGTACTCGGCGCGTTTGTCGGCGCTCTTCAGCGCTTCATAGGCTTCGGAGACGTCCTTGAATTTGGTCTCGGCATCCTTTTCCTTACTCACATCCGGGTGGTATTTGCGGGCCAGTTTGCGATAAGCAGCCTTGATCGTGGCGTCATCAGCCGTCGGCTCCACACCCAGAATCTTGTAATAGTCTTTGAAGTCCATCGAAGGATCACCATCCGTTATCGATATCGCACCGCCACCCGCAGCATGCTCGTGATACAAGTCCTGGGGTTTGACCGATCTCAAGGTTTGTGACCGGGCGGCGCTTCAGAAGTTTATCGGCAGCCGGTGGCGGTTCTTGTACTCGCCTTGTGGCTGCCAGGCCCATGCCAGCAAGTTTGGGGGTGCGACGCTGTCTTTCAAGGCCGGAGTTTACGAATTAGCAGATAACCGGCCTTCGAATCCGTGCCGCACTGACATACACTGCGCGGCCGTTTTTTCAACTGGAATCCGAAAGACATGAAAAACGCATCTCCGGCCCGTGCCTGCGGCATCGACTTCGGCACGTCCAACTCCACTGTCGGCTGGCTGCGCCCCGGCATGGAAACGCTGATTGCGCTGGAGGACGACAAGATCACCTTGCCCTCGGTGGTCTTTTTCAATCTCGAGGAACGCCGCCCGGTGTATGGCCGCCTGGCCCTGCACGAGTACCTGGAAGGCTACGAAGGCCGGCTGATGCGCTCGCTCAAGAGCCTGCTGGGGTCCAAGCTGATCAAGCACGACACCAGCGTGCTGGGCACGGCCATGCCGTTCAAGGATCTTTTGGGACTGTTCATCGGCCAGTTGAAGAAGCGCGCTGAGGCCACCGCCGGTCGGGAATTCGAAGAAGTGGTACTGGGTCGCCCGGTATTTTTCGTCGACGACGATGAAATGGCCGATCAGGAAGCGGAGAACACCTTGGTGGACGTGGCCCGTGCCATCGGCTTCAAGGAAGTCTCGTTCCAGTATGAGCCCATCGCGGCGGCCTTCGACTATGAGTCGACCATCGAGAGGGAAGAGCTGGTACTGATCGTCGACATCGGTGGCGGGACTTCGGACTTCTCCCTGGTACGCCTGTCGCCCGAGCGGCGCACCCATGACAACCGTCACGCCGACATCCTCGCCACCGGTGGCGTGCACATCGGCGGCACCGACTTCGACAAGCAGCTCTCGCTGGCCGGCCTGATGCCGCTGTTCGGCTACGGCAGCCGCATGAAAAGCGGCGCCTACATGCCCACCAGCCACCACATGAACCTGGCGACCTGGCACACCATCAACGCGGTGTACTCGCAGAAATCCACCCTGGCCCTGGGCAGCATGCGCTACGACATCGAAGACACCGGCGGCATCGACCGGTTGTTCAAGTTGATCGAACAGCGCGCGGGGCACTGGCTGGCGATGGAAGTGGAAGAAACCAAGATCCAGCTGACTCACAGCGACCAGCGCCATTTGCTCCTGGACCGAATCGAGGCAGGCCTGAGTGTGGACCTGAGCCGGGAACTGTTTGAATCGGCCATCGACGGCCTGCTGGAGCGGGTGCGCGGCAGCGTCACGCAATTGCTCAACGATGCCAACGTACGCGTCGATCAGGTGGATACGGTGTTCTTTACCGGTGGCTCCAGCGGCATCCCGGCACTGCGCAACAGCGTCTCGGCGATGCTGCCCCAAGCGCTGCATGTGGAAGGTAATATCTTCGGCAGTATTGGTAGCGGGCTGGCGATCGAGGCGATGAAGCGCTACGGCACGCAGGTCTGACCTGACACCGAGGCGCCTGCATCGCGAGCAAGCTCGCTCCCACAGTCAACCGCGTTCCTTCTGAAGAAATCCGGTCCACTGTGGGAGCGAGCTTGCTCGCGATGGCGCCAGATCAGACGCCACACCCACCGGATCAAACCATCCCCACCTGCTTCAACTCACTCTTCAAGTAAGCATAATAAATCGGCCCCGCCACCACGCCCGGCAGGCCGAACGCGGCTTCGAACACCAGCATCGCCATGAGCAATTCCCAGGACTTGGCGCTGATCTGCCCACCGACGATGCGGGCATTGAGGAAGTATTCGAGCTTGTGGATCACGATCAGGTAACCCAGCGCCGCCATTGCCACCCAGATCGACAGCGACAAGGCGACGATGGTGATCAGGGTGTTGGACATCAGGTTGCCAATGACCGGCAGCAGCCCCAACAGGAACGTCATGACGATCAGGGTCTTGGTCAGCGGCAGGTGGATGCCGAACAGCGGCAGCACCACCGCCAGGAAAATCCCGGTGAAGAAGGTGTTGAGCAGGGAAATCTTGATCTGGGCGAACACAATGTTGCGGAACGCCTTGACCAACAGGCTCAGACGGTCGAACAGCGCCGCCGCCAGGGGCTTGCGCTTGGTCAGGTCGGGGATGCGCTGCAGGGCGACGATAGCCCCCAGGACCATGCCGATCAACAACGTCACGAACATGTGGGCCGCATCCTTGCCCACCAACTGCAGCTCGCTCAGGTGCTTGCTCATCCAGTCGCCAATGGCCACCCGAAACTCGGCCGCGCTGGCCGGCAGGTAGGCGTCGATGAACGGTGGCAACTGCCCCCGGGCGCGGTCGACCACCGTCATGAACATGTCCAGGGATGCGCCAGGGTTTTCCGCCTCATGGAGCAGGAAACTGAAGGCCCCGGCGAAAATCAACGACAGCACACTGACCACCAGCGTGCCCAGCAGCGCCACCGCCAACCAGCGGGCCCGCCGGCCCTCGATCAGCCGTTGCAACTGCGGGGTGAGCATGTTGACCAGCTCGAACACCAGCAAACCGGCCAAAAGGCTCGGCAACAGGCGCAGTGGCAGCACCAGCAACAACCCACCAAAAATGATCACCCAACTGATCACCAACAAGACATGACGCTGAGAAAACGTTGGCATACAGCCTCAGAACAAAACGGCGTGAAAGGATCGGCAGTCTGCCAGCGTTCCACCAACAGCACTAGGGATTGTATCGGCTGACCTCGATCACAGTGCAGGTGTTTTTTTGTAGCGCCTTTGCCGGCCCCATCGCGAGCAGGCTCGCTCCCACAATGGACCGGGCAGTGCAAATCAACTGTGGAAGCGAGCCTGCTCGCGATGAGGCCTTCACCGTCTGAAAAAATCCCGGCGGTTATTTTTTCTTCAGACACTCACTCATGAACGCTTTACGCGCATCGCCTTTCAGTGCCTGGGTCGTGGCCGTGGCGTTGCAGGTTTTCATGCGTTCCTGCGGGGTGCTGGCATCGACGGGGGTGGCCTTGAGGCAGTTGCTCATGAAGGCTTTGCGCTCGTCTCCCTTGAGGGCCTTGGCGGTGGCGTCGGCATTGCAGGTGGTCATCTTGTTCTGTTGGGCCGTGGCGGCGAAACCCTGGGAAGACAGCAGCAACCCGATCACCAACAAAGGAACACGCAGCATCTTCATGATGTTTTCTCCTGGCTGCCGCACGATGGGTACGGCGATGAGGTGCAGTGTAGACAACGCCTGTTACACCTTCATCTGCGCGAATTTCCGTGCCTGATTGACCGTCATCGCGAGCAGGCTCGCTCCCACAGTTGACCGCACTCCGCCAGAAGAAACCCAATCCGAATGTGGGAGCGAGCCTGCTCGCGATGACGGACAACCCGACCTGAAGCCCTACACGCCGGCAGCCTTCAACCGCTGCGCATGCTCGACGAACAAGCGAACCGGCTCGGCGCCCTTGCCCACCAGCCCCAGCGACTGGTTGATGATATCGAAGTGATCCAGCGGATAGTCATCGCCGATCACCGTGCCCAAATGCGAGCTGTAACGCCCGACCATGCCGTCGCACTGCCCGGCCTCACGCACGAAAGTGCGGGCGAACAGCCGGCAGCTCCGGTGGGTGCCATCAAACAGGTTACGCCCCCTGTTGGTCTTGCCTGGCTGCAAGGTTCCGGACCAGGAGTAATAACGCACGCCATTGACCACTTCCGGTCCGTTCCCGCCCCACGTTTCTGGCAGGCCCTGGGGATATTGCTGGTTGAACAGGGCCACGCCCGCGGTAGTGAGAGAGGCGTGGGACGCCTGGATATCCACCGGCAACCGGGGCCCGCGATAACCGGTTTCCAGCAGGCTCATCAGGGCGCCGATCAACCGCAGCAAAGCACTGAGCAGGCGACCCTTGGCGCTGTTGGCCGGGTAATGGGCCTGCAGGTAATCAGCCAGCTCGGACCCATGGTTGGTGCCGGCCACCGAAGTGACCGATGCCACCAGGTCCGGGCGCTTGGCCGCCGCGTAGCGTGCCGTGAGGGCGCCCTGGCTGTGGCCGATCAGGTTGACCTTCTGCGCACCGGTTTGCGTGAGGATCTCCTCGATCCGCGCGAGCAACTGCTCGCCGCGCACCTCGGATGAGTGCAGCGGTGACACCTGCACAGCAACCACCACTGCCCCACCCCGGCGCAACGCCGAGACGATCCCGTACCAATACGGATACAGCACCAGACGAATGAACCCGAGCATTCCGGGGACCAGCACCAGCGGGTAACGAGTGGCGCACTGTTGTGACATGGCGACATCCTTGATCAATAGGTGGTCAGCATCGGTATCGATGATGACCAGTCTATGACACCCGCGCCATCAGAACGTCTGCGCCAACCCCAGCAAGCGTTGCTCGGCCTCGGCACAGGATTGGGCGAAACTGCGCTCAGCCGACTCCTCACTTTCGGCGGCAACCACCGTCACATCGGTGATACCGATAAAGCCCAGCACGGTGCGCAGCAGCGTGTCGGCGTGGTTCATCCCTTCAAGCTGACCACCCGGCCCGAAACCGAAGTCGCCTCGACTGGTCACGATCAGCGCTTTCTTGCCCAGTACCAGCGGTTCGTACTGTGACACACCGTTATCCAGGCTGTGGTTGAACGTCAGCCCGATCCGCACGATCTGGTCGATCCAGGCTTTTACACCGCTGGGCACGCTGAAGTTGTGCATGGGCGCGGAGATGACCAACCGATCATGGGCCTGCAATTCCGTCACCAATGCATCACTGAGTGCCAGATCCGCCTGCATGGTCAGCGGTCGGGCTTGCGGTTCGGGGTAGAACGCCGCCGCGATGAACGCTTCGTTGACCGGAGGAATCACGGTGCGCCCCACTTCGCGCCGGCTCAGCTGGGAGTGCGGATGGGCCGCCTGCCAGGCCGAGACAAAGCTTTCG
Source organism: Pseudomonas sp. JL2 (assembly GCF_031570495.1). NCBI lineage: Bacteria > Pseudomonadati > Pseudomonadota > Gammaproteobacteria > Pseudomonadales > Pseudomonadaceae > Pseudomonas > Pseudomonas sp. JL2. Next base: position 83,637 of record NZ_JAKUDH010000019.1, read on the forward strand.
GTCAGGCGTCGGGAGTGAGAACGCTCGCCACGAGGGCTGCCATGCACGACAAGAATTTTGCTCATCTGAATCTCCTTGGGTTGCGACTACAATCAATAGAACTTTTCGGCTTAAAGCTTGATGTCCAACGCGGTAGCCGGGCAAATGAGGACTCGTCACGCAAGATGAGTTAATTTCATCCATGGCACTTCAGGAGATCAGTAATGTTTGCCACGCTGCCCCTCAACGCACTGCGGGCCTTTGAGTCTGCCGCACGGCTGCTCAGCTTCAAGGCTGCGGCGGCGGAGCTGTCGGTGACACCCACAGCGGTTTCCCATCAGATCCGCGCCCTGGAAACCTGGCTAGGTGTGCAGCTGTTCGAACGCCAGCCGCGCCAGGTGCGGCTCACCGACGGCGGCCAACGCTTGTTCCACAGCCTGCACGGGGCCCTGCTGGAAGTGGCGCAAAGCGTCGACACCCTGCGCCCGCAACGCACCAACACTCACCTGACACTGTCCACCACCGCAGCGTTTGCCACCCTGTGGCTGGTGCCGCGCCTGGGCCGGTTTTATGCGCGTCATCCGAATATCAACGTGCGCCTGGACACCCACTGCGAAGTGGTCGATCTGCATCAGGACGCCAGCGTCGATCTGGTGGTGCGCTACAGCCTGGACAGCTACCCGAACCTGTACGGCCTGTGCCTTTTCGATGAACACTTCGGCGTGTACGGCTCGCCGGAACAAGTGGCCCTGGCCGCGCAGAGGCAGCCCACGCTGATCAGCGTGCGCTGGCACAATTCCAAACTGTATGCCCATGGCTGGGAAGCCTGGTGCGCTCAGGCCGGCGAAACCTGGCTGGCCCGGCAACCTTGCATGCGCGAGTACGATGAGGAGCATTACGCCCTGCAAGCGGCGATAGCCGGGCAAGGCCTGGTACTGGCGAGCAACATCCTCGCTTCCGAAAGCCTCGCCAGTGGCCTGTTGGTGGCTTATCGGCCGCAGATTCAGGTCAACGGCGCTGGCTACAGTGCCCTGTGCGTTCCAGGCCGTGAACGCCATCCACCGGTGCGGGCATTCTTCCAGTGGCTGGAGGAAGAGGCGCGGCAGTCCGCTCATGCACTGAAAAATTCGGTAAAACTTTTCGAGGATCGCGTCACTCAGATTTAGAGCGATCACGCCAACAGAGCGTGACGCCCTACCGGATCAGCCTCCAGGAGAATGCTATGAGTGACATGCACCTATCCGATGTAACCACCCTGCGCGAACGGGCACGGCAGAATGTGCAGAACGGCGCGGTGACCGAGGGCTACAGCGCCGATCGACCGGAAGTCATTCGCCTGCTCAATGAAGCGCTGGCCACAGAGCTGGTGTGCGTGCTGCGCTACAAGCGCCACTACTTCATGGCCACCGGCCTCAAGGCCAGCGTGGCGGCAAGCGAGTTTCTCGAACACGCCAACCAGGAAGCCGAACACGCCGACAAGCTCGCTGAGCGCATTGTGCAGTTGGGCGGCGAGCCGGAGTTCAACCCCGACCTGTTGACCCGTAACTCCCACGCCCAGTACGTGGCGGGGAACACCCTCAAGGAAATGGTCTACGAAGACCTGGTCGCCGAACGGATCGCCATAGACAGCTACCGGGAAATCATCCAGTACATCGGCGAAAAGGACCCGACCACCCGGCGAATCTTCGAAGACATCCTGGCTCAGGAAGAAGAGCATGCCGATGACATGGCCGACATCCTGGCCGATTTGTAATACCGCTATCGCGAGCAGGCTCGCTCCCCCATTGAATCGTGTCCTGTCGCGGTCGATGTGGGAGCGAGCCTGCTCGCGATGGGGCCAGTAACCTCACCGCAAAGCCTGGCTAGCGGGTTGGTTTGACCGTCACCGGTGCCTTGCCGGCCTTCATCTGCTCCAGCAACGGCGCACACTGGTTCGGCTCGCCACCGCTGGGCGCAACCAGGGCCAACAACCCGGCCGCCGGCGCGGCAATGACGCCCAGCGCTACCATCCCGGCCCCACGCAGCATCAACGGCACGGCCTTGACGCCCGCCGCCGGCTTGGCGAAGGTGCCTCGCACGTACAAGGGCGAGCGCAGGGAAATCAAGCGCCAACCCTTGGACTCCGGAGTGATGGTCAGGTCCAGTTGTTCGGTGGCCATGTTCGCCGTGCCATCGACATAAATAATCGCGTTCGCCGTGTCGAACACGAACAGGCGAGTGGTCGCCAGGCCGGTCTTGATGTCGAAGTCCGCTGCTGCGCAGTTGATCTTCACTTCCTCGTCGCCAAAGATTTTCCCCACCACATAGTTGCCGACGTTCAGCCCCGCCAGTTCCATCAGTTCCCGACTGATGGCGCCGTCGTTGATGAGCATTTTCAACGTGCCGTTGGAGGTGCCCAGCAACGCCGCCACCGAATTGCCACGGCCGGCGATATCGGCATCGCCGTTCAGCTCACCGAAGCTGGTTTTCATCGGCGCGAAACCGGGGAACAACTCCTTGAGCTTGAAACCCCGCGCCGTCAGCTTCGCCTGTCCCTCAAGGGGCCGGGTGCGGCCGTTGAGGCGGATCTGCGCGTCGAGCCGGCCACCGGCCACACCGAAGCGCAGGGGCTCGAGGCTTAGTTGACCGTCGTTGAGCACCAGATGCGTGTAAAGGTCGGTGAACGGTAACTGCTCACTGTGGACGATTCGTTTGCCAGTGAACTCCACGTCGGCATCCATCACGCCCCAGCGCTCGGTACGAAACTCTTCCACGGGCAGTACTTTGTCGGACGGCTGTTTGCTCGCGCCGCCTCGGGCCTTTTGTTCGGCGTTGGAATCGGCGCCGATCAGGGGGGCCAGGTCGCTGAACAACAGTTGATTGGACACCAGCGCGCCACTGAGTTTTGGCCGCGGCTGGCTGGCAACGTAGGCCAGGTCACCGTGAATATCGCTATCGCCGATCTTGCCGTTGAAGGCCTCATAACGAAACAGTGCCCCGCCGGGCTCGTGGAGTTTGGCGATCAGGCGGCCATCGGTGGAATAGGGCGGCGAATCCGGCAGGGTCACGCCGGTCAGCGGATAAAGATTGGCCAGGCTGTTCCCGGCCAGCTTCAAGCGCAGATCCAGCGCCCCCAGGTTCATCGGGTCGGTCAGCGTGCCGGCCAGTTCGACTCGGGTATCACCGATCTTCGCCTGAGCCTGCAACGGAAAAGGTTGCGACGCATCCTGCAGGGCCAACAGGCCACCGACCTTGCCGGAGCCTGCCAGGTTCTGCCCGTGGTACTGGCCGTTGACCTTGAAGGCAAACGCATAATCCTGGGGAGCCGCACCTGCGTCCCGGGCTTTTTTCGCAGCTTTGTCGCCGACGATATCGCTGAACGGGATGGGTTTGCCCAACGGGTCGATCAACAGGTCCAGGCGGGTTTTCAGCGTCTGGTCATCAACAGTGACATGGCCTTTGTCAAAGCCAATGGTGCCAATGTCCACGACCCAGCTGGACGGCTCGGCGTCGGGGTCTTTCGGATCGAACTCGAACGTCCAGTTGGCGCGACCATCGGCCAGGCGTTGCAGGTTGGCGTCGGGCTCGGTCAGGTCGATGCGGGGAATTGCCACTCGCCGGGCCAGCAAGGCCAGGGGCGAAATGCGTAATTCGACGCGCTTGAGCGTGACCATTTGCGCAGTTTTCGACCATTCCGGGTTGCCCAGGCTCAAGTCTTCGGCCACCACATGGGGCCACGGCACCCAGGCCCGCCAGCCGCCTTCCAGCGGTTCGCGCTGCCAGACCACCGCCAGGTTGCCATTGATGGCGAACGGGCGATGCAACTCTTCGGAAACCTTGGCATTGAGCGGCGGCTTTATCCGGTTCCAATCGAAGAACGCGATGACCAGCACCAATACGGCCAGCAGGAAAACAAGGCTGGCGAAGGTCCAGGCGAAGATTTTTGAGGTGCGCGTCATGCACAAGGCTCCTGATGACAAATCTGCGTCCGGACGGCGACGCCTTGGAAACACGAGCCTGTAATCGGCTCGTTGTGAAGAGTAGGACTGGCGATACGGCCAACTGGTTTAACACTTTGGGCGACGGGCGGTACAAAAAACTGAAAAAATCCTGACCAAACCGCCAACTACCTGTTACCGCCCCCGCACTTTTGCGTGGCATCAATGGGTACAAAATACCCACTGCGGTGCAAAACCACGCCTCGCAAAGGCCCGTTCTAGAGCCTTTCCACAGAACAATCAATTCCGTTGATTATTACCATTGCCTTTATGAACTTTTATATCGACTTATCGAGAGTAGCATTGCCTCCGTACCCACTTTATCGCCCTCCCAAGGAGCAATGATCATGAAACGCCAATTACTGATGAGCCTCACCCTTTCAATGCTGGCCTCCACTGCTTTCGCACTGCCAGCCTCCGAACAAGCCACGCCGCAGGTTAAAGACAGCCGTTCGGTCTATAGCCAGACCGTTGCTGAAGATGGCTTCGACCAGACCCGTCAAGGTCAGGAAGTGGCTGAAGGCGGCTACGAACGTACCCCTCAAGGCCAAGAAGTAGCTGAAGGCGGCTACGAACGTACCCCTCAGGGCCAGGAAGTGGCTGAAGGTGGCTACGAACGTACCCCTCAGGGTCAGGAAGTCGCTGAAGGTGGCCGTGACCGCCTGGAAGAAAAAGGCCTGGTTGAAGGTGGCTACGAGCGCACCCCACAGGGCGCCATTGCCGAAGGTGGTGGTGACCGTGTGATCGAACGCAACAGCGCAGTGAGCTGAGCCCATGGTGGCCTGGAAAAAAGCCCGATTCCTGCAATCGGGCTTTTGACTTTCCGAGAACCTCGTTTTCCCCGCTATATCCCCCTCTACCGTTCGACGTCGGCAAAGCCGATTTGCTAGAGTGCGTCGCTTCCGTGAATCAGAAGTCAGCCCTGCGATGCTGCCCCGCGCCGAACAGAAACAACAGACCCGCAATGCCTTGATGGATGCAGCCCGTCATTTGATGGAGTGCGGCCGAGGGTTCGGCAGCCTGAGCCTGCGCGAAGTAGCCAGAACCGCCGGCATCGTACCCACCGGGTTCTACCGGCATTTCGACGACATGGACCAACTGGGCCTGGCACTGGTCAGCGAAGTCGGTCAGACCTTCCGCGAAACGATCCGGCTGGTGCGCCACAACGAATTCGTCATGGGCGGCATCATTGATGCCTCCGTGCGTATTTTCCTCGACGTGGTCCAAGCCAACCGTTCGCAATTCCTGTTTTTGGCCCGTGAGCAATACGGCGGCTCGCTGCCCGTGCGCAAGGCCATCGCCTGTCTGCGTGAAGGCATCAGCTCGGACCTGGCCGCCGACCTGGCATTGATGCCCAAATTGCAGCACCTGGACCTTGCCGCTTTGAGCGTAATGGCCGACCTGATCGTCAAAAGCGTGTTCGCCACCCTGCCTGACATCATCGACCCACCCGCTCACGCTCTCCCCGAACACCTCACACCCCAGGCGAAGATTACCCAGCAACTGCGGTTCATCTTTATTGGCCTCAAACATTGGCAAGGGCTGGGCAGTACCGAGTAGCCGCCGAGATGTTTCCTTTGTGGGAGCGAGCCTGCTCGCGATAGCGGTGGCTCATTCAACCTTGATTCCACCGATGCACCGCAATCGCGAGCAGGCTCGCTCCCACAGTGTTTCGCGCAAGCTGCAAAATGGTGCGCGACATCGACAAGCGCACCATAACGGCACGCAATCCGCCCCATCCTGAAACGCCATCCCAGCTATTTCCTACACCTTCTTCGATTGGCAAGCCCCTTGCTCTAAACACAGCACCGTTCATTGCTGGAAGCACTCCGATGCTGGTGATTCATCGCAGAATCGACACTCAACCCCGCTGGGACGCCGAGCTGCACCTGACCTTCGACGCCCGCAGCAAAAGCCGCCTGCGCTGTTTCAGTGCCGAGGGTGAAGATGTGGGGTTGTTCCTTGAGCGAGGTCAGCCGCCGTTATACGACGGCGAATGCCTGCAAGCTGAAGACGGACGCATCGTGCGCGTCTGCGCCCGCCCCGAACAATTGCTGCATGTCACCTGCGCCAATGCATTTGAACTGACCCGCGCGGCCTATCACCTGGGCAATCGCCATGTCGCCCTGCAAGTGGGCGATGGCTGGCTGCGCCTGCTGGACGATTACGTGCTCAAGGCGATGCTCGAGCAACTAGGTGCCAGCGCCGAAAACATAGAGGCGCCGTTCCAACCGGAACACGGCGCGTATGGCGGCGGCCATCATCATTCCCGACACGGCGACGAAGATTTCAACTACGCGCCACGCCTGCATCAGTTCGGCGTACGCACATGAACCCGGCGTGGGCGCTGCTGCGTCTGGCCAGCCCGCAATTGCCGATCGGCGGCTACAGCTATTCCCAGGGATTGGAGATGGCGGTGGATAACGGTCAAGTCAAAACCTGCGACGACGCCCGTCGCTGGATCAGCGATCAGTTGCTGTTGAACCTGGCACGCTTCGAGGCGCCTTTGCTACTGGCCCACTGCACCGCCGCCGCCGCCGACGACTGGGACGCCTTGCTGCAACACTGCGAGGAACACCGCGCCAGCCGGGAAACCCGCGAGCTGCATCAGGAAAGTCGGCAGATGGGTTATTCGTTGCAGCAGTTGCTGGGCGGCCTGCCGGAACTCGATGCCGCGGCACGGCGCTTTCTTGAACAACGTACTGAACCGCACCTGGCCCTGGGCTGGGCCTTGGCCGCCCGCGCCTGGAACATCAGCCCCCAGGACGCCCTGGCCGCCTGGTTATGGAGCTGGCTGGAAAACCAGTTGGCCGTCCTGATGAAGACCCTGCCCCTGGGCCAGCAAGCCGCCCAGCGCCTGACCAGCGAACTGCTGCCACTGCTGCAACAGGCTCAACACAACGCCTCGAACATTGATCCCGACCATTACGGCAGCGCCACGTTTGGCCTGTCCCTGGCGTGCATGGCCCATGAGCGCCAGTACAGCCGCCTGTTCCGTTCCTAGGAGACCCTCATGAATACACAACCTCTGCGCGTCGGTATCGGCGGCCCGGTAGGCTCCGGCAAAACCGCCCTGACCCTGGCCCTGTGCCTGGCCCTGCGTGAACGCTACAACCTGGCGGTGGTCACCAACGACATCTACACCCGTGAAGATGCCGATTTTCTGGTGCGTAACGAAGCCTTGGCGCCGGAGCGGATCATCGGCGTGGAAACCGGCGGTTGCCCGCACACGGCGATCCGCGAAGACGCCTCGATCAACCTTGAGGCCGTGGATCAATTGAACCGACGGTTTCCGGGGCTGGATCTGATCCTGGTGGAATCGGGCGGCGATAACCTTTCGGCGACCTTCAGCCCAGAGCTTTCGGACCTGACCATTTATGTGATCGATGTCTCGGCCGGCGACAAGCTGCCGCGCAAAGGCGGGCCGGGCATCTGTAAATCCGACCTGCTGGTGATCAACAAAATCGACCTGGCGCCACTGGTGGGTGCGTCCCTGGAAATGATGGACAGCGACACCCGTCGGATGCGCAACGGCAAGCCGTTCGTGTTCAGCAACCAGAAAACCGGCCAGGGCCTGGAGCAGATCATCGCCTTCATCGAACGCCAGGGCCTGCTGACCGCCGCCTGATTTTCAACTTCAACTGTTCACACGCTCAACAAGGAAGCTTATCCATGACATTCAAACGCCTGCTTGGCGCCCTCGCCCTGTTGCTGACCCCGGCCTTGGCCTTTGCTCACCCTGGCCATGGCGATAACGGCCTGATGGCCGGCCTCGGTCACCCCATCGGCGGGCTGGATCATCTGCTGGCCATGCTGGCGGTCGGCTTGTGGGCCGCCCAACAACAAGGCGCGGCGCGCTGGGCGCTGCCGTGCACCTTCGTCGTCAGCATGCTGATCGGCGGTTTGCTGGGCTTTGAAGGCCTGGACCTGCCTGCGCTGGAAAGCGGGATTGCCGCCTCGGTGCTGGCCTTGGGCCTGGCGGTGGCACTGGCGGTGCGCCCGCCGCTGAGCCTGGCGATTGGCGCGACGGCGGTGTTCGCGCTGTTCCATGGCGTGGCCCATGGTCTGGAACTGCCGGACATGACAAGCCCTTGGGCTTATGCGGCCGGTTTTGTCGCGGCGACGGCGGCGTTGCATGGCGCAGGCTACGCCGTGGTTCGCGTCTTGCCGCAAGCGGCCGCCCCTCTGGTGCGTCTGGCCGGAGCGGGTTCGGCGGCGGCTGGAGTGTGGTTGTTGGCGGGTTGATTTTCAGCACCCATCAAGGCTAATCGCGAGCAGGCTCGCTCCCACAGGGTATGGCGTACGCCAATAAATGTGGGGGCGAGCCTGCTCGCGCTGACAGACTGGAAGGCCTCGCCTCTCTCGAACTTGCCACTCTGCTACCATGTCGCGCAATCACCCCTCCAGCCGTGACGACGTCCACCAATGCCCGATGCTTCCCGCCCCGCTCCTGCACCTGAACTGACTGCCCTGTTCGCCACGGTACGTCAGCACTTTCACGACGTGATCGTGCCGATGTGGCAAGGCCCGGGATGGAATGCCGAGCTGGCGCTGCCCTATGAATCCCTCGATACCCGGCACAAGCCGCTCGAGCCCCAGCGCTACCGGGCGATGGCCTGTGCGCGGCAGCTATACGTGTTCGCCAGCCTGATCGGCGAAGCGCCACAGGCCGAAGAACGGGCTGGCGCACTGTTCCGCTCGCTGCAGCGGCACTTCCATGATGGCGAACATGGTGGCTGGTTCTACAGCATTGACCCCCAAGGCGTACCGCTGGACACCGGCAAAGACCTCTACACCCACGCTTTCATCCTGTTTGCCTGTGCCCATTACTGGAGCAAGGTCCGCGAGCCGCTGGTGGAGTCGGTACTCAACGCGGCCCTGGAAGTCATCGCCCGGCGCTTTGCGACCGGAGACGGCCTTTACGAGGCCAGCCTGGGACGCGATTGGTCGACCCGCGCATCCGGCCCGCTGCAAAACCCGTTGATGCACCTGGCCGAAGCCTTCCTCGCCACCCTCTCGGTTCGCGACGACATCAACGTGCGCCAGGCATTGCTGGCCCTGTGCGATGCCATGTTCAAGCACTTCATCGACCCGCAGCAGCGCGTCATGATGGAGAAACCGGTCAAGGCTGTGGATAACTGGTTTGAGCCAGGCCATCAGTTCGAGTGGTATTACTTGCTGGCCTCATCGCCCCTGTTGCGCGGCGGCAAGTTGCACACAGCCCTTGATAGCAGCTTCAGCCGTACCGAACAGCAAGGCGTGAGCCCGCAGTCCGGCGCGGTGTGCGCCATGCTGAGCCTGGGATCACAGGTACCGCGGGACGCCACCCAGCGCATCTGGGCTCAGGCGGAATATTTGCGGGCACTGACATTACGCCCGGGCAATCAGGGCGCATTGCTGCATCAACTACGGGCGTTGCAGCAGCACTTCCTGCATGCCAACGGCTGGAACGAATGCCTGGACGCCGACGGCACTGTCAGCCGCCAGGACATGCCATCGACCACGCCGTATCACCTGCTGACCTGCTATCGCGGGCTGGCTGATTATCTGGCCTGACCGGTAAATCGCTATCGCGGGCAAGCCTTGCTCCCACAGAGTTGGCTCATCTATGGGGGCAAGGTCGGCCAAATCCCTGTGGGAGCAAGGCTTGCCCGCGATGAACGATAACGCGGTCTTACGCCTTGTTGCGCTCAATGGCAAACCCGGCCCAGGTCTGGCTCACAGGCATCAATTCCAGACTGTTGATATTGATGTGGGCCGGAGTGTTGAGCACCCAGAAAATGGTGTCGGCGATATCCTGCGGCTGGATCGGCTCGGCCCCGGCATAGGTCGCGTTGTAGCGTTCCTGGTCACCCGCAAAGCGCACCAGGGAAAACTCGCTCTCGCACAGACCCGGCTCAATGTTGCTTACCCGCACGCCAGTGCCTTGCAGATCGCAACGCAGGTTCAGGGAGAACTGTTTGACGAACGCCTTGCTCGCCCCGTACACGTGGCTGCCAGGGTACGGATAGTTGCCGGCGATGGACCCCAGGTTGACGATCCCGGCACCACGGCCATGAGCGATCAGCCGCGGCAACAGCAGGCGGGTGCTGTAGATCAAACCTTTCACGTTGGTATCGACCATCGTGTCCCAGTCATCGAGGTCGCACTTGGGCGCGGGATCAACGCCCAGCGCCAGACCGGCGTTGTTGATCAAGCCCCGCAACTTGGCGAAGGACGGTGGCAGGTTGGCGATCGCCTCCTCCATGGCTGTGCGGTCACGCACATCAAGCACCAGACCATGGACTTCAGTCTGCTTCGACAACTCGGCGCACAGGGCAGTGAGGCGTTCTTCACGACGACCGGTCAGCACCAGTTTCCAGCCTGCTTCGGCAAAACGACGGGCACAGGCTTCACCGAAACCGGACGTTGCGCCGGTAATAAACAGGGTGTTGGACATCGTGTTCTCCTTGGGGCTCAAAACAGCCAATGAATGGAAATCGGCCCACAGCATGCCCGGCCTGGCACAGCATGGGCAAGACTTCTGGAAGCGAGGTTTCATTCGAGCATTGATCATAAAACAACCAATCGGCGCCAGGCCTTATGAAACAAGGGCCACAGGCGGTTGCCCGCACCTTATCCACAGGCGGGTCCACAGCAATCGGGGGCAAGTGCAAACTCCCCAAGCCGCTGTGCATAAGGCTTTGCGAGGGATTTGGAAAATTTTTTCCCTTGACCCTGCAATGCAGGTTGTGCAGATCGACTTATCTGCTATAAGCCGACGGTAAAAAGAACGATGGCTTCAAGCCAGCAAATTCGGCCCTCAGCGCGGTCTTTCCAGAGTTTAATCACAGACTTATCCACAGGCTTGCGCACAGATTTCCAAGCCTTCGGCGACCCTCATAAAAGTGTTGACAACCCTCGTACCCGCTTGACCGAAATCCTCTGATCAAAAAACAACCACACGCCTGAAAGCCACGTATTTAGAGGCTTACAGCCAGCTACTCCCACCTTACCCACAGCCGGTTCCACAGCAAACGGGGACAAGTCAAAACCGTGACAAAACAACTGTTTGCGGCGACTTTATGTCGCGGTTTCGCAGGGGCTCAGGATTGTTGTCCACAATTCTCGGGCACAGCACCAAACCCTGTGGGAGCGAGCCTGCTCGCGATGGGGGGCATGTCCGATACAGAGAGGTTGGATGGTCCGGCGCCATCGCGAGCAGGCTCGCTCCCACAGGGGGAATGGTGGTGGATTTGAAAGATAAAAAAACCGGCGATTCAATCGCCGGTTTTTTCATGGCTGGCCTTGTGTCAATGGCCGCCCAGATACGCGTTGCGCACCTCTTCGTTGACCAGCAGTTCCTTGCCGGTGCCGGTCAGGCGGATTTCACCGTTGACCATCACATAGGCCCGGTCCGACAGCCTGAGGGCGTGGTTGGCGTTCTGCTCCACCAGAAAGATCGTCATGCCGGTGGACGCCAGTTCCCGCAAGGTGGCGAAGATCTGTTTGACCACGATCGGCGCCAGTCCCAGGCTGGGTTCATCGAGCAGCAACAACTTGGGCCGGCTCATCAGCGCCCGGGCGATGGCGAGCATCTGCTGCTCGCCGCCGGACATGGTCATGGCCCGCTGGTTGCGCCGCTCCTTGAGCCGCGGGAACAGCTCGAACATGCGCTGCATGTCTTCGCTGGCGTGCTTGTCACCGATGGGAATGGTGCCCATCAACAGGTTTTCCTCAACAGTCATGTCAGGGAATACCCGCCGTCCTTCCGGCGATTGCGCGATGCCGTTGGAGGCGATGTAGTGGGACGATTTGTGCGTGATGTCCACGCCCTGGTAGATAATTTGCCCACTCGCCGCCCGCGGCTGGCCGAAAATCGACATCAGCAACGTGGACTTGCCTGCACCGTTGGAGCCAATCAGGCTGACGGTTTCACCTTCCCCAATGTGCATCGAGACTTTTTTCAGGGCCTGGATCGGCCCGTAGAATACGTCCAGCTCCTTGAGTTCGAGGATAGGTCCACTCATACCAGCTCCTCTTCATCGGCACCCAGGTAGGCTGCGATCACCTTCGGATCGTTGCGAATCGCCTCGGGACCGCCCTCGGCGATCACGTTGCCGTGGTCCAGCACCACGATGTGGTCGGAAATGCTCATTACCATGCCCATGTCGTGTTCGATCAGCACCACGGTCAGATCGTGCTCGTCGCGCAGCAGCCGGATCATCGCGCTCAGCGCTTCGGTTTCCTGAGGGTTTAGGCCGGCGGCCGGTTCGTCGAGACAGATGATCTGCGGGCGGGTGCACATGGCCCGGGCAATTTCCAAGCGCCGTTGCTGGCCATAGGAAAGTTCGCCCGCCAGCCGGTTGGCGCAATCCACCAGGTCCACCACTTCCAGCCAGTAGAAGGCGTGGTCCAAGGCATCGCTTTCTGCCTGGCGGTAACCCTTGGTGTTGAGCACGCCCGCCACCAGACTGCGATTGACCCACATGTGCTGAGCCACCAACAGGTTCTCCAGCACGGACATTTCCTTGAACAGGCGAATGTTCTGGAAGGTCCGCGCCAGGCCTGCACGGTTCACCAGGTGGGTGCCGCCGAACATCTTGTAGAACACCCGGCTGGCGAAGGATTTGGGGGACACGAAGTCAGTGGGACGAAACGGTTCGCCCAACAGCTTGATGACATCGGTCCGCTCGCCGCGCACATTGAGCTCGATTTTGCCGCCCGTGGCCTTGTAGAAACCGGTCAGGCAGTTGAACACCGTGGTCTTGCCCGCACCGTTGGGGCCGATCAGGGCGAAGATCGAGTTGCGCTTGACTTGCAGGCTGACGTCGCTGAGGGCCTTGATCCCACCGAATTGCATCATCAGGTTTTCAACGGTAAGCACGACTTCGCTCATGGCGCTACTCCCTTACGCGGCGTCACCCCGGTACGACTGATGCGAATCAGGCCGCGCGGGCGCCAGATCATCATCAACACCATCAGCACGCCGAACAGCAGCACCCGGTATTCCGAGAAGCTGCGCAGCAACTCCGGCGCCACGGTGAGGACAAATGCAGCGATGACCACGCCCACTGTCGACCCCATGCCGCCCAGTACCACGATCGCCAGAATCAGCGCCGACTCGAAGAAGGTGAACGACGAGGGGTTGACGAAGCCCTGGTAACTGGCAAAGAACACGCCTGCCAGGCCCGCCGTGGAAGCACCAATGGTGAACGCCGAGAGCTTGACCAGCACATGGTTCAGGCCCATGGAGCGGCAGGCGATCTCGTCTTCGCGCAAGGCTTCCCAGGCGCGACCGACCGGCATGCGGGTCAAGCGATGCTTGACGTAGAGCACCAGCAGCACGGTGATGAACAGGACGATGTAGATGAACAGGAATTTGACGTTGGGGTTGTAGGCCATGCCGAAGAACTCGTGGAACGGCACCCCGCCCTCCTTCGCTCGCCGGCCGAACTCCAGGCCGAAGAAGGTCGGCGACGGCACCGGCATGCCATTCGGCCCGCCGGTAAACGACAGCCAGTTGTTGAGCACCAGCCGGATGATCTCGCCAAAACCCAGGGTCACGATGGCCAGGTAGTCACCGTGCATTCGCAACACCGGGAATCCCAATATGCACCCGGCCATCGCCGCCGCAATCGCCGCCAGCGGCAGCACCGTCCAGAACCCCAGGCCCAGGTATTGGTAACCCAGCGCCAGGCCATAAGCGCCGATGGCATAGAACGCCACGTAACCCAGGTCAAGCAGCCCGGCCAGGCCGACCACGATGTTCAGGCCCAGGCCCAGCAATACATAAATCAGCCCGAGGATGACCACCGTGAGCACGTATTTGTTGGCAAAAAACGGGAACACGATGGCAATCACGATCAACGCCGGGATGATCCAGCGCAGGCGCGACTTGTAGTCTGGCGGCAGCACATGCACGCCGGAACTGGTGCTTTCGAACCCCTGGAGAATCTTCAGACCCTTGGGGGTTTGCAGAAACAGGCTCAAGGCAAAGCGCCCGACCATCACGATCGCCACCAGCCAGCCCACGCGGGCCGGTTGCAGGTTGAAGCTGTAGCCGTCGAGCACCACGCCGACAATCGGCCCGAACACGATCAGCGAGATCAGGCCGGCCAGGATCGCGTCGATGACGCTCTTTTTGATATCAATCGGTTTATTGGCAGCAGACATACTTATACCTTCGCCACGTGTGGGCGACCCAACAGGCCTTGGGGACGGAAAATCAGAATCAGCACCAGCAGCGAGAAACTGAACACGTCTTTGTAGTCAGAGTTGATCAGACCGGCGAACAGCGACTCGGAGATGCCGAGGATGATCCCGCCCAGCATCGCCCCAGGCAGGGAACCGATGCCGCCGAGTACCGCCGCGGTGAACGCCTTGATGCCGATGATGAAGCCGGCATAGAAGTCGAAGGTGCCGTAGTTCATGGTGATCAGCACACCGGCCAGGGCCGCCATGGCCGCACCGATGACGAACACATAGGAAATCACCCGGTCGGTGTTGATCCCGAGGATGGAGGCCATCTTGCGGTCTTGCTGGGTCGCGCGGCACATACGGCCGAGCTTGGTGTACTTGATGATGTAGGTCAGCAAGGCCATCCCGGCGAATGCGGCGACCAGGATGAAGATCTTGGTGTAGGTCAGCTGGACGAAGCCGCTGCCGATGTCCACGCGCATGGCGCCTTCGAGCAACGTGGGCACGCCCTGTTGGCGAGCGCCCTGGCTGATCTGGGCATAGTTCTGCAGGATCAGCGAAATGCCGATGGCACTGATCAGCGGTGCCAGGCGAGTGGAGTTACGCAGGGGTTTGTAGGCGACGCGCTCGATCACCCAGCCGTAGACGCCGGTCACCACCACGGTGAACACCAGCGTGCCGAGAATCATGAGGGGGAAGGATTCGATACCGAACCAGGCCAGCAGAGCCAGACTGATCGCCGCGAGGTACGCAGAGATCATGTAAACCTCGCCGTGGGCGAAGTTGATCATGCCGATGATGCCGTAGACCATTGTGTAGCCGATGGCGATCAGACCATAGACCGACCCGAGGGTCAGGCCATTGATCAGTTGCTGCAGGAAAATACCATCCATAACGCAATCTCACGCATTTGAGAGACTGCACGCACACCGCTGCGACGGACCGGGGTTCAGCCGCCGACGCTGCACGATGTGCGCGCAGCTCTCGGGAGAAAAGACAGGTACTGCATGAACACGGGTAAACCGCCCGGCACCAGGGGCGCCGGGCGATTCAGCCGTTCATGTCACTTCTGTTTTTCCAACTGATGGTATTTGCCGTCCTTGTCCCACTGGTAAACCACGTAGTCGGAGACTTTCAGGTCGCCCTTGGAGTCCCACTCCTTCTTGCCCATCACGGTCTGGACCGGATTGGCCTTGAGCCATTCGGCCGCGGCTTCGCCGTCATTTTTCTTGGCGCCGTTGAAACCCGCCGCCAGGGCCTGGACCGAGGCGTAGGCGTACAGGGTGTAGCCTTCCGGCTCGGTGCCCTTGGCACGGAACGCGTCCACCACGGCCTTGCTGTCTGGCAGCAGGCGTGGGTCGGCGCCGAAGGTCATGTACACACCATCCACGTATTGCGGGCCGCCGGCGGTGGTGACCAGTTCGTCGGTGACGATGCCGTCGTCGGACATGAATTTCACGTCCTTGAGGCCTTGCTCACGCAACTGGCGGACCAGTGGGCCGGCTTCCGGGTGCAGACCGCCGAAGTAGACCACGTCGGCACCGGCCGCACGGATCTTGGTGACCACGGCGCTGAAGTCTTTCTCGCCACGGGTCAGGCCTTCGTACAGCACCGGCTCCACGCCACGCTTGGCCAACTGCGCCTTGGTAGCATCCGCCAGGCCTTGGCCGTAGGTGTCCTTGTCGTGCAGGACGACGACTTTCTTGCCCTTGAGCACGTCAACGATGTAGTCGCCGGCGACGATGCCCTGCTGGTCGTCACGACCGCACATACGGAACATCGCGCTCAGGCCGCGCTCGGTGACCTGCGGGTTGGTGGAACCCGGAGTGATGGAGATGATGCCGGCATCGCCGTAGACCTCGGACGCCGGGATGGTGGACGAGGAACAGAAGTGACCGACCACGCCAAGAACCTTGTCCTGATCGACAAAGCGGTTGGCCACGGCCACGGCCTGCTTCGGTTCGCAGGCGTCGTCGCCCTGTACCAGAACGATTTTCTCGCCGTTCACGCCACCCTTGGCATTGATCTCGTCTGCCGCCGCTTGTGCGCCTTTCATGTACTGCTCGCCAAATGCCGCGTTGGCACCGGTCATCGGACCCGCTACGCCGATCTTGACGTCGGCCTGAGCAAACGCAGAAACACCCAGCGCAGCTGCCACTGCGAGGGCCAGAAAGCCTTTCTTGTAAAACGTCTGGGACATGAGGTGGTGCTCCAAGGTTTTTTTTAGTTGGCACTGCGACTTCACTGAAAAGCTCAGAGCAAGCGCCGTGCCATCGGTTTTTTATTCTTAAAAAAGTCGCTGCTTTATTGTTATTTCGACTGTTTCGAGCCCTTTTTTATTGGGCGTGCAACCGTCTAAACCGCACAAGGTACAACCATAGAACCAAATGGGTACAACCCTCCCTGAGCCATCATTGCAACCATCACACGAAACGACGTGCAACCCACCTGTAACAACCCGCGTCACCGAACTGCACACTGGCGGTGCACAACTGCTACAACCCGCACCATAACAGGCTAGACGTTGTGGTGGAAAACGAGCGCTGCGGCAACATTTTTCAACATTCAGATCACAATTCGCAGGCACTGGCCGGCGTGATACAGCGAAAAACCCGCTTCATACAAGCAGCTGCGCAAGCCTGTCCCGGCCAGTGGCCGCATGGCGGCGAAGGGAATCGGCAGCGTGCTGGCGTCGCCGTGACACAGATAGTCGGCAAAGGCTTTGCCCACTACTGTGCCAGTCGTCACGCCGCGGCCGTTGTAACCCGTCACGGCCACCAGACCGGGGGCCGGCTCGAACAGGCGCATCAGGTGATCGGGGGTGAAGGCGATACATCCGGTCCAGGTGCATTCCCATTCCACCGGCTTGAGGTAAGGGAAATAGTGCTGTTGCACCCGGTCGGCCCACGCCTTGAGGAACCAGGTGGGTTTGCGATTGCCATTACCCAGGCTGCCCAGCAACAGACGCCCGTCCTTGTCCCGACGAATGCTGCTCAGTACCTGGCGGGTGTCCCACGAGCCCTGGCCGCCTGGCAGGATGCGCTGCGCCGCTTCGTCGGTCAGCGGAGCGGAAGCAACCTGATAGTAGTAACCGGGAAAGAAATTGCGCCGCAGCTCGGTCCAGTCACCTTCGGTGTAGGCATTGGACGCGATCACCACTTGCTCGGCCAGTACCGAACCCTGGGCAGTTTGCACCGACCAGCGCTGGCCCTGGCGTTCCAGGCGCGTGACGGGGGAATGATCAAACAACTGGCCACCAAGGTCGCTGGCAGCCTTGGCCAGCCCACTGGTGTAGGCCATCGGATTGAGCGTGCCGGCACGCCGGTCGAGCAATGCCGCAGCGATTTTCGAGGTGCCCGTGGCCTGGGCACACGCCTGGCCGGTGAGCAACTCCACCGGGGCGCCACGGCGCTTCCATTGTTCTTCACGACTGCGCAGGTCCGCTTCGCCCCTGGCGTTGTGAGCCATGTGCAGCGTGCCTTCGCGTCGCAGCTGGCAATCAATGTTGTATTTATCGACGAGGCTGAACACCAGCGCCGGCGCCGCCCCGAGCATACGATTGAGCTGGCTGCCCACCGCTTCGCCGAAGCCGGCTTCTATCTCATCCGGCGGGATCCACAAGCCGGCGTTGACCAATCCGACATTGCGCCCCGACCCACCATGCCCGGCCCGATGGGCCTCCAGCACAGCCACGCGCTTGCCTTGTTCGAGCAAATGCACCGCCGCCGACAAACCGGTAAAACCTGCGCCGATCACGCAGACATCCACCGTGATTTCGCCGGTGAGGGCGGTATTTTCAGGTCTTTGCGGCGTCAGTTTTTCCCACAGACATTCTTCGCGTAACGGCATTGCCAGACTCCGGAAATGAAACCCAACCACTGCACAGTTCAATTGTGGGAGCGAGCTTGCTCGCGAAGGCGGCAGACCAGTCGACATTGATGTTGAATGACAGTCCGCTTTCGCGAGCAAGCTCGCTCCCACAGGGGATCTTCATCGGTCGAAGATCCAGTTTCTCAGTCGAAAGTAATCCCCTGCGCCAACGGCAGCTCCAGCGAGTAGTTCACGGTGTTGGTCTGGCGACGCATGTAACCGCGCCATGCATCGGAGCCTGACTCACGTCCGCCGCCAGTCTCTTTCTCGCCGCCGAACGCGCCGCCGATTTCCGCGCCGCTCGGGCCGATGTTGACGTTGGCGATGCCGCAGTCGCTGCCCACTGCTGACATGAATTGCTCGGCTTCACGCACGTCCGTGGTGAAGATGCAGGACGACAGGCCTTGAGGCACCGCGTTATTGAGTTGCAGGGCCTGGGCAAAATCCTTGTAGCCGACCACATAAAGGATCGGGGCGAAGGTTTCGTGGCACACCACATCGCTCTGCTCCGGCATCTCGACGACGGCCGGCGATACGTAGTAGGCATTCGGGAACTGGTCTTCAAGCTGGCGTTTGCCACCAAATACTCGCCCGCCTTCGCTCAAGGCCTGCTCCAGTGCATCCTGCATGTTTTCGAAGCTCTGCTTGTCGATCAGCGGCCCGACCAGGTTGCCTTCCAGCGGATGGCCGATGCGCACTTTCGAATAAGCGGCCTTGAGCCGGCTGACGATCTCTTCTTTCACTGACTCATGGGCAATCAGGCGGCGCAGCGTCGTGCAACGTTGGCCGGCGGTGCCGACGGCGCTGAACAGGATGGCGCGCACGGCCATGTCCAGATCGGCGCTGGGGGCCAGGATCATCGCATTGTTGCCACCCAGTTCGAGGATGCTGCGGGCAAAGCGCGCGGCGACTTTCGGCGCCACTTCACGACCCATGCGGGTGCTGCCGGTGGCGCTGATCAACGCGACGCGCGGATCGTCCACCAGCGCTTCGCCGGCATCGCGACCGCCGATGATCACTTGACTGAGGTACGGTGGCGCATCGCTGAAGTTCTTCAGCACACGTTCGAACAACGCCTGGCAGGCCAGGGCGGTGAGCGGGGTCTTTTCCGAGGGTTTCCAGATCACCGCATTGCCGCAAACCAGGGCCAGCGTGGTGTTCCAGGCCCAGACCGCCACGGGGAAGTTGAAAGCGCTGATCACGCCGACCACGCCCAGCGGATGCCAGGATTCACGCATGTGGTGGCCCGGACGCTCGGAGGCGATGGTCAGGCCGTACAGCTGACGGGACAGACCGACCGCGAAGTCGCAGATGTCGATCATCTCTTGCACTTCACCCAAACCTTCCTGGGTGATCTTGCCGGCTTCCCAGGACACCAGCTCGCCGAGGTCGGCCTTGTACTCGCGCAGCAGGTCACCGAATTGACGTACCAGCTCGCCGCGGCGAGGGGCCGGCACCTGGCGCCACAGGTCGAACGCATGCTCGGCGCGGCTGACCTGCTGCTCAACCTCTGCGGCGCCCTCCCAGTTCACGGCGCCGATGCGACTGCCGTCGATGGGCGAATGCACCGGTTGTGTGCCGCTCTGGTACAAGGCCGGTTCAACACCCAGACGATCAAGCAATGCAGCAACCATGGTTAATTCCTCAAACAAAAGACAAAGAATTGGCAGCCGGACGATCACGGCTGATCAGACCTGTAGTTGTAGCTGGCCCGAGACTTGCCAACAAACGACCTTTAAGCGAGATATCATTCCGTTTATTCATGCTGGCCATGACCGGATAAGCAGCGCCACAAGAAATAAGGCCTCATCATGATCAATAAACGCTATTTGCCGTCGATCACGGCGCTACAGTGCTTCGAAGCGGTGACCCGACACCTGAGCTTCACTCGCGCCGCCGAAGAGCTGAACCTGACTCAGAGCGCCGTCAGCAAACAGGTCGCACAGTTGGAGGAACTGCTACAGCATTTGCTGTTTCGCCGCGTACGTCGACGCTTGCAGCTGACACCGGCCGGGGATTTGTACCTGGGGGAGGTACGAAAAATCCTTACGCAGGTGGAGATGTCGACCCACTACTTGCGCTCCTACGGCGGCGATACCGAAGTCCTACGGGTTTCCACACCGCCAACCTTCGGAGCTCGCTGGCTGGTCCCACGGCTCAAAGGCTGGCGCCTGCGGCACCCGAAAATTCATCTGGACCTGTGCAGCGAGCAGGAGGCCGACGACTTGCTTCAGGGGCGCAGCGACCTGGCGTTCTATTTCGGCCAGGGCTCACGGCCCGGCGCCGAATCCCTGAAACTGTTCGGCGAAGAACTGGTGCCGGTCTGCGCGCCTGGCAATCTGCCGGCCCAGCCCTTCAGCGACCCGACGCAACTGACCGATCTGGTGCTGCTGCAAAACGCCTCACGCCCCCAGGCCTGGCACGACTGGTTCGCCAGCCAGGGTTATCACACCGAACACAGCTACCACGGGCCGCGCTTCGAAACGTTCTACATGTGCATCCGCGCCGCCCAGGTTGGCTGCGGCGTCGCCCTGCTGCCGCGGTTTCTGGTGGAAGAAGAACTGGCTGACGGCAAGCTGGTGATCCCCTGGCACTATGCGATGCCCAGTACCGATGCCTATTACCTGGCCTATCCTGAACATTCGGCGGAAGTGCCCAAGGTCAGGCTTTTTGTGGAGTGGATGCTGGAGCAGAACGAGGTTTCGATGGCACCTTGAGCTTACCCGCGATGAGGCCCGTTGGCCTATCCAGACACTCCAGCGGGGTACCTGTTGCTAAAAAATCGCTGGCAATACTCACCACGGTTATGCGCCACTAGCCCCTTCACCACCAACCGCTGCACCCCGCTGCCCGCCGCAGCGGCCTGTCTGGAGATTCCCGCCATGAGCGAGAGTGTATTTGCCGATCGCATCGTGCAGAACCTGCTCGACACCGACTTCTACAAACTGACGATGATGCAGGCGGTGCTGCACAACTACCCCAACGTCGAAGTCGAATGGGAGTTTCGCTGCCGCAACAGCGAAGACCTGCGCCCGTATCTGGCAGAGATCCGCTTTCAGATCGAACGCCTGGCCGAGCTGAGTCTGAGCGTCGACCAGTTGGGCTTCCTGGAGCGCATCAGCTTCCTCAAACCCGATTTCCTGCGTTTTCTGGGCCTGTTCCGTTTCAATCTGCGCTATGTGCACACCGGTATCGAGAACGGCGAGCTGTTTATCCGCCTGCGTGGGCCATGGTTGCATGTGATTCTGTTCGAAGTGCCGCTGCTGGCCATCGTCAGCGAGGTACGTAATCGCTATCGCTACCGCGAGATCGTTCTGGAGCAGGCGCGCGAACAGCTGTATCGCAAGTTCGACTGGCTGACCGCCAACGCCAGCGCCGACGAGTTATCCGAACTGCAGGTCGCGGACTTCGGCACCCGCCGGCGGTTTTCCTATCGCGTCCAGGAAGAAGTCGTCAACGTGCTCAAGCACGATTTCCCTGGACGCTTCGTCGGTACCAGCAATGTGCACCTGTCCCGCGAGCTGGACATGAAACCCCTGGGCACCATGGCCCACGAATGGATCATGGCCCATCAGCAACTGGGCCCGCGGCTGATCGACAGTCAGATCGCCGCCCTCGATTGCTGGGTGCGTGAGTACCGGGGCCTGCTGGGAATCGCACTGACCGATTGCATCACCATGGACGCTTTCCTCAAGGACTTCGATCTGTTCTTCGCCAAGCTGTTCGACGGCTTGCGCCATGACTCCGGGGACCCGGTCATCTGGGCCGAAAAAGCCATTGCTCACTACCACAAGCTCGGTATCGACCCGATGAGCAAGACACTGGTGTTCTCCGATAGCCTGACACTGCCCAAATGCCTGGAGATTTTTCGGGCATTGCGTGGTCGCATTAATGTCAGCTTCGGTATCGGCACCAACCTGACGTGTGACATCCCGGGTGTGGAGCCGATGAGCATCGTGCTTAAAATGATCAGCTGTGACGGGCAACCCGTGGCCAAGATTTCAGACGAGCCCGGCAAGACCCACTGCAAAGACCCGAATTTCGTCGCCTACATGCGACACGTTTTCCAAGTACCTGCCGCCCTTTGACACACCAAGCAAGGAGTGAATTCATGCAAGCCGTACAGCGTGAGATTGCTGAACAGCTCAAGGTTCAGCCACCGTTCGCCGATGACGCTGCCCTCAAGGCCGAAGTCGCTCGTCGGGTGGGCTTTATCCAGGATTGTCTGGTCAACTCCGGACTCAAGACCCTCGTACTGGGCATCAGCGGCGGGGTCGATTCGCTGACCGCCGGCCTGCTGGCCCAACGCGCAGCGCGTGAACTGCGGGAGAAAACCGGCAACGCCGCCTACAAGTTCATTGCCGTGCGTCTGCCGTACGAAACCCAGTTCGACGAACATGAAGCCCAGGCCTGCGTGGACTTCATCGAGCCGGACGAGCGCCATACCGTCAACATCGGTCCGGCAGTCAAGGCACTGGCCAAGGAAGTGCTGGCGTTCGAAGGCAAAGGGCCGGGCTCCCGGGATTTCGTGCTGGGCAATACCAAGGCGCGGATGCGCATGGTGGCGCAGTACACCATCGCCGGTGCCGAGCAAGGCCTGGTCATCGGCACCGACCATGCGGCCGAAGCCGTGATGGGTTTCTTCACCAAGTTCGGTGACGGCGCCTGTGACCTGGCCCCGTTGAGCGGCCTGGTGAAAAACCAGGTCCGGGCTATTGCCCGAGACTTCGGCGCGCCGGAATCGCTGGTGGAAAAAGTCCCCACTGCCGACCTTGAGGACCTGTCGCCCGGCAAGCCCGACGAAGCCGCCCACGGCGTGACCTATGGCGAGATCGATGCGTTCCTGCATGGGCTGCCGGTGCGCGAAGAAGCCGCTCGAATCATTTGCGAGACCTATCGCAAGACCGAGCACAAGCGGGTGATGCCGTACGCGCCGTGACCGGCAATCCCTGTGGGAGCGAGCCTGCTCGCGATAGCGGTGGGTCAGTTTGCATTGATGTTGAATGTGCTGCCGTCATCGCGAGCAGGCTCGCTCCCACAGGATGTGCGGTTATTGGNGTGACCGGCAATCCCTGTGGGAGCGAGCCTGCTCGCGATAGCGGTGGGTCAGTTTGCATTGATGTTGAATGTGCTGCCGTCATCGCGAGCAGGCTCGCTCCCACAGGATGTGCGGTTATTGGCGAGGCACAAAAAAGCGCCCTGAAACGGACGCTTTTTTTATGCCTGATGTGATTACTTCAGGGTAACCGTGCCTTTCATCATCGAGATGTGGCCCGGGAACGAGCAGAAGAAGCCGTATTTCTCATCGGCGCTCAGTTTCGATACATCGAAAGTCACCGAGTCCTTCTCCTTGGCCCCAATGAGCTTGGTGTGAGCGATGATGCGCGCATCGCCTTCTTTCAGGTAGTTCTTGTCGATGCCGGCTGCCAGGCCATCGGTAGCAATCGGCTGCATGTCAGCCTCTTTGCTCAGTACCCAGTTATGGCCCATGACGTTCTTCGGCAAGCTGCCTGAGTGAGTCAGTTCAACGGTGAAGGTCTTGCAGCTCTTGTCGATCTCGATGGCCTTGGTGCTGAAGGACATCTGGTCGGTCGAGTCGATGGTGGTCTTGCACTCGGCTGCCATCAGCTGGCTGCTGGCCAGCGTCAACAGGGATACTGCAGCAAGTTTGGCAAACATGGTGAATCTCCAAGGCATGGTTAGAAAAATTCCGTCAATGAGGAAGACTGCCTGAATTTCAGACAAGTTCCTATGACCTGAGTCAAAGATTGTATACAACTTAAGGCTATCAGCCTGATGAGCATAATCAACCAGCCAAAGGTATGAGGCGGCCATATGATCAGCTCCATCACCTCTCTGGAGTACCGCATCATGAACCTCAACAGCCTGCTGTGCAGCTTGCTTGCCGCCTACGCCTGCGGTGCCAGTGGCACCTACGAAAAACCCCGGCGCGAGGTTTAATTGCTTTGCGCAGCCAAAGCCAGGCTTTACTCTGGTCCAGTTACTGACCACGGAGTAAGGCATGTCTTTAGCGTCTGTTTGTGTATTTTGCGGCGCCAGCACCGGTAGCCACCCAGCCTATCGTGAAGCGGCGCAGGCCTTGGGGCGTGCGTTGGCAGAACGAAAACTGACCCTGGTCTATGGCGGCGGCGCGGTCGGCTTGATGGGCATCGTCGCCGATGCGGCCCTGGCGGCCGGCGGCGAAGTGATCGGTATCATCCCGCAGAGCCTCAAAGACAAGGAAATCGGCCACAGCGGCCTGACCCGCCTGGAAGTGGTGGACGGCATGCACGCCCGCAAGGCACGCATGGCTCAGCTCAGCGATGCCTTCATCGCCCTGCCCGGCGGCCTTGGCACGCTGGAGGAGTTGTTTGAAGTCTGGACCTGGGGCCAGCTCGGCTATCACAGCAAACCGCTGGGGCTGCTGGAAGTGAACGGTTTCTACAGCAAACTCACCGGTTTTCTTGATCATATCGTCGGCGAAGGCTTCGTCCGTGGGCCCCACCGTGACATGCTGCAAGTGAGCGAATCACCCCACCACCTGCTCGATGCGCTGGACGAATGGCAACCGTCGGTGCAGCCAAAGTGGGCCGAACAAAAACCCAGCTAACGGCTCGACCCCGATACAGGGCAGAATACGCGCCGCTCAACCTCACCTTCGACCCCAGAGGATCGCCCATGGCCAAACCCAATTATTCCTTCGCCAAACGTCAGAGAGACTTGGCCAAGGAGCAGAAGAAAGAGGAAAAGCTTCAGCGCAAGAAAGCTACCGCTGAAGAAGAAGCAGCAGCACTGACCCCGGATACCGAAGGCGACGTGGCAGCAGACGTAGATGTTGATGCACCGAAAGATCAGACGCCCGACGCCTGATACCCTCAGGGCCCGATGATCTGATCCGGCCCCCCGGTTCTGTGTCCAGGGTCGGCAGCCTCGCTGCCGGCCCTCACAGCCCAGTCCGTTCCCACACTGGGATCTGTTTACGATTCAAGCGGCATCACCGTCACCCGCACTTCGGGGTCATGATCACCGCCGCCCAGAATGACTCCCCGCAACGGCGACACATCGGAAAAATCCCGGCCCCAGGCCAATGTGATGTGTTCCAGCGCCGGCTGAACGTTGTTGGTCGGGTCGAAGTCCACCCAGCCCAGCACCGGGCAAAACACCGAGATCCAGGCGTGCGAGGCATCGGCACCGATCAACCGTGGCTGACCCGGCGGCGGTTGAGTCAACAGGTAGCCGCTGACGTAACGCGCCGCCAACCCGCGGGAGCGCACACAGGCCAGCATCAGGTGAGCAAAGTCCTGGCAAACGCCCCGCCGCCGTTCCAGCACCTCCACCAGCGGCGTTGCCACCTGGGTGGCTTCGGCATCGAAGGTGAACTCCTCGAATATCTTCTCCATCAGCGCCCGCACGCCGAGCATCAATGGGCGCCCCGGCGCGAAACAGCTTTCGGAAAACTCGACAAAGCTGCGCTTGAGGTGCACATAGGGTGACTCGAAACGATAGCGGCACGCATCCAGCAATGGAGCAGCCAGTGGCCGGCCGCTGTAGGTCAACGCATGGCAGGTTGACTCCCAGGCAGGGGACAAACTGAAGTCCAGCACAGGACGCGCCAACACTTCCACGCTCAGACGCGCGTTGACCAGCAACTCGTCATGGGGCCGTTCGAACGCCAAGCGGGTCAGTGGGTTGCCGAACACATCCAGCTCATCGCGGCGGGTCGTCGGCTCCGGGCTGATCAACAACTGCTGCTCGGTGCACCGCTGCCACTCACAGGGGCGCGGCCACAGGTGAGCAAGCTGCTGGGCCAGGGATACCGGGCTGTCGTAATGGTAGTGGGTGTCGTGGAAGATCTTGTAACGAGCGCTCATCAGACGGACACCGTACGCTGGCTGACGTCATCGACGTGAGCGAAATGACGCAAGGCCAGGCGATCGGACACCTGGCCGCTGACGTCGGCCACTTCCTGCAACAGATCGGCCAAGCCATCGAGGGCTGCGCGCAGGCTGGCCTCGCCGAACAGCGGACTCTCCAGGCAACGCAGGTCAAAGCATGACAGGCGAGCGACCAGCTCTGGCAAGGCGGTTTCCCTGGGCGCGCCGAAGTCATCGTTCAAGCGCTTGAGGGTACGGGCCACCAGTTTCAACTGGAAGAGCACCGCGTGAGGGTTTTGTTCGTCCAGCAACAGCAGGTCGAGCACCGGAATCAACTGGGCCACCGCCAGGTAACGCGAACGATAGGTGATGCTGCTGTTGCCCAGTTCCAGCAACCAGTCCAGCCCCGCCTGATCGAACACCGCCTCGCCTCGCAGGAACGCCGCCAGGCTGCTGCTGAGAAATTGCAGGCGCTCCAGACGACGACCGATCATCAGGAAACGCCAGCCCTCGTCGCGGGTCATGTCGTCCAACGCGAATCCGGACAACGCCGCCAGGGACATCACCAAACGGTTGAGAAAATCCAGCAACTCACCGAAATCCGGCTCCGCGGTTTCTAGCTCCATGGCTTCGCGCTGCAGCTCCACCAGTGCCTGCCAGTTCTCCCGGGACAGCTTGCCGCGAACCTGGGAGGCCGCCCACTGCAATCGCTGCAGGTTGGAACGCAGGCTGAACGACCAATCGTCCCCCAACAACGCCGCCAGCAGTCGCTCGGGCAGCTCGCCCTCCTCCGGCAACAGCATCAGGCTTTCCCCCAGGGACACCGCCGACTGCAGCGCTTGCGGGTCGTCGCCATCGACATAGCGCGCCAGCATGATCCGCAGCAGCCGCGCACTGTCGTCACAGCGCTCGCAGTAGCGACCGAACCAGAACAGATTTTCCACGACGCGGGACGGCAGATAGGGATCACGCCGAACCAGATCGTGGACGCCCACGGTTCGCTGGGCCTTCCATTGTTCGCCACTGGGCGCCTGTTCGCCCAGGACCCAGGTGTCCTTACTGGCGCCGCCTCGCTGCATCGACACCACTTCGGCGTCGGCCTCGGCCGCCACGCGGGTCAGGCCGCCCGGCAACACCCGATAGTCATCCTCCCCGGAAACGGCATACACGCGCATGCCGATGGCCCGCGGCTGAAGCTGACCGTCTTCGGCCTGCCAGACCGGTGCCTGGGACAGCTGCGCCAGTTCCTGGGCGACATAGGCGTAGGGACGCGCCTGCATGCGCGCGGCCAGAAGTACACGCTGTTGTTCGTTCAGGTCGCGCCCCAATACCGGGCTGAAACTTTGGGAAGGAAACGCCGGTTTGATCAGCAAATGCGGCAGTTTTTCCAAGGCCTGGGCCAGCACCGGCGGCTCACCGCACCACCAGGTGGCGATGGACGGCAGTATCAGTTCCTCACCGAACAGAAACTGGCTGATCTTTGGCAAAAAGCCCAACAAGCCCGGTGATTCCAGCACGCCGCTGCCCAAGGCATTGGCCACCAGAACCCGGCCCTGGCGCACCGCCTCCAACAATCCCGGTACACCCAAGGCCGAATCGGTGCGCAGCTCCAACGGGTCGCAGAAATCATCGTCGAGCCGGCGCATGATGGCGTGAACCCGTCGTAGCCCGCTCAGGGTCTTGAGGTACACCGTGGCGTCGCGAACGGTCAGGTCGCTCCCTTCCACCAGCGGATAGCCCAGCTGGCGCGCCAGGTAAAGGTGTTCGAAATAGCTTTCGTTGAACCGTCCAGGCGTCAACAGCACCACCAGCGGCGACTCGCCATCACTGGGGGCCTGACGCGCAAGGGTTTGCTGCAAGGTGCGGAAGAAACCGGCCAGGTGCTTGACCTTCAGGTCACGATACAAGTCGGGAAAGGCCCGGGAGACGATCATGCGATTTTCCAGCGCATACCCGGCCCCCGAAGGCGCCTGGGTCCGATCCGCCGTGACCCACCAGCGACCGTCGGGCGTACGGGCCAGATCCACGGCATACAGGTGCAGGAAAATGCCGTCCGGTGGCGTGATGCCCTGGCACGGCCAGAGAAAATTGTTGTGCCCGAACACCAGCTCCGCCGGCAGCAGCCCCTCACTGATCAGCCGTTGCGGCCCGTACAGGTCGGCCAGTACTGCGTTGAGCAAGCGTGCACGCTGGGCGATGCCCGCCGACAGTTGCTTCCACTCCTGCGCATCGATCACGTGGGGCAGCAGGTCCAGCTCCCACGGCCGGTCGGCGCCCTTCGGGTCCGCATAGACGTTGTAAGTGACACCGTTTTCCTGGATCTGCCGGGCCAACAGTGCCTGACGCTGGAGCAGTTGGGCCGGCGTACTGCGCTGCAAATGGTCGAGCAGGCGGCGCCAGTGCCCGCGCACCGCGCCACTGTCGTCCATCAATTCGTGATAGGTGCCCGTCGTCAGCGGGTAACGGTCAAGCAGGTCAGGCATGGAAAGCTCGGCAGACAGCAATGAAACGTGAGACTAGCGCAAGCGCATGACACCCGGATAGTTGAAATATCCGGGTGTCGTGTACGACTTAGGGAGCGCTCTCAAAAACGTCGCAGATCGAGCGTGAGGGGAAACTCGTCGTCCACTGTCAGGTGAGGTATCGGAAGTTTCCCAGGCGTGTGTCCGAGACGGAAAAAACGCGCCATTCGCCGGCTCTCCGCCTCATTGGCATTCACCGGCAGGCTGTCGTAATTACGTCCCCCCGGATGGGCCACATGATACTGGCACCCCCCCACCGAACGTTGCGTCCAGGTGTCGAGTAAATCGAAGACCAACGGCGCATGGACCGCAATGGTCGGCTGCAGGCAGTTGGCCGGTTGCCAGGCGCGAAAACGCACCCCGGCGACAAATTCGCCGACCCGGCCGGTGGCTTGAAGCGGCACCGGAACACCGTTGCAGGTCAGCAGATACCGTTGCGGCGCCAGGCCGCTAAGCTTGACCTGCAAACGTTCAAGAGAAGAGTCCACATACCGCACGGTGCCGCCCGCTGCCCCCTCTTCTCCCAGTACATGCCAGGGTTCAAGGGCCTGGCGCAATTGCAGTTCGATGCCGCTGACCGCGTAATCACCCACCTTGGGAAAACGAAACTCCAGGTGCGCGGCGAACCATTCGGCCCGCAGCGGGTAACCGGCGGCGTTCAGTTCATTGATGACGTCGGCAAAATCCTGTTCGATAAAATGCGGCAACAGGAAGCGGTCATGCAGTTCGGTCCCCCACCGCGCCAGCTTCGCAGGCAGGTAGGGCTCACGCCAGAACCGCGCCACCAGCGCCCGCAGCAATAGCTGCTGGGCCAGGCTCATACGGGCGTGGGGCGGCATTTCAAAAGCCCGCAGCTCCAATAGACCGAGACGCCCGGTGGCGCCGTCCGGCGAATAGAGCTTGTCGATGCAAAATTCGGCACGATGGGTGTTGCCGGTCACGTCGATCAACAGATTGCGCAACAGCCGATCAACCAGCCAGGGCGGGCACTCTTCGCCAGGTTGCGGCATTTGTGCGAAGGCAATTTCCAGCTCATACAACGCATCGTTGCGCGCTTCGTCCACCCGGGGCGCCTGGGACGTCGGGCCGATGAACAAGCCGGAAAACAGGTAGGACAACGACGGGTGGTTATGCCAGTAGCTGATGAGACTGCGCAGCAGGTCAGGGCGCCGTAGAAAGGGAGAGTCGGCCGGGGTTGCGCCCCCTAGTACGAAATGGTTGCCACCACCGGTGCCGGTGTGCCGACCGTCGATCATGAATTTCTCGGTGGTCAGCCGGGTCTGTCGCGCCTCTTCGTAAAGAAACTCGGTGCGCTCGACCAGTTCATCCCAGGTCGCGGACGGCTGCACGTTAACCTCGATCACACCCGGATCGGGGGTGATGCGAAAGTTACTCAGGCGCGGGTCGCTCGGCGGCTCGTAGCCTTCCAACAGTACCGGGCAATGCAGCTCCTCGGCTGTCGCTTCGATGGCGCTGACCAGTTCCAGATAATCCTCGACCCGCTCCAGGGGCGGCATGAACAGGTACAAACGCCCCTCGCGAGCCTCGGCACAAAACGCCGTGCGGGTCAGCCAGTCGGCGGATTCGTCAATCTGCGGGGCACGATCCTGCTCGGTTGCCGGCTCACCATGACGGGCCAGGCGTTCGGCATCGGGCAGCACCGGCAGGTCCTGGTTCGGGTCGGTGGGATGAATGAAGGGGTATTCGGCCGCTGTCACCCAGGGCTGGGAAGCCAATGGCAGGCGATAGCCCAGGGGCGAATCCCCCGGTACCAACCGGCAGTGACTATCGCGCAGGTACCATCGACCGCTTTGCCATTGATCGCCCTTGGCGGTACGCGCCAGCGGCAGGACCTGCCCGATCACTTTATCCAGGCCCTGACTGAAGACCTTGCGCAACCGTTCCCGCTCCAAAGCATCTTCCAGGCGGGGGTCCTGGGCCGTGACGTTCGATGGCAATGCACCTTCGCGCCAGAGGTAATAGAAATTGTCCTCGTAGGCTGGGAACACGAATCGCGCAGGAATTTTCAAACGCTCGGCAACGCTTGTCAGAAAGCGCCCGGCCATTTCGCCGTCGGCGCCGTAGTCCTGCTGCTCGTCAGCGATCAACGCACTGTTGTGCCAGATCGGCACTCCGTCACGCCGCCAATAGCAGTTGAGCGACCAGCGCGGCAACTGCTCACCGGGGTACCACTTGCCCTGGCCAAAATGCACAAGCCCCTGGGGCGCATAATGCTTGCGCATGCGCTGGAACAGCTCGGCGGAGAGGCGACGTTTGTCCGGCCCCAGCGCGGCGGTGTTCCATTCGGCGCCGTCCGGGTCATCAATCGAGACGAAGGTCGGTTCGCCCCCCATGGTCAGGCGCACATCGCCTTCCAGCAGGTCGGCATCAATTTTCCGGCCCAACGCCTGAATCGCCAGCCACTGCTCTTCGGTGTAGGGCTTGGTGACCCGTGGCGCTTCCCAGATCCGCTCGACGGACATTTCGTGGCTGAATTCGCACTCGCACGGTTCCACCAAGCCACTGATGGGCGCCGCCGAGGACGGATCGGGACTACAGGCCAACGGGATATGCCCTTCACCGGCGAACAACCCGGACGTCGCATCCAGGCCGATCCAGCCGGCACCGGGCAGGTAGACCTCGCACCAGGCATGCAAGTCGGTGAAATCCACCTCGGTACCGGACGGACCGTCGAGGCTTTTCACGTCGGCGGTCAACTGGATCAGGTAACCGGAAACGAACCGCGCGGCCAGGCCAAGGTTGCGCAACAACTGCACCAGCAACCAGGCCGAGTCGCGGCAGGAACCGGACGCATGCTCCAGGGTGTGCTCCGGGGTCTGGACGCCCGGTTCCATACGGATCAGGTAGTTGATGTCTTCGCTCAGGCGCTGGTTGAGCGCCACCAGGAAATCCACCGCCGGCAACGGCGTGCGGTCGATGCCGTCCAGATAGGCTTGGAATCTCGGCGTCAACGGCAGGGTTTCAAGGTAAGGCGCCAACTCCTTGCGCTCATCGGCGGCATAGGTGAACGGGATTTTTTCCGCGTAGGGTTCCAGGAAAAAGTCGAACGGATTGAACACCGCCATTTCAGCCAGCAGATCGACTTCAATGCGCAGCTCCCGGGTTCTCTCGGGAAACACCAACCGCGCCAGGTAATTGCCCTGGGGATCCTGCTGCCAGTTGATGAAGTGCTGATCGGGCGCGACCTTCAGCGCATAAGAAAGAATGCGCGTGCGGCTGTGGGCCGCCGGGCGCAGGCGAACGATCTGCGGACCGAGCTCGACAGCGCGGTCGTACCGGTAATGCGTGACATGGTGCAATGCGACGTGAATCGACACGACGTACCTCCTGCGAGCCTGGGCGTTATCGAAAGCGGCGCAAGACTTATGCCATGCAGGCAAGCCGGACACTTTCTTCGTCTACTCAAGGCAGTAGAGCACTAAAAGCGCGCGATGCTCGCATTCGGGTGCAAAGCTAAGCACATAAATGTGGCAGCGGCGGTAGCGAATCGACTCAACGCCGTGAGCGGGAGGCTTTGGCGGCCTGGATGAAGAGTTCGCGTTGGCGGCGGACTTCTACCAGCTTGCTGCGCATTTCGCGGTGACGTTTGCTGTTGAGCAGTAGCAGCCCGAGCAATGGAAAAAACAGACCCGCCGCATAAACGAATCGATTCGGGCGATAACCAATAGTCGGCAAGACACACAACAGACAGGCCACAAAGAGCCCGGCAAACACCCAGACCCAACCCGCTCTGCCGCGCGCGACCATAAAGTTGCTATGGACCAGAACCAACGTACAAATAGCAATGCATACAGCGGAAATTTTCGCTTGGCTCGACAACGTAGCGCGCACAAAAAAACTGTCGAGAAGAGCAAAGAGTGCGAGTAAACACGATATTTTTTCGCCACGAATATCGTCGCGATGAAGGTCGGAAAGTAGCGCTTCATAAAATGGATGAAAGTCGCATAGTTTTCCATCTAGCGTCCTTTCCTTTTCTTCTGCAGACGGACGGCAGACCTTATCGCCATACGCTCCTCGCGCAACTCCAACAATTTCTGGCGCATCTCTCGATGGCGCTTGCTGTTGAGCAATAGCAGCCCCAGCAACGGGAACAACAACCCCGTCACATAGGCAAAAGGATGCGGCTTGTAGCCGTAGGTGGGGAGGACCGTGAAGAGACACGCCAGATAGAACACAACGATGGCACGAACACCCCATGACCTCCCCCTGATCATGACGAAATGGCTCAACGCCAAGAGCAGAGAGAGGATCAGCGCAACCAGAAAAGAATACTTGGCCCGTTCAGGATCGCCTCGAAAGTAAGTGCTAGAGACTAATGAAATTGAAGCGGAAACCGCGAAACAGGCTAGAAAAAAAGCGCAGATGAAGGTTGGAAAATAATGAGCGAGGAAAGCGTTCAATGAATGCTTGCGGTCCATTATTCAACTTCCTCATACAGCCCCACGGCAATTGTCTTCAGGTTCCCAGACAAGCTACTGCCCGTTAAGCCGATGGCGGCCCCCAGAGAGTCGCGAATCTGGGTCACGGTCGCGTGATTGATCTGGGTAGCCGTGAAACGCTTTGCAAGCGTCCCCGAACGCTGGCGAAGCTTCAATAGTTTGTTAGTCAGGCTTGGGTCCTTCAGTGTTAACAACTCTTTGGTCAATGCCTTTCTTTGCTGACGAGTCAAACCTTTGGAAAGCTCGTACCAACTCCTGCCAGTCGAGACCTTCCTCGCTTGCAAGAGTTTGAGCGTTGTTAAAGTGGATGCCCCGGCTCCCAGCAATGACGCGGCATCCAACACTGGCATTGCGTAGCGATACCAGTCCTCACTGTCCATATCATCATTAGCTGCTGGATCGTTGAGTTCGTTGTAGGTACGCATGCTCCCAACCACGCACTGCGCAGTACTGGCAGCGGCGGCGGTTGCCCCCACGGCTGTGACAACCAGGCTTGCACCCGCTGTAAATGGAACTGCGATCGTGCCACTGAAAACCACAATCCAGCCCAGAATGGCGCCAGCGCAGGATAACGTCGTATTGACAGCCTCTCCCACTAAACGAGACTCACGCGGGTTGTTCTTTACCTGATCAGCAAACTGAGCCGGCGCAATGTACTTCTGCGCCTCGCGCAAGATGATCCGCTTGGGCTTGATACTGCAAATCGGCTTGAACTCGCGCAGGGTCACCACGTTGAATTCGGCATCGATGTACACCACGCCAGCGCCGACGATACTGGGATCGGCGTCGATGGCCGCGAACAGGCGCGGCAGGTTGATCTGGCTTTCGATGCGTTGGCGGGCCATGAACTGGGAGGGGCTGTAGTCCATGCCGATACCCGGTAAAGGGGTACTCATATGAATCGTCCTTGAAAATCCGAGGGTGAGAACTTTATTGCCTGTGTGGCCGTGATTGTGGGCAAGCCGGGCCCTCCCAGGGCCAACACTGACAAGAGCGGTGTTTGGCTTTATTGCACGGAACTGACTGGCATTGGCGGTCGCCACGATAGCAAACGAGTAGCACAGCCGCTAGAAAGCAAAACGCCAGCTTTTAAGCTGGCGTTTGCAATGTGGCTTGGCGATCAGCGCGGTACGACTGGCTTGCGCGCCGGTTTCGGCCCTTTGCCCTTGGCGGCGTCCTTGCGCTCCTTGGCGGCCTGCTGGTTGCGGGCGAATGCCGCGGCCTTGGCCTGCTCGCGCTTGTCCCACGGGTTGCCGCCGTCGCTCGCGCGCGGTGGCAGACCGGTGTGCTGGGTCAGGATCTTGGTGGTTTCCTTGCCTACCTTGTGGCTGCCAGCCGGCGTCGAGTTCTTGCGACGGGCGCTCTGGTAGCTGTCGGTGGCTGGCTGGTGCAACGGAATCAATTGATTCTTGCCCGGCCCGATCAGGTCGGCGCGGCCCATGCGGGTCAGCGCTTCGCGCAGCATCGGCCAGCCCTTGGGGTCGTGATAACGCAAGAAGGCCTTGTGCAGGCGGCGCTGCTCCTCGCTCTTGACGATGGTCACCGCGTCGCTCTTGTAGGTGACCTTGCGCAGCGGGTTCTTGCCCGAATGGTACATGGCCGTGGCGGTGGCCATCGGCGACGGATAGAACGCCTGCACCTGGTCAGCGCGGAAACCGTTGCCCTTGAGCCACAGCGCCAGGTTCATCATGTCTTCGTCGGTGGTGCCCGGGTGGGCGGCGATGAAGTATGGAATCAGGTACTGCTCTTTGCCGGCTTCCTTGGTGTACTTCTCGAACATCCGCTTGAATTTGTCATAGCTGCCGATGCCCGGTTTCATCATCTGGTTGAGCGGACCTTCCTCGGTATGTTCCGGGGCGATCTTCAGGTAACCACCCACGTGGTGGGTTACCAGTTCCTTGACGTATTCCGGCGACTCGACTGCCAGGTCGTAACGCAGGCCAGAAGCAATCAGGATCTTCTTCACCCCAGGCAATGCCCGGGCGCTGCGGTACAGCTGGATGAGCGAAGAATGGTCGGTATTGAGGTTCGGGCAGATCCCAGGGAACACACAGGATGGCTTGCGGCACGCGGATTCGATTTCCGGGCTCTTGCAGGCAATGCGGTACATGTTCGCGGTCGGGCCGCCGAGGTCGGAAATGACGCCGGTGAAGCCCGGGACCTTGTCGCGGATCTCTTCAATCTCGCGAATGATCGATTCTTCAGAGCGGTTCTGGATGATCCGGCCTTCGTGCTCGGTGATCGAGCAGAAGGTGCAGCCGCCAAAGCAGCCACGCATGATGTTCACCGAGAAACGGATCATCTCGTAGGCTGGGATCTTTTCCTTGCCGTACGCCGGGTGCGGAACACGCGCGTAAGGCATGCCAAACACGTAGTCCATTTCCTCAGTGGTCATCGGAATGGGTGGTGGGTTGAACCAGACATCGACTTCACCATGCTTCTGCACCAGAGCACGGGCGTTGCCCGGGTTGGTTTCCAGGTGCAGCACGCGGTTGGCGTGAGCGTAGAGCACCGCATCGCCACGAACCTTTTCCACCGACGGCAGACGAATCACGGTCTTGTCGCGAGTCATGCGCGGGCTCGCCAGAATCTGCACGACCTTGGCTTCGCTCGGGTCTTCAACCGGACCTTTCTCTTGCTCGATGGCGCAGGCAGCGGTGTCCTGGGTGTTCACATACGGGTTGATGATCTTGTCGATCTTGCCCGGGCGGTCGATGCGGGTGGAATCGACCTCGTACCAGCCTTGCGGGGTGTCGCGGCGGATGAACGCGGTGCCACGGACATCGGTGATGTCTTCAATCTTGTGGCCATAGGACAGGCGCTGGGCGACTTCGACAATCGCCCGCTCGGCGTTGCCGTAGAGCAGGATGTCGGCGCAGGCGTCGATCAGGATCGAGTTGCGCACCCGGTCCTGCCAGTAATCGTAATGGGCGATGCGGCGCAGGGAGGCTTCGATACCGCCGAGCACGATCGGCACATGCTTGTAGGCTTCCTTGCAGCGCTGGCTGTAGACCAGGCTCGCACGGTCCGGCCGCTTGCCCGCCA
Source organism: Pseudomonas sp. JL2 (assembly GCF_031570495.1). Taxonomy (NCBI): domain Bacteria; kingdom Pseudomonadati; phylum Pseudomonadota; class Gammaproteobacteria; order Pseudomonadales; family Pseudomonadaceae; genus Pseudomonas; species Pseudomonas sp. JL2. Next base: position 119,543 of record NZ_JAKUDH010000019.1, read on the forward strand.
TGCCACCCGGGGTGTAGGCGTCGTCGGAACGGATTTTCTTGTCGGCGGTGTAGCGGTTGATCATCGAGTCCATGTTGCCGGCCGCGACGCCAAAAAACAGGTTCGGCTCGCCGAGCTTCATGAAGTCGTCTTTGGACTGCCAGTTTGGCTGGGCAATGATCCCGACGCGAAAGCCCTGGGCTTCCAGCAGCCGACCGATGATCGCCATGCCGAACGACGGGTGATCGACGTAGGCATCACCGGTCACGATGATGATGTCGCACGAATCCCAGCCGAGCTGATCCATCTCCTCCCTGCTCATGGGCAGGAACGGCGCGGGGCCGAAACATTCGGCCCAGTACTTGGGATAGTCAAATAACGGCTTGGCTGCTTGCATGTCGATGACCGGTATAAAAGATGAAAAATCGCGGGCGCGGAATATAGCACAAAAATTAACCAATTCCGACGGCTATGGTCGGAAATCGGTGGCGCACCGCACATCAAATGTGGGAGCGAGCTTGCTCGCGAAAGGGCCAGCACATTCAATGCATGTGCTGACGGTTACACCGCTATCGCGAGCAAGCTCGCTCCCACAGGGGAAGTGCAACCTTCTGGAGAAGGGGCTCGCTCCCACAGGAGCCAAACAGGTTACTCATCATCATCAAAATTGTAGCTACCCGGCGCCAGGTTCTCGAATCGGGTGTATTTACCAATAAAGGCCAGGCGAATGAAGCCGATCGGGCCGTTACGCTGCTTACCGATGATGATTTCGGCGATGCCCTTGTGCTCCGTCTCCGGGTGGTACACCTCGTCACGGTAGACGAACATGATCACGTCGGCGTCCTGCTCGATCGCTCCGGATTCACGCAAGTCGGAGTTCACCGGGCGTTTGTTGGGGCGCTGTTCCAGGGAACGGTTCAACTGAGAGAGCGCCACCACCGGGCAGTTGAATTCCTTGGCCAGGGCCTTGAGGGAACGGGAGATTTCGGAAATCTCGTTGGTCCGGTTGTCGCCACTGGAGCCCGGAATCTGCATCAACTGCAGGTAGTCGATCATGATCAGCGCGATATCACCGTGCTCACGCACCAGGCGACGGGTCCGGGCGCGCATTTCCGAAGGGCTGATACCGGCAGTATCGTCGATGAACAGCTTGCGGTCGTTGAGCAGGTTGACCGCCGAAGTCAGGCGCGGCCAGTCGTCATCTTCCAGTTGGCCGGAACGGACCTTGGTCTGGTCGATACGTCCCAGGGACGAGAGCATACGCATGATCAGCGATTCACCTGGCATCTCCAGGGAGTACACCAGTACGGCCTTGTCGCTGCGCAGCACGGCGTTTTCCACCAGGTTCATCGCAAAGGTGGTTTTACCCATGGACGGACGGCCGGCGACGATGATCAGGTCCGATGGCTGCAGGCCGCTGGTCTTCTCATCGAGGTCGGTGTAGCCGGTGGACAGGCCGGTGATGGCGTTGTCGGTGTTGAACAGGGTGTCGATGCGGTCGATGGCCTTGGTCAGCAGATCGTTGACGCTCACCGGGCCACCGGTTTTTGGCCGGGCCTCGGCGATCTGGAAGATTTGCCGTTCCGCTTCATCGAGGATCTCGGCAGCGGTTCGGCCTTCCGGGTTGAAGGCGCTGTCCGCGATTTCGGTGCTGATACCGATCAATTGGCGCAAGGTCGCCCGTTCGCGCACGATCTGGGCATAGGCCTTGATGTTGGCGACAGACGGCGTGTTTTTTGCCAACTCACCCAGGTAACCGAGGCCGCCAACCTGAGACGTCTGGCCTTCCTTGTCCAATTGCTCGGCCAGGGTCACCACGTCGATCGGCATGTTCTGATCGGCCAATCTTGCGATGGCACGGAAAATCAGGCGGTGGTCATGTCGGTAGAAATCGCCGTCGGATACTTGATCGAGCACGCGTTCCCAGGCGTTGTTGTCCAGCATCAGACCACCGAGCACGGCCTGTTCGGCCTCGATGGAGTGCGGAGGCACCTTCAGGGCTGCGGTTTGCAGATCGTATTGCTCGGGAGCGGTGATTTCGTTCATGGCCACTTGATTCTTTTGGAAACGCAGGGGGTTTTGAAAATCAGCAATTGCAGAAAGACAAAGGGCACGACCTGTAAACAGGATCGTGCCCGATGTTACCGACTAGTACCCGAGGGTGCCAGCCGACAGGTATTGCTTAAGCTGCTACCACGACAACGCGTACGGTGGCTTCAACTTCGGCGTGCAGGTGCACGGCTACGTCGAATTCGCCTACGTTGCGGATGGTGCCGTTCGGCAGACGAACTTCGCTCTTCGACACTTCAACGCCAGAGGCGGTCAGTGCGTCAGCGATGTCGTGAGTACCGATCGAACCGAACAGCTTGCCTTCGTCGCCAGCGGTGGCAGTGATGGTCACTTCCAGCTCGGCCAGTTGGGCAGCACGGCTTTCAGCCGAGGTCTTACGGTCTGCTGCGGCTTTTTCCAGCTCAGCGCGACGCTCTTCGAACGCGGCCAGGTTGGCAGCGGTCGCAGCGGTGGCTTTGCCGTAAGGCAGCAGGTAGTTACGACCGTAACCGGCCTTAACGTTTACTTTGTCACCCAGGTTGCCCAGGTTGGTGACTTTTTCCAGAAGGATCAGTTGCATGTGAAAATCCTCTAACTTTTAACCTTCACCGTTCGCGTTGTCGGCGTCTTTCGGCGCCATACGACCGCGAAAATCAATCAGGCTGTCGACGATGGCCAGGACCACCAGCAACGGATAGATCAGCTGCATGAACAGCAACAACGTGACGTACAACCCCACCAGCCAGAACCTGGCCAGTCGCTTTTGCGCCACCAGCCCGTGAATCAGGGCCAGAGCGGCAAATACCAGCGGTACACTGCACAACGGCGTGAGCATGGCCATCTGCGGACCGAAGTTCGGCCCCAGAAGCATGCCCGCCAGCAGCAACATCGCCAGCCCAAGCGGGAAACGGATGGCGCGAAACTCGCGACCAAAACCACCCGGGTTGTACAACAACGCCTGCCAGTAGCGCCCGATAATCAGGCTCAGCACACTGACGATTTGTAACAAGGCCGCAATCAGGCCGGTCAGGACCGGTGCGATCAGGGACGCGAAACGCGCTTGCTCCTCTACCGACATCTGCTGGTAGAGATCACCGAGGGCCTCGGGCAGGATTTTTATCAAAGCCTGCGACAGCATCTCGATCTGGGGCGCGAAAGCCACCCCGAGCACCACTGAAAACACCACTCCCATCGCTATGCTGACCAGCAGCACGCGGTTCCAGGATTCGCTTGCGCGCAACACCAACGCCAGCGCCGAAGACCCCAGCAGCACCATCAGTGCCCGCGGGTCAGCGGAATACAACCACCAGAGCAAAGCCGGCAGCAGTCCCAGAGCAAGAACGCCAAGGGCGTCCTTCAATCCGCGCCGCAGGAGTACAAGACTCACCGCGGCAGCACCCAACCAATACAACAACGGCAATGCCGCGCATCCAGCCACTACCAGAGTGGCCTGCATACGACCGCGCATGATGAACTCAGCTAAGGCGCGCATGCATTCAATCCTTTGCTACGTGTCGACTGCCCGGTCTCAGCGGCCGTGGCTGTCGGTGTAGGCCAGCAGGGCCAGGAAGCGGGCGCGCTTGATAGCGGTGGCCAGCTGACGCTGATAACGAGCTTTGGTACCGGTGATACGGCTTGGAACGATTTTGCCGGTCTCGGATACGTAGGCTTTCAGAGTGTTGAGATCTTTGTAATCGATCTCTTTCACGTCTTCAGCGGTGAAGCGGCAGAATTTACGACGACGGAAGAAACGTGCCATGTGATTGGCTCCTTAAAAGGTCCGTGGATTACTCGTCAGCGTTATCGCTGTTGTCGCTGTCGCTATCGCTGTCATCGCCATCGGCGCTGTCAGAGTGCTCAGGACGGTCGCGACGCTCACGGCGCTCACTGCGGTTTTCTTCAGCCTTGAGCATCTCGGATTGGCCGGTGACGGCTTCTTCGCGACGGATGACCAGGTTACGGATCACTGCATCGTTGTAGCGGAAGTTGTCTTCCAGCTCGGCCAGGGCCTTGCCGGTGCATTCAACGTTCAGCATCACGTAGTGAGCCTTGTGAACATTGTTGATTGCATAGGCCAGTTGACGACGGCCCCAATCTTCCAGACGGTGGATTTTGCCGCCGTCTTCTTCGATCAGCTTGGTGTAACGCTCAACCATGCCGCCGACTTGCTCGCTTTGATCCGGGTGGACCAAAAAGATGATTTCGTAATGACGCATGAATGCTCCTTACGGGTTGTAGCCTGCCGCTCAAAAACGGTCAGACAAGGAGTGAATGACACTTATGGACTTGTGGACGCTAGACACATAAGTGCCTGCCATCACAGCAAGGGGCGCAATTGTAGAGAAGGGCCGAAGGCGGCGCAAGGTGATTGGTGATTATTTGAACAACCCCAATGTTTACCCACACAAACCATTGTGGGAGCGAGCCTGCTCGCGATGAGGGCGCTCCATTCAACATTTGCGTTGAACGGCACTCCGCTATCGCGAGCAGGCTCGCTCCCACAGGAATACAACTGGATCAGGATTTCTTGGCGGCCGCAGCAACCTTGACGCTACGCTGGCGCTGAGCCTCGAACAGGCACACGCCGGTCGCGACCGAAACGTTGAGGCTGCTGACACTGCCGGCCATCGGCAGCTTGACCAGGTAATCGCAATGCTCGCGGGTCAGGCGCCGCATGCCCTTGCCTTCGGCCCCCATGATCAGGATCGTCGGGCCCGTCAGGTCCTGGTCATAAATGCTGACCTCGGCCTCGCCCGCCGTGCCGACCACCCACAGGCCACGCTGCTGGAGTTTCTCCAGGGTACGCGCCAGGTTGGTCACGGCCACCAACGGGATCACTTCCGCCGCGCCACAGGCGACTTTACGCACCACCGGCGTCAACGTCGCCGACTTGTCTTTAGGCACGATCACCGCCAATGCACCCGCCGCATCGGCCGAACGCAGGCAAGCGCCAAGGTTGTGAGGATCGGTCACGCCATCCAGTACCAGCAACAATGGCGCGCCTTCGGTGCGATCGAGCAACTCGTCGAGCATCGCCTCGCCCCAGACCTGGCTCGGGCTGACCTCAGCCACCACCCCCTGGTGCACACCTTCGACCCAGGCGTCCATTTCCCGCCGTTCGGCCTGGCCGACCGCTACGCGATTCTCGCCAGCCAGCTCGATCAGGGTCTGGACCCGCGGATCACTGCGGCCTTCCGCCAGCCAGATCTGCTTGACCCGCTTGGGATGGTGACGCAGCAATGCTTCCACGGCATGCACACCGTAGATTTTTTCCAACTGACTCATGACTTGGCCTTGGGTTTACGCGCCCCGCCGCTCTTGGCTGGGGCCGAGCCCGCTTTCGGCGGGCCTTTACGGTGTTTGCTCGGCTTGCCGGTCGCCTTGTCCGGCGCCGACCGTCCGGTCTTTCCCCCAGACGCCGCTTTACCGCCGCTCTTGGCTTCGGCGAGCAACGCCTGTTTCATCTCACGACTTTTGCGCAGCTCGGCGTTTTTTGCCGCCGCATCGCTTGGGCGATAGGCTTCGACGGCCTTTTCCTTGGCCGGACCGCGACGCCCGGACTTGGCCGCAGCAGGCTCGGCGGCGGTCTTGGCCGCAGGCGCAGAAGTTTCAGTGCCGCGCTTCTTGCGGCCAATCGGCGCGCTGATGGTTTTTTCCGCCATCTCGAAGTCGATCTTGCGCTCGTCGAGATCAACGCGCATGACCCGCACTTCGACCGTATCGCCAAGACGGAAGCTGCGACCGGTGCGCTCACCCGCCAAGCGGTGATGCACGGGGTCGAAGTGGTAGTAATCGCCCGGCAGCGCGGTGACGTGCACCAGGCCTTCGACGTAGATGTCGGTCAGTTCGACGAACAGGCCAAAACCGGTCACGGCAGTGATCACGCCCGGGAACGACTCACCCACGCGATCCTTCATGAACTCGCACTTGAGCCAGTTCACTACGTCGCGAGTCGCTTCATCGGCACGGCGCTCGCTCATCGAGCATTGCTCGCCGAGTTGTTCCAGGGCCGCCTCGTCGTAGGGGTAGATGCGCGCCTTGGGAATGGTCATCGCACCGGCACGTTTGACGTGCGGGGTGTCCATCTTCGAGTGGATCACGCTGCGGATCGCCCGATGCGTGAGCAAGTCAGGGTAACGACGGATCGGCGACGTAAAGTGGGTATAAGCTTCGTAATTCAGGCCGAAGTGGCCCTGGTTATCGGCGCTGTATACCGCCTGGCTCAACGAGCGCAGCATCACGGTCTGGATCAGGTGGAAATCCGGACGATCCTTGATACTGGCCAGCAGGGCCTGGTAATCCTTGGGCGACGGACCGTCCTTGCCTTTGTGCAAGGACAGGCCGAGCTCACCGAGGAAGGCCCGCAGTTTTTCCAGGCGCTCCGGCGGCGGGCCATCGTGGACCCGGTACAGCGCAGGAATCTCGTGCTTCTTCAGGAACTCAGCAGTGGCGACGTTGGCGGCCAGCATGCATTCCTCGATCAGCTTGTGGGCATCGTTGCGCACCGTCGGACGAATCTCGGCGATCTTGCGCTCGGAGCCGAAGATGATCCGGGTTTCCTGAGTTTCGAAATCGATCGCGCCACGCACGTGACGGGCCGCCAGCAGCACTTTGTAGAGCGAGTACAGCTCTTTGAGATGCGGCACGACATCGGTGTATTCGCCACGAAGCTTGCGCGATTCGGCAAGTTTCGGGGTTTCCAGCATCGCGCTGACCTTGTTGTAGGTCAGGCGGGCGTGGGAATGGATCACCGCCTCGTAGAAGCAGTAGTCGGTCATCTCGCCGGATTTGGAGATGGTCATCTCGCAAACCATGGCCAGGCGATCGACGTGAGGATTGAGCGAGCACAAACCGTTGGACAGTTGCTCTGGCAGCATCGGTACGACGCGCTCGGGGAAGTACACCGAGTTGCCGCGTACCTGGGCTTCGGCGTCCAGCGCCGAACCGAGTTTCACGTAGCTGGAAACATCGGCAATCGCCACGTACAACTTCCAGCCGCCGGAGAACAGGCGCAGCTTGCCAGGCTTGGCTTCGCAGTAGACCGCGTCGTCGAAGTCCCGGGCGTCTTCGCCATCAATGGTGACGAATGGCAGGTGACGCAGGTCGATGCGCTTCTCTTTGTCTTTCTCTTCGACTTCCGGCTTGAGCTTGGCGGCTTCTTTCAGGACCGCTTCGGGCCAGACGTGGGGAATGTCGTAGGTGCGCAAGGCAACATCGATTTCCATGCCCGGCGCCATGTAGTTGCCGACCACTTCCACCACATCGCCCTGGGGCTGGAAGCGCGGGGTTGGCCAGTGGGTGATTTTCACCTCGACGAACTGACCGACCTTGGCGTTGGCATTGCGGCCCGGGGTGACCAGCACTTCCTGCTGGATCTTCGGGTTGTCGGCGACGACAAAGCCGATGCCACCTTCTTCAAAGTAACGGCCGACGATGCTTTCGTGGGCACGGGACACCACTTCGACGATCACGCCTTCACGGCGGCCGCGGCGGTCCAGGCCGGAAACCCGGGCCAAAGCCCGGTCACCGTCGAACACCAGACGCATCTGCGCCGGGCTCATGAACAGGTCGTCGCTGCCGTCGTCCGGGATCAGGAAGCCGAAACCGTCACGGTGACCGGCGATGCGGCCCAGGATCAGGTCAAGCTTGTCCACGGGCGCATAGGTGCCGCGCCGGGTGTAGATCAACTGCGCATCGCGCTCCATGGCGCGCAGACGGCGGCGCAGGGCTTCGAGCTGGTCTTCGGTGGTCAGACCGAACTCTTCGACCAGTTGCTCGCGGCTAGCAGGCGAACCCCGATCGGCGAGATGCGCCAGGATCAGTTCGCGGCTAGGAATAGGGTTTTCGTATTTTTCCGCTTCACGAGCGGCCTCGGGATCGAGGGACTGCCAATCGGCCATTAGAGAGTTTTCACCTTGTCTATATGCGGGTTAGTTTGGCATAGGCGTAATGAAACGGGAAATTTCAAGCATCCAATGCCTTTTTCTGAAGCCTTTTGACCCCTCTTGAAGCCCGGAAATGCACCGCTCGTGAAATTTAGCGGTTTTTTTCTCGTGAGGGGTTTACAGTTAAAAACACGCTCCGTATAGTGCGCGCCATCGACGACGCACACGCGTTGCCGATACTGCCCAGATGGTGAAATTGGTAGACACGCCAGCTTCAGGT
>NZ_JAKUDH010000002.1:0-386015 GCF_031570495.1 Pseudomonas sp. JL2
TGCGCAGCCGAGCGGGAGCAAGCTCCCTCGCCACAAAAGCCCATCAGCCATAGAGAAAAACAACCGTCTTATACATACGGTGTCCACAATTTCCCCGCCGCCCGCGCCGCCACCGTCTAAGCTTCAAACAAGTCCCGATCAATGCGTGAATGGATCAGTCGACTATGGGCGCGTTATGGCAAACCGATTCGAGTAAACCTGTGGGCCCGACTGAACGTATGGAAGAAGCACCTTTACCCCAAAAAAAACGCCGCGCAGGGCATGGCTGGCGAGCGTTCTGGTTGTTGCTGTTGATTATCGTGGTGGTGGTCGGCCTGGCGGTGGCCAAGGAAATGCGCACATCCAGGTTTCAGGCCCGGGAGATCAGCCGGTACGCCGCGTCTCTGACCTATTCGGTGCAACCGGGGCCCAGCGACGCCATCGTCTACCCTGGCGCAGGTCCGTTCGACCGGCGGTTGGGTTACAGCTCGCTGGATGAATTCCTGCCGCGGTTGCTCAAGCGCGATTATGTGATCCAGGCCCAGGCACGTTTCTCCCCGGCCTTGATGAACTACGTCGATAAGGGCCTGTTTGTCCCCTATGCGGAAAAGATCCAGGCCGGCCTGACGATCACCGATTGCCGCGTCGCGCCGCTGTACCAGTTCAAGTACCCGCAGCAACTGTACGCCAGCTTCGAGGCAATCCCCCCCGTGGTGGTGCAAAGCCTGTTGTTCATCGAGAACCGCTTTTTGCTCGACCCCAAGCACCCCCAGGCCAACCCGGCGGTGGACTGGCCGCGCTTCGGCATGGCGGCGTGGTCCCAGGTGGCCAAGCTCCTGAGTTTGCCGGGTCAGTCCGCCGGCGGCAGTACATTGGCTACGCAGCTGGAAAAGTATCGCCACTCCGCCGATGGCCTCACCGGGTCGGGGGCGGAGAAAATCCGCCAGATGATTTCCGCCAGTGTGCGGGCCTATCAGGCAGGCCCACAGACCCTTGAGGCCCGGCAGAAAATCATCCGTGATTACCTCAACAGCGTGCCGCTCTCCGCCGTGCCGGGGCATGGCGAAGTCCACGGCATGGCCGAAGGTTTGCGGGTCTGGTACGGCGCCGATTTCAAGCGTGCCAACGAACGCTTGTCCAGCACCGCGACAGACCCCGCCAGCCTCGCGGAAAAAGGCCTGGCCCTGCGGGAAATGCTGTCGTTGATGATCGCCCAGCGCCGCCCCTCCTATTACCTGTCCAAAGGCCGGGACGAACTGGCGCGCCTGACCGACAGCCACGTCCGGCTGCTGGCCCAGAACGGCGTGATCGACACCTCCTTGGCCGAAGCGACCCTGGCAAGCAAGGTCAGTTATCGCGACTGGGTGCAGCAACCCACCATTCAGCCCAACGAAATCAACAAGGGCATCAGCGCCGCCCGCAGTCGTCTGGCCACGTTGCTCAACCGCTCGTTCTACGATCTCGATCGCCTGGACCTCTCCGCCACCAGCACCTTGCAAAACGACTTGCAGACCCAGGCCACCGATTACCTCAAGCGCTTGGCAGACCCGGCGTTCGCTGCCGAAATCGGCCTGATGGGCGAACGTCTTCTGACGCCGACCAGCACCGCCCAGGTGCGCTACAGCTTCACCCTGCTGGAGCTGACCCCGGACGGCTCGCGCGTGCGCGTGCAGACCGACAGCACCGACCAACCCTTTGATATCAACGAAGGCAGCAAACTGGAACTGGGCTCCACCGCCAAGTTACGGGTGCTCACCACCTACCTGCAGATCATCGCCGAACTGCACGAACGTTATGCCCACGAACCCCCGGCAACATTGAAAAAAGCCGAGATCGCCGACCAGGACCGCCTCTCCCGCTGGGCCGTCGACTACCTGATCCAGCACAGCGATCGCAACCTGCCGACGATGCTGGAGGCGGCGCTGGATCGTACCTATTCAGCCAGCCCCGGCGAGGCGTTTTTCACCGGCGGCGGGCTGCACACCTTCAATAATTTCCGTAAGGAAGATAACGGCCGTAATCCCACCTTGCGCGACGCCCTGCGCGAGTCGATCAACCTGCCATTCATTCGCCTGATGCGTGACTTGGTGCGCTACGCCACGTACGCGGGTCCCGACAGCAGTTCGGAGCTGCTCAAGGACGACAAGAATCCGCGCCGCCAGGAGTACCTGGCCCAGTTCGCCGACCGCGAAGGCACCACCTTCCTGCTCAAGTTCTGGAAGAAGTATCAGAAAAAGGACACGGGCCAGCGTCTCGAAACCTTCCTCGACAGCATGCGCCCCACGGCGATCCGCCTGGCCGCCGTGCACCGCTATTTCTTTCCCGGCGACAGCCAGGAAAGCTTCAACCACTTTGTGCGTTCGCACCTCAAGTCGGCCAAGAGCGCCGAAAAGCTCACCGACGAACGCCTGGAACGGCTTTACCGCAGTTATGGCCCGGGCAACTATGACCTGCCCGACCAGGGCTTTATCGCCAAAGTCCATCCGCTGGACCTGTGGCTGGTGGGTTATCTGCTGAACAATCCTGATGCCAAGTTCAGCCAGATCGTCAAAGCCAGCCGGTTCGAACGCCAGGAGGTCTACAGTTGGCTATTCAAAAGCCGGCACAAGAGCGCCCGCGACAGTCGTATCCGCACCATGCTGGAAGTCGAGGCCTTCCTTGATATCCACCAACGCTGGCAGAAAGTCGGCTACCCGTTCGACCATCTGGTGCCGTCGCTGGCCACCGCCATCGGCAGCTCCGGCGACCGCCCCGCCGCGCTGGCGGAGCTGGTGGGCACCATCCTCAACGACGGCATCCGGCTCCCGGCGCTGCGCGTGGACAGCCTCGACTTCGCCGTCAATACCCCTTATGAGACACGGCTGATCAGCGATCCGGATAACGGCAAACGGGTGATGCCGATGGAAGTGGCCCGGGCCTTGCGCGGTGCGTTGTCCCAGGTGGTCGATGCCGGCACCGCGAAACGGGTGGCCGGCAGTTTCACCCTGGCCGATGGCACGCCGTTATCGATGGGTGGCAAGACCGGCACCGGCGACAACCGCATCGAAGCCGTTGGCGCCGGCGGGCGGGTCATCAGTTCCAAGTCGATCAACCGCACCGCGACCTTTGTGTTCTACATCGGCGACAGCCATTTCGGCACCCTCACTGCCTATGTACCGGGGGCTTCGGCGCAGAATTTCAAGTTCACCTCGGCCTTGCCGGTACAAGTGCTCAAGGGCATGGCGCCGTTCCTCTCGCCGTACTTGCAACCGGGTAGCCATACCCAGTGCCAGCCTTTGGTGGCGCGCCATTGACTCAATCCAACCCCTTAGGAGCGATGGTGGACCGCTAGACCTCCGAATCCCAGATCACCGTCACATTGCCTATGTAACTCTTGGCATCGCCGGCCAGCATTTCCTCGACCTGGTTGCGGGCGACTTCGAAATGCATCGTTCCCGACCGACGCTCGATGTAATGCCCCGGCTGGAACAACTCGGTGCCGCTTCCATCGAGATAGAGCCGACGGCGGTTGACCGGTTGGCCACCAGCGTCGGTCAGGCCATTGGGCAGGGTCACACTGATATTCACCGGTACCATCTGGCCGGAGTTGGGCGCCCAGAGCAGGCAGGTGTTATCACTCGAACCGGCGAATTGGCATTGCAGGCCCATCTTGAAACGCGACGAGGCTGAGATGTGGAAGGTCTGGTCACGAAACAACCGCGTCGGTTTTTGCCCCTGGCTCAACCAGGCCTGCCAACCGCCCTGAGGTTCGAGCACGACCTTGTTGCCGCCAGGAGGCACTTCGACCTTGAGGGTGTGTTCGACATCCAGTTTGAAATTGAACGCGATTATTGAATCATTCGGGATCATCACATCGCCCATATCGAAGTCCTGCCCCGGACCAACGCTATACGTCAGCGAGCCCGTGTATTGACCGGTCGACATGGTCAAGGGATTGGGGGTACGCAGTTCGTAGGCAAAATCCAGATAACGGTAAGTCATGCTGGGGATCAAGTAACGAGCCCTTTTGGCGCACACACCTTCTACCGGGGTGGTCCAGAAAAAACCGTACCAATTGACGTTATAAGGTGCATTACCGCCGAATCGACATGGCGAGGGCGCACTGACCCAGCTAGAACCCCATAACAGGTTATGAGCCTTTAAAGCGTCAACACCTCCACCGACCAAGTCGGCTGCGTTAACAGGAAGTCGGTATTCCGAACCTATGCCGGACAAACGTATTTCAACGACTTCAGTTTCACCCGTACTTGCATGGGTTACTTGTAGAGAGCGCCAACCGGCAGGCACTTTGAACATCGCACCTTGCCGAGCGTCCCCATGATTCGCTTCGATCGGAAGGGTCGAACTGAAAGTGATAGGCAAGCGAATGCTGAACATCGTCTTGCATTGATTTGGAAATGACGCGCAGTAACCCGTGGTCGGAGTGGTATTGCGAAATTTATTCTCCTGAGGCTTAGCTGGGTCCGGCCTGAAGACTGCAGTGATCTCCCGGGTCAGCGCATTGGCCGTCGGAACGCCTGTCAACAACAAGGCAAAAACCGTGACTGCGCGGCACAACGAAACACCGCGCCCGAAGATGTTTGAACGACTCATTTTCACTCCAATAAAACTGCAACGAGCAAGGCCGCTCCCGCAAGGGATCACCTAAACCTCTGAATCCCAGATCACCGTCACATTGCCTATGTAACTCTTGGCCTCCCCAGCTAGCATTTCCTCAACCTGATTGCGGCCGACTTCAAAATGCAGGGTGCCCGGCTTGCGGTCGATGTAGTGCCCCGGCTGGAACAGTTCGGTGCCGCTGCCGTCGAGGTAGAGCCGACGGCGGTTGACCGGTTGGCCGGCGGCGTCAGTCAAGCCGTTGGGCAGGGTCACGCTGACATTCACCGGCACCAGAAGGCCGGAGCTGGGTGCCCAGAGCAGGCAGGTGTTATCGCTCGTATCGGCGAATTGGCATTGCATACGCATCTTGAACCGCGATGAAGCCCAGATATGGAAGGTCTGGTCACGGAACAACCGGGTCGGTTTTTGCCCTTGGTTCAACCAGGCCTGCCAGCCGCCTTGGGGTTCGAGCACGACCTTGTTGCCGCCAGGAGGTACTTCGACCTTGAGCGTGTGTTGGACTTCGAGATTGAAATTGAGCGTGATCACCGAATCGTTCGGGATCATCACGTCACCCATGTCGAAGTCCTGGCCCGGCCCGACGCTGTAGCTCAACGTCCCAGTGTAATGACCGGCCGACATCTTCAAGGGGTTGGGGGTGCGCAGTTCGTAGGCAAAATCCAGATAGGTGTAGCGCATATCGGGCACCAGGTATTTGGCCTGTTTGGCACAGACGCCCTCTTGCGGCGTTTTCCAAAAAAATGCGTACGTGAGCGTGTTGTAGGTCGCAACACCACTGTAGCGGCACGGCGAAGGCGCATACACCCAACTGCCGCCCCATAGCCTGTAATGGGCCGTCTTGAGATCCTCCCCCCCTCCCACCAGCTCGACAGGACTCACGCTGAGGCGATATTGCGAACCGATACCGGATACGCGCACTTCAACCTCTTCACTTTCGCCGGTGCTTGAATTGAAGACGGTTGCCGGACGCCAGTTGGCGGGCACCTTGAACATGGCGCCTTGCCGATTACTGGGGTGGTTGGCCTGAATAGGCGCGGACGAATCAAAGGTAATGGGCATCCGGATACTGAACATGCCCGTGATTTCACATTCCCTGGGGTGCTGGGAACAATACCCACTCACCGGTGTGGTATTGGTGAACTTGTTCTCCATGGGCTTCGCCGGATCAGGCCGGAAACGCGCACTGATCTCCTGGGTCAATGCATTGGCCGTCGGCATGCCTATACACAACAAGACAAAAGCCGTGGCAACGCGGCACAGCGAAACACCGCGCCCGAAGATGTTTGAACAACTCATTTCGATCCACTCCAATAAACCGCAATTGCCCTACGGCGCAATGGCATCGAACACCATGTGCACGGTGCCGAAATAATCCCCAGGCGCATACTCCTCCTCGGTCTTGACGGCGATGATTTCCAGCCCCACACGCCGACCGGGCCGGGCCTCGGCGGCCGAGACCACCTGGGCCGAATCCAGGGTCAGTTGGACGTTGTTGAACGTCACCTGCAGGTCGATGCGCTCACGGCCATTGGACAGGTAAGCCTCTTGCCCCAGACGGGCGCCAATGGCCCCGTTGATGTTCTTCACTTCGTAATTGGCCCGCAGCGGCAGGAGCCCGGAGGTCAGGGTGCTGAACAGCATCGGTTGTTCACGCTCGACCAGTTGCGGGTCGACCGGCAGCACGTGGAAGTCGATCGTCGGGATGGTGACGAAGAGTTCGAACGTTTCCCGCTCCAGCGCTGCCCACGCGGGCAAACCCGGCAGCGTCAAGGCGGTGAACAGGAGAGTACGTAACAGCGTCTTGAACATGATGATTACCTGTGGCGCCAACGGCGGTTCAGTGACGGCATACCGTCAGCCTTTGATCTCAATGGCTTTTTCCTCGCGACCTTCGATCAGGCTGAAGCGGTACTCACGCCCAGGCTCCTTGTCGAACGAAAAGGTGCGACCGGCCATGACGTGGTGCTTGGTGGTCGGCCGGCAATCGTTGTCTTTTTGCGCAGCGCAATCCTTGAACTCATCGATCACCACCACGCTGTTGCCGTTGTTGCGCACCAGGTAGCGATCGGCGCTGTCATCGATGGCCGTCTCGAAACGGGTCTCCTTGGGCCTGACAAAAAACACCGTGCCGAAGCCCGCCAGCACCTTGACCCCGGCGGCGATCCGTTCCTTCTTGTATTGCTCGCGTTCCTCGGTGCTGACGGCGAACTCGTCCTCGGCCTCCGGCACCACCGGTACGAAGCGAACCCGGAAGTACCGCTCTTTGCTGCGATCGCCCATGAACAGCAAACGCGTGCCCTGCATGCCGTTGGCCGGCACGATCAGGCGCGCCGGGCTCGCCATCAGACCATTCCTGGCGAGCACGCCGTCCTGATCCTGCAGCGGCACCTCCAGGTAGCTGCCGTCGTCGCTGTAAAGAATCTCGAGGATGTCGACCTTGACGAATGCGGTGGACGTTCCGCCGTTGAAGATCCGTTTCATGTAGGTGCTCTTGTCGCCTTCGAGATAGTCGTAGACCACCCCAACATTAATCTGCGGCCCGGCCTGGGCCATCAGCGAAAACAGCGACAAACCACACAGAATCAATAAGCGTTTCATTACCAAAACCTCATGAATGGAAGGCGGCCGATGGCGACCGTTTCACGGAACACTGCTTGCAATGCTGAAGGGCGCACCACGCTGGCCGGCGCGCCAGGATCAAGTTCAACCCGCCGTCTCGATCGGGTTGTTGCTGTCGGCCAGGGTGTCTGGCGTGCAGCGCAAATCACCGATCATCAACACATCGCCCTCGCTGTTGGCGTTATCCGGGTCGAGGCGGAACTGGCAAAGCAAGTCATTGCCATAGCGCACTTCAAGCGTCGGGGAGCTGGCGTTCATCTCCATGGAGAAGAAACCGTCCACCTCGCTGACTCCACGGCTGGCGTGGTTGATCACGTGATGGCCCTTGAGCGGCTGGCCCTGCGCGTCCAGCAGACGACCGAGCACGGTCACGCTTCTCATCACGCTGACTTTGCGGTAGTCCACGCCCCCTTTGTTCAAGTGATAGCGGCTGCGTGAAGGCTCTATGTTGGCCGCCGGTGGATGCACGCCGTCGAAGTCGAAGGTCAACAGGCTGTTCTGATAGGCGGTGATGGGCACGAAGTTGCGGCCGGGACGCAAGGTGGTGGTGCCACCCGTCAGGTCGTCGGCGAGCAGGACGATGTCGTCCAGGTCGGTTTCCACATCCACGATCATGCCCGCGCCGCCACTCTGGGGCAGGCCGGTGAAGGCGACTTTCTGGCCACCCACGGCCACCGTGCTGCTCAGGTTCAAGCCACCGGTGAGGTTGTCGTTGTAGGAAGAGCGCTGGATGAAACCGTCGCCGTACACCGTATCGGTGTCGAAACTGGCGAGGCCGGACAGACCCACGCCATAGGTATCGGCCAGTACCGTGGCGGACACGCTTTGCAGCACGTGATCCTGCAGGTCCCGGCGATAGCTCAGCGACCCATTGTTGTCCCGCGTTCCGTCACGGGATGTGCGGGTGCCGATACTGCCTGACCAATACTCGCCCGGCCCGCCCAAGGCCACGCTGACGCTCAGGTCCACGCCGCGATTTCGTCGATCGGCGGTACTGGAGGTGCCCGGACGGTCGAACACCGACCACCGCCAGTTGGCATCGCTGCCGCCAAGCTTGCCACGCTGGGTCCATCCCAGGTCCACACCGGCGCCCTCGACATTGCCTTCGCTGTAGAACAGCCGCCCGTTGATCGACGACTTGTTGCTCAGTCGATGGGAGACCGACAGCGACGAATTGCTGGTCTGGCCGACGAACACGTCGCGCTGGCGGATACGAGTGCCGTCAGGCAGGATTTCGTAAGTGTTGCGCGTGTCCAGCCAACTGCGGTTATGGCTGGCTACCACACTGCCCAGACCGTAGCTGTACAGCGCCTGCAGGTCCATGCCGGTGCCGTATTGCTCGGTCTGGTAAACGTTGGCAAAGAGGCTGGTGTTGTTGGGCAGCGTCCAGTCCACCGAGGTGCCGTACTGCAGCTTGTCCTGCACCTGGCGCGTGGAAAGCCCCAACACCACTCGCGGGTGCAGCAAGTAATTGAGACCGACCCCGGCAGTCGTGAAGCCCGAGGGTTGATCGTCCCAGTTGCTCAGCAGTTTGGTTTCACGGCCGGCAAACAGGTTGTAGCGCCAGCGATCATCGGCGCTGCGCCAGTTGTTGGGCTTGTAGACCAGCTCCTGGGACGTGGCGGTGGTCTGCCCGTCTTCAATCAGCCGCACTTCCACTTCATAGATGCCGCCAGGCAATGGCCGGGTATCCAGGCTCTGCAAGCCGGCGCTGACGGCCTGGGTATTGAGCAACAGGCCGTTGCGATAGATCTCTACCGCCGCCTGACGACTGGCGGTGACATAAATGGGGTACACGCTGGGCTTGGGATTATTGATCACCAGGCTGTCGGAACTGCCGTACATGACCCCCAGCGCGGTATCCGGGTTGGCCCCGAACGAACGGATCTGACGGTTCAAACCATCGGAGCCCGGCATGAAATAACCCAGGCGCAAAAAACTGTCTTGCATCTCGCGCTGGGTGTGCAACTCATGAACGGCGTGGTAGAGCTTATCGTCCGGCCCGCCCAAGCGCGAAAGCTGCAGATCGAACGACTGGGTCCAGTTACCCACGCTGGAACTGGCATTGAGGCCATAACGCCCGCCCGTATCCTGCTCCTGACCACCGTTGAGATTGAGTTGGTTATTGACGATCAAGCCCAGACTGCCCCCCTGTGGCTGATCGTAATAACGTTTCTCCACGCTGCCGCGCTCCACTTTTTCAGTGAGGATCGACACCAGTGAATGTTCAAGGCTGTAATGCACCGCCAGCAGCCCCGCCGTGCATTTGGCTTCGCAGGCACCCAAGGCGCGCCCCTGTTTGAGCAGTTGCTCCCATTGCCCGCGCTCGACGGGCGGGATCGGGCTGTCTTGGGTGTCGGTGAATTCGAGCAAGGTAATACGATCATCGCGTGTCAACACCACCATGGCTTCGCCGAGGTACTGTTGATCGAGTTCCATACGAACCGCCAGAGGCACATCGAAAAAGTGGGCTTCAAACTCCTCCGGCAGCCCCTTGGCCTGGGACAACAGACTTCTGGGCGTCGTACCCGGGGCGGTCGGCGCAGCCAATGCACTGGCGCACAACAACAGCGCCAGCGCACCCACGATGGGTGTCATCGCAAACATCAATGGATTCTCATATCAGCAAACTATCGGGACGTTCCAGATACAGGCCGGCCGGGCGGCCGACCTGCGTTCATGCCCGCAGGACGAGAAAAGCCTCATCGGGCAGTGAAGGGTTTACGGGCGAGGCACCGCGTCGAAGATCACGGTGAAGTCGGCGGTGTATTGACCGACCTGGCTCTCCAGAGGCACGGTCGAGGCCATGATGAGCATGTCGGCCTGGGTACCTGGAGTGGATGCCGCGTCAGTCACCACTTCCTGAGGAAACTCGGTCAGGGTGACATTGTTGAACCGGGTCAGCAGCGGAATGGCGTCCGTACCATTGGTCAGCGAAGCCTGGCCGCCCAGGATATAGGCATGCACCGAACCGTCGGTGTTCTTCACGTCGAAGGTCTGACGCAAAGGGCTCAAGGAGTTGGTTACCGGATTGTAGTGCATGACTTCATCCTTACCGAAGTCAGAGTTGCGTGGCAGTACATGGAACTGCTTGGTGGGAATCGTCGCGGTGATATGAATAGAAGAGCGGGCATCGTCCAGAGCGAAGACCAGCGAGGAACTCAGGGCTGCGGCGATCAGAGCAGTACCGGATACGATTTGTTTGAGCATGTTTGACACCTGTTCATAGCATAAAGAGAAGGCTTGAAGTTGCAGACCCACTACAGCCTGGCCTGACCTCAACGCCGGAGCATGATCCACTCTCTTTAATTAAAAATAAGCAGGCCTATTCCCAAAGGCACGTAGCCAAACCGCCATGCGCAATAACGAAAAATACGTTGTTTTATATAAAACCGAAGTTTGGATGTAAGAAACAACCCACACCTGCAAGCCACACCCTGGATTTAACACTGCGAATGCAGACAGTGGCCTACTTTGCCGCCCGTACAGGCAAGGGATTCGGGTAAGGTCTTATCTTTTTCAAACAATTGGAACCCAACTTCGATATATCTTAGTTCCAAGATATATCGAGGGTCAAAGATATATCTACGGATAAAGATATATCTCAGTTCTATCTTATGCAGAACGGAGAGCAGGCATATGACAGTCCCCCCTTCCCATCCCAGCCGAAAACACGATGAACACGATGGTTTCGAACGTCGACCCGCAGGCCGTGAGCGTGGTAGCCGGGGCCCCCGGGTCTTCGCCTCCGGTGACCTGAAATTGTTGTTGCTGGCGCTGATTGGCGAACAGCCCTGCCACGGCTACGACTTGATCCGCCGGATCGAAAACATGTTCGACGGCGCCTATAGCCCCAGCCCCGGCGTGATTTATCCGACGCTGACCTTCCTGGAAATGGGCGCATTGATCGCCGGCAACGCCGAAGGTGGAAAAAAACGCTACAGCGTGACCGACGCCGGACGTCTATTCCTTGAAGACCAGGCCCCGGCGTTGAATGAGGTACGCATGCGCATTGAAGCGAGCAAGCGCTCCCTGCGCGGCCAAGACCGCCCCCCGGAAATCCACGAAGCGGTGTATAACCTGCGCAATGCGCTGCACAAACACCATGGCCGGTGGAGCCCGGAAGAAACCCTGCGGATTCGCGACCTGCTCAACAACACCGCCAAAGCCATTATCGACGGTCCCGACCGTCCACCTGTTTCGGAGTCCAGCCAATGACTGAAGTCGATCAAAACACCATTCACCGTGTCAGCCACGAGATCAAGCGCCGCCGCCTGCAGGTGTTGCGAGTGCAGGACCTGACCCCGCGCATGCGCCGCATCACCCTGGGCGGGCCGGAACTGGCCGGGTTCACCAGCCTCGGCAGCGACGATCACGTAAAACTGCTGTTCCCGCAGAATGCCGAGGAACACGCCGCCCTGGAAAACTTCGCCCCCGGCGCTGGCAAGGATCAGGGCCCGATGCCGCAAATGCGCGACTACACCCCGCGCCGTTATGACCTGCAGACGCTGGAGCTGGACATCGACTTTGTGCTGCATGGCGATGGGCCTGCCGCGACCTGGGCGACCCAGGCGACGCCCGGGCAATACCTCAACATCGCCGGGCCAAGGGGCTCGATGATTGTCCCGGACATCTTCGACCACTACCTGCTGATCGGCGACGAAACCGCCCTGCCCGCCATCGCCCGTCGCCTGGAAAACCTGGCGGCCAACCGGCGTGCGCTGGTGGTGGTGGAAGTGGAAAACGGCGCCGAGCAGCAAATCCTTCACAGCCCCGCGCAAGTACACGTGATTTGGGTGCTGCGCGAAGGCCGCCAGAACAATCTGCTGACCACCGTGCAGCACCTGGAAATGCCCGGCGGCAAGCTGTACGCCTGGGTCGCCACCGAGAGCAAGGTGTCGCGACAGATTCGCAAGGTGTTGTTGGAGGAGAAAGGGTTGGATCAGGATTTTGTGAAGGCGGTGGGGTATTGGAAGGCGGATGACAGCGAGGAAAATTGAGGGACTAGCGGTGGCTGAAGTACCCTCCACCATTGACTGAACACAGCCCCTGTGGCGAGGGAGCTTGCTCCCGCTGGGCTGCGCAGCAGTCCCCCAAAGCAGTCACCTCGATATATCTGATCCATCGATTTGTCAGGTTTTGGGTCTGCTTCGCAGCCCAGCGGGAGCAAGCTCCCTCGCCACAGGGGCTATCGCACTTTATCCGTCACCACCAGGTACCCCGATCCATGCTTTTCCTGATCGCCTATATCAGCAGCGTCGTGCTGATCAACTTCGCGTTTTCCGCCGCGCCGCACCTGGACATCATCTGGTCGGCCTGGGGCGGGCTGGTGTTTGTCCTGCGCGACATGGTGCAAACTCGATTCGGCCACGGCGCCATCGTGGCGATGCTGGTGGCGCTGGTGTTGTCCTACGTCACCTCCGACCCGACCATTGCCCTGGCCAGCGCCACGGCGTTCGCGGTATCCGAATGCATTGACTGGCTGGTGTTCTCCATCACCAAGCGTCCGCTGCATGACCGGTTGTGGATCAGTTCGGCCCTGAGCATTCCCCTGGACACCTTCATTTTCTTCGGCATGATCGATGCCCTGACACCGGCCGTGGTGATCACCGCGCTGGTCTCGAAATTTGCCGGGGTCACGGCAGTGTGGCTGATCATGGCCTGGCGTTTGCGCAAACAGGCCGTCACCGGCTGAAGCCAAAACCTGCGGTTCATGTAAAATGCCGCGCTTTCTCCCCATGGGAAGCTCGCCCGGCGCGCGACCCTCGACGCTCCGCTCCTGTTTGAGGACCTTCAGATGACCCGTATCGGAACTCCATTGTCGCCCACCGCGACCCGCGTTTTGTTGTGTGGCAGCGGTGAACTGGGCAAGGAAGTGGTAATCGAACTGCAGCGCCTGGGCGTTGAAGTGATTGCCGTGGATCGCTACGCCAACGCGCCGGCCATGCAAGTGGCCCATCGCAGCCATGTGATCAACATGCTCGATGGCGCGGCCCTGCGCGCGGTGATCGAGGCCGAGAAGCCGCACTTCATCGTGCCGGAAATCGAAGCCATCGCCACCGCCACGCTGGTGGAACTGGAAGCTGAAGGCTTCACCGTGATCCCCACCGCTCGTGCCGCGCAACTGACCATGAACCGCGAAGGCATCCGGCGCCTGGCCGCCGAAGAGTTGGGTCTGCCGACCTCGCCGTATTTCTTCGCCGACACCGTGGAAGACTACCGCAAGGCCGTTGAAACCCTGGGCTTCCCGTGCGTGGTAAAGCCGGTGATGAGTTCCTCGGGCAAGGGCCAGAGCCTGCTGCGCAGTGCCGATGACGTGCAGAAAGCCTGGGACTACGCCCAGGAAGGCGGCCGTGCCGGCAAGGGCCGGGTGATCATCGAGGGCTTCATCAATTTCGACTATGAAATCACCCTGCTTACCGTGCGCCATGTTGGCGGCACCACCTTCTGCGCACCGGTCGGTCACCGCCAGGAAAAAGGCGACTATCAGGAATCCTGGCAGCCTCAGGCCATGAGCCCGGTGGCCCTGGCTGAATCCGAGCGCGTGGCTAAAGCCGTGACCGAAGCCTTGGGTGGTCGCGGCCTGTTTGGCGTCGAGCTGTTCATCAAGGGTGACCAGGTGTGGTTCAGCGAAGTCTCGCCGCGCCCACACGACACCGGCCTGGTGACGCTGATTTCCCAGGACCTGTCGCAGTTCGCCCTGCACGCCCGCGCCATCCTCGGCCTGCCGATCCCGCTGATCCGCCAGTTCGGCCCATCGGCCTCGGCGGTGATCCTGGTGGAAGGCCAGTCGACCCAGACCGCTTTCGCCAACCTCGGCGCTGCCCTGGCCGAACCGGACACCGCCCTGCGCCTGTTCGGTAAACCGGAAGTCAACGGCCAGCGCCGCCTGGGCGTGGCCCTGGCGCGAGACGAGTCCATCGACGCCGCCCGCGCCAAGGCGACCCGGGCTTCCCAGGCGGTGAAGATCGAGTTGTAAAACCTGAGGTGGATACAATCCCCTGTGGTGAGGGGGGTGTACTGTGGCGAGGGGATTTATCCCCGCTGGGCTGCGCAGCAGCCCCCAAACAACCACCTCAAACGACCTGATCCACCGAGTTGTCAGATTTTAGGGCTGCTTCGCAGCCCAGCGGGGATAAATCCCCTCGCCACAAAGACTTGTTGCGTTCACAAAGGCCAGTGTGAAATCGAAGCATTAAAAAAGGCGACACCCGCAAAGGTGTCGCCTTTTTCATGAGCGCCGGTTTTGCTTAATCCGGCAGCTTGTAAGCGATCACATAGTCACCCTGCTTGGTACCCAGGGAACCATGGCCACCGGCGACGACCAGCACGTACTGCTTGCCGTCCTTGCCGGTGTAGGTCATCGGCGTGGTCTGGGCGCCCGCTGGCAGGCGGCCTTCCCACAGTTGCTTGCCGTTTTTCACGTCATAGGCACGCAGGTACTGGTCGAGGGTACCGCTCAGGAACGCCAGGCCGCTGGCGGTGGTGAAGGCGCCGCCCAGGCTCGGTACGCCCATGCTCAGCGGGATCGGTACCGGCGAGCTATCACGCACGGTGCCGTTCTTGTGCATCCACAGGGTTTTGTTGTTGGTCAGGTCGACGGCCGCCACATAACCCCAGGCCGGTGCCTGGCAAGGCAGGCCCATTGGCGAAAGCAGCGCTTCGAGGATCACGCCATACGGCGCGCCTTTGTTCGGCTGCACGCCTTCGGTCTCGCTCTTGCGCCCCGGACCGCCGGCCACTTCGGCCGCAGGAACCAGTTTCGACTTGAACGCCATGTAGCTCGGATTGACGAAAGCGATCTGGCGTACCGGATCAACCGAAATACCGCCCCAGTCAAACACGCCGAAGTTACCTGGGTAGACGATCGAGCCTTGCAGCGACGGCGGCGTGAACATGCCTTCGTAGCGCAGCGACTTGAAGTCGATCCGGCACAGCATCTGGTCGAACGGGGTCACGCCCCACATGTCGCGTTCCTGGAGGACCGGCGGCACGAAGTTCAGGTCGGACATCGGCTGGGTCGGCGAGGTGTAGTCACCCTCTACCGCGCCTTGCGGCACCGGGATCTCCTTGATCGGCACGATCGGCTGACCATTGCTGCGGTCCAGCACGTAGATGCTGCCCTGCTTGGTCGATGCCAGTACCGCCGGCTTCACGCCATCGGCGGTTTTCAAGTCCATCAGCGTCGGTTGCCCGCCTACGTCCATGTCCCACAGGTCGTGGTGGGTGAACTGGAAGTACCAGCGCACCTTGCCGGTGGCGATATCCAGCGCGGTCAGGCCGGCGGCGTATTTCTCCGATTCTGGTGTACGGAAACCACCGAACTGGTCGGGCGTCTGGTTACCCATCGGCAGGTAGAGCATGCCGAGTTTTTCATCGACGCTGAACATGGACCACATGTTCGGCGAGTTACGGGTGTAGGTCTGGCCTTCGGCAATCGGCGTAGTGTCGTCCGGGTTGCCGCTGTCCCAGTTCCACACCAGCTCGCCGGTGTGCACGTCATAGGCGCGGATGACCCCGCTTGGCTCGTCGGTGGAGACGTTATCGGTGACGTGGCCACCGATCACCACCAGGTTCTGGGTCACGGCCGGTGGCGACGTGGAGTAGTAACCGCCGGCCGTGAAGCCGCCAATGTTGGCGGTCAGGTCGACCTGGCCCTTGTCACCGAAGTCTTCACACATCTTGCCGGTGTCGGCGTTCAGCGCGATCAGGCGCGTGTCGGCGGTCGGCAGGAAGATCCGGCGTGGGCACACGGTGCTGGCCGGCGTGGTGCTGGCCACGCCGGTCGGGCTCTGCTCGGCCGAGGCGTACACCGCGTCATCGTGATAGGTCACGCCGCGGCAGGTCATGTGGGCCCAGCCCTTGAAGTTTTCCGCTTTCTGCGTGGAAAGCTTCGGATCGAACCGCCAGATTTCCTTGCCGGTTTCAGGCTCCAGAGCAATCACCTGGCTGTGGGGCGTGCACACGTAGAGCATGCCGTTGACCTTCAGCGGTGTGTTTTCCGCCGTGGTCTCACCCGGGTCGTTCGGCCCTGGCAGGTCGCCAGTGCGATAGGTCCAGGCCGGTTCCAGCTTGCTGACGTTCTCGGGGGTGATCTGCGCCAGGGGCGAATAACGGTCACCATGGGCACTGCGGCCATAGGAGTTCCAATCCCCGTCCGGCATCGCCGGGGCGGTGTTGGTCATGCCAGGCACGCTGTCGCGGTCCAGTTGGCCCTCGATTTCACCCGGATTGGTGAACTGGCTGGCGAGCGCGGTGATGCCGGCAATGACCACGGCGGCGCCCAAAGCACGGGTGCCCATGGGCGAAGCGTCGGGGGTCAACAGTGGACGGCGGAACCACGGCAGCAACATGACGATGCCCAAGGCAAACAGCATTGCCAGACGCGGCACCAGTTGCCACCAGTCCAGGCCCACTTCCCACAGCGCCCACACCGTGCTGGCGAACAGCACCAGCGCGTACAGGCCCAGGGCCGCACGCCGGGCCATGATCAGCAGCACGCCGGTCAGCGCCAGGCCGATACCGGCCAGCAGGTAATACAGCGAGCCGCCAAGCGTGCTCAGCTTGATTCCCCCCGCCAACAGGGCCAGGCCCATCAATAGAAGCAGAATGCCGAGCAGGCTCGGTAGCAGACGGCTTCGACTCATAGCACCCTCAGTGCTCATAGTGTGATTCTCCGTGAGGTTTTAAGGAGTCCCGCGCAAGTAGTCACTGTAGATGACGATCTTGAGGGGGCATGGTTCAGTTGAAAGAGGTAATTGGGTTGAAGCGGTTGCTGTGGGAGCGAGCCTGCTCGCGATGGCGGCGTGACAGTCGACTTCAATGTTGGATGTGAAATCGCTATCGCGAGCAGGCTCGCTCCCACAAGGGTCTTGTGCACTGACTAGAACGACGACTGAATCTTGATCCCGCCAATCAGCGCGTCATCGACCTTGTCCACGCCGCCCGGATGGCGGATGTACTGCAGGTTCGGGCGCACGGTCAGCCAGTTCGTCACGTGTACGCCGTAATACAACTCGGCGCTGTACTCGGTGTCCTGGGGTGGCAAAAAGGCCGGGTTGTCGTAACCCTGGGCGGCGCGGGCCTGGTTGGTGGCCTCGGCGTTCTTGCGGTAAGCCGGGTTGACGTGAACCCGAGCCAGGGCAAAACCGATGTCATCCCTGGCGCGGGCGTCGAACAGCCCCTTGTAGACGAGACCGGCCTGGACATAGTGGTCGATGGCGTTGGTTTTCTTGTCGTGCATCGTGGCGTTGGCGAACACACTCAGGCCACGGGAATGGTCACTGGCGAGGCTGGTCAGTTGCTGTTGCGCCCCCAACCACACGCCATGCTTGCTCGACGCGCTGCGATACGCCTCGCCGCTCAGGGCGGCCGGCTGGCCGTTGCGATCCTTGTAGGCGTCGGTGGCATTGGCACTGCTGTAGTAATAACCGGCGCGGTATTCGCCCGGCAGGCCATTGAACTTGGGCGACCACACCAGCTCCACCGGCACTACGGCGCCCTGGGTGCCGCTGCCGCTGAGCTTGAAGCCGTTACCGGTTTCCAGGTTCGAGGGGTTTTGTTCATAAGCCCCGATCTGCGCATACAGCTCAGGCGTGAGGTGATACTTGACCCGCAGCGCCCACTGGCTGACCGGCCAGTTGTACCAGATGCCGCCCACCCAGTTGCCCACTTGCGAGCCGCAGAACGCCAGGTTCTGGAAGTCGCAGGGGAAGCTGTTGAAATCCTCGCCCTCACCGAAACGACCGGCCTTGATATCGAGCCGGTCATCGAAAAATGCCTGCTGATACCACATCTGCGTCAACCGCCAGGTCTGGCCACGGCCCCAGACTTCCTGGGCGGAAGTGAAACCGCCAACGCGCGGGTCGTTGATCCGGTCGTTGCTGATGTTATTGCCGCTGCGCTCGGTGACCGTCAGTTGAAACTCGGCGGCGTGCCAACCGAGGATTTTCTGCAGGTCCAGGTGCGTGCCGAAGGCGAACTGGTCGCTGTAGCGAGCGGTGCGGTCATGGTCGTAGCCGCCGTGCAGGTTGCTGCCCATTTCGCCGGTGTAATCGAACTTGAAGTCGTAGCCTTGTTTCGCGAGTTCGCTTCGCGTGCCGTTCCAGTCACCCAGCATCCAGGGTGAGTCGCTGTCGAACGCGGGAGCGGCCTGAGCGCCGATGGCAATGCCCAAGACGCCGAGACCGGCCATCAGGTGAAGGGTGTTTCTGGCGGCAATACAGTGCCGGACAGCGCTGTCTTGCAGAGTCTGAACATCGAACATAAAGAAGGAATTCTTGATCTTTTTAGGGGAATCGCTGAACGCCGGGGGGCTTTGGCACGGCAGAAGAAGCGTTTCAGCAGGCGGTGCAAGGATAATGTCCTGTTACAAATAGAGAAAGGCCTTTTACTGACATGAATCATTTCGGATTCGGTAACAGTAGGCGTTGCGCAAAGCCGCGAAACAAACAGGCAGCGTTTCAGTGATACTTCCACCACGCGGGCACCTCGGCTAAGGTGCGCGGCTTTACACCTCTTTGCGCGAAGGCCTCCCATGACCGAATCCAACAACAACCCGCTGCACGGCGTGACGCTGGAGCAGATCCTCAACGCCCTGGTGCAGCACTACGAATGGTCGGGTCTGGCCGAGCGCATCGACATTCGTTGCTTCAAGAGCGACCCGAGCATCAAGTCCAGCCTGACCTTTTTGCGCAAGACGCCGTGGGCGCGGGAGAAAGTCGAGCGGCTGTACATCAAGCTGATGCGCACCAAACGACCGGTCTGAGCCGTGGACATTCAGATCCGTCGGCGCCCCGCGCTGCGACAATGTTTCGTGTCAGTGGCGGCCCTGTTGGGCTGGGCGGGGTTGAGCATCCAGTTGTACCTGATCCTGCTCGGTCGCTGGGAACTGGGCGCGAGCTTGCTCGGCGGCCTGGTGAACTTTCTCAGTTTCTTCACCGTGCTGACCAACACTCTGGTGGCCGTGGTGCTGACCTGGGAACTGATCCAGCGAGAATCGCCGGCCCGGCGCTGGTTCTTGCAGCCGGGGGTCAGCAGCGGCATTACCGTGAGCATTACCTTGGTCGGCCTGGCCTACAACCTGCTGCTGCGACATCTGTGGCAACCCGAAGGCTGGCAGTTCGTGGCCGACGAATTGCTGCACGACGTCATGCCGTTGCTGTTCATGACCTACTGGTGGTTCTGCGTGCCCAAGGGCACCTTGCGCATGAAGCACATCGGGCTGTGGATGATTTACCCGGTGGTGTACTTCGCGTGGCTCCTGCTGCGGGGGGAATTACTGGCGGCGTACCCCTACCCTTTCATTGACGTGGCGAACCTGGGTTATCCACAGGTGCTCATCAATGCCGCAGGGATATTGGCGGGGTTTGTCGCGATTGCGCTGGGGGTGGTGGGATTGGATCGGTGGCGTCGCTGAAATAAAGATTTTGGGGAACAGCATCTGTGGAAGCCAAACCTGTGGGAGCAAGGCTTGCCCGCGATGAACGATCTCGCGGTCCACCTGACGACCTGGGTGCCTGCATCGCGAGCAAGCTTTGCTCCCACAGGTATGTGCTCCTACAGAGTCTTGTGTGGGCGTCAGCGCCTCACCGGCAACATCCACACCAACCCACTGGCCTTGGCCCTTTCATGACACAACGCCAGAACACTGCGTCGCTCATCGTTGTCCATCCGGCTCCAACGGGTGATTTCCGCCACGGTGCGCTGGCAGCCGGTGCAGATGTCGTCATCGTCCAGGGCGCAGATGTTCACGCAGGGCGACGGAACCGGGCGTTCTGGCGGGTTCATTGCTCTTGCTCGGCCAAGTCGCGGGCGTAGCGCTGCGCGTTGTGAACATAGTGCGCCGCGCTGGCCTCGAGCATCTTCTTCTGCGCTTCGGTCAATTCCCGCACAACCTTGCCGGGTGAGCCCATCACCAGCGAACCGTCAGGAATCTCCTTGCCTTCGCCGATCAGCGAGTTGGCGCCGATGATGCAGTTCTTGCCGATCTTCGCGCCGTTGAGGATCACCGCATTGATGCCGATAAGGCTGTAGTCCCCCACCGTGCAACCGTGAAGCATGGCGTTATGGCCGATGGTCACGCCGGTGCCGATGGTCAGCGGGAAGCCCATGTCGGTGTGCATCACCGTGCCGTCCTGCACGTTGCTGTTTTTGCCGATCAGGATCAGTTCGTTATCGCCACGCAGCACCGCGTTGAACCAGACATTGGCGCCTTCTTCGAGGCGGACCTTGCCCACCAGTGTGGCGTTGGGGGCGACCCAGCTCTGTGGGTGGGTTTCGACACGGGCATCACCCAGGCGGTATTTCATGAGGTTCCTCGGGGCTTCAGGTATTGATGAAAGTCTTGGGCGGGGTGTGCAGGTCGATGCCGGCGTCGAACATCAGGTTGACCAGCTCGACCACCATGATCGCCGTCAGGCCCCAGATCTTGTACTCGCCAAAACGATAGCTGGGCACATACCAACTGCAGCCCTGGTAGTCGATGCGATGAGTGTGCTCGCGCGGGTCCTTGCGAAAGAACTCCAGCGGTACGCTGAACACCGCGGCGATCTCGGCATCGTTGGCCTGGTATTCGACGTAATCGGGAATCACCCCCACGTAGGGCGTGACCTTGATGCCGTGCAGCGAGATCAAGGGACTGAGGGGGCCGATCACTTCCACCAGGCCGGGGGGCAGGCCGATTTCTTCTTCGGCTTCGCGCAAGGCGGTGAAAATCAGGTCCGGGTCTTCCGGGTCGCGACGCCCACCGGGAAATGCCACTTCGCCGCCATGGGTCGAAAGCCCGCTGGCGCGCAGGGTCAGGACCAGTTCCGGCTCGTCACTGCGGGTAATGGGCACCAGCACCGCCGCTTCAGGGAAACGTCGGTCAGTCTCCAGATCACGTGGGGTATGGTTGCTTACTCGATGCAGTAGCTCGTCCAGCATGAGACTTCTCGATTTATTCGCTACCTTGCATCATGCACCAATCAGGCAAGCCGCCCAACCCCCGCACTGCGACGTGTCGCGAAACGACAACTTGCCGACAGCCGCCCGCAGACGCCAAGATAGGCGCAGCATTCAGGAACCCAAGCATGAAATTCTGCAGCCAGTGCGGTAACCCGGTAACCCAGCGTATCCCCGAAGGCGACTCGCGCTTGCGCTTTGTCTGCGATACCTGCCACACCATCCACTACCAGAACCCCAATATCGTGGCCGGTTGCGTGCCGACCTGGGGCAGCAAAGTGCTGCTGTGCCGGCGTGCCATCGAGCCACGGCGCGGTTACTGGACATTGCCGGCAGGTTTCATGGAGAACGGCGAAACCGTCGAGCAGGCCGCCGTGCGCGAGACCGCCGAAGAAGCCTGCGCCCGCGTGCGCAATCTGAGCATTTATACGTTGATCGATGTTCCGCATATCAGCCAGGTGCATGTATTCTTCCGCGCCGAGCTGGTGGACGAAGATTTCGCCGCCGGGCCCGAGAGCCTGGAAGTGAAACTGTTCGACGAAGCGGACATTCCCTGGGACGAGCTGGCTTTCCGCACGGTGGGCCGTACCCTAGAATACTTCTATGCTGACCGGCGAACCGAGGACTACCCGGTGCGATCCGAATCGATCCCGCCGCTGGCCCAGCCTGCCAATACCTAAAAATCCATAATAGCCGCGACACCTCTAGGGATATCGTTTCAATGCGCTGGTTGCTTGTCCTGTTCTGCTTGTCGTTCGCTGCGGTGTCCCAGGCTTCTGCGGTGGGAACCTACAACGGCAAGACCATCGAAAAAGTGCTGGTGCTCAAGTCCGCCCATCAATTGCAATTGATCAACGACGGCAAACCACTGAAGACCTATCGCATTTCATTGGGCAAAGGCGCCAAAAAAGGCCCCAAGCTCATAGAGGGCGACAAGCGCACGCCTGAAGGTTTCTATTGGCTGGACTGGCGCAAGACCAGTGATCGCTTCTACCTGTCGATGCACATTTCCTACCCCAACATCAGCGACGCCGCCCGCGCCCGCCGCGAAGGCGTGGAGCCGGGGGGCATGATCATGATCCACGGCACCCCGGATTCCGAAGAAAACCCTGAGCAGTTGTTCCACACCCTGGACTGGACCGATGGCTGCATTGCTATGCGCAATGTGGACATGCGCGAGGTGTGGAACCTGGTGCCGGATGGCACCATGATCGAGATCCGTCCATAACTCCACGCCCTTACTGCAAGAAGCCTTTGTGGCGAGGGAGCTTGCTCCCGCTGGGCTGCTCAGCAGCCCCACAGCAGTCAACTCAATTTGCCTGACACACCGAATTGTCAGGTCTTGAGACTATGTCCCTCCCACTTCTTGTTACAAGTCCCCGGAAGCGCAACGCAACCGCCTCACCCACCTTGATCTACCCTCAGGACTGATGTGGTGGGTCGAGGCCCTGCCCAGCAGGTCGCCCCCCGCAGAATCCATAGTGAAACGTGTCACGTCGAAGCATAGGCAGTCATGACGTATGTGATTCGACAGGGCTTCACCGTTCCAGATGAGACATCAAATCATGACAACTCATAACGGTTTTACCCGGGCGACAGCTGTCGTCGCGGTAGCGTGCGCGTGTGTGTGGCAGCCCAGCCACGATGCATGGGGCGCCGGAACACCGGCAGATGGCAAAGAGGAGCCGTGGTATACCGCCTGGCTTCAGGTCACGGCGGATCCGAGCGGTCCAGGGCGCGGATGCGCTTGCCAATGGGTTACGGGCCTGGAACTCTTTGCCAGCGAATTTGAGAGCGGTGAGGTGGCCGGAGTCTCCCCGGGCCCAATCGGTCATTGTGGCATTTCGCGACTATAGCGAAGCCAAGCTCTGGGCAACCCAGGAAGCAGAAAACGGCGGTTGGGTGTATGAAGTCAGGCCTAATGTCACGGCGGTGGATTTGTCGGTACGTAGCGCTGGTTCCCGTGAAGGTGCCTTCGCATTCATCGGCGGTATCAAGGGAGGCCTGTTGATGAATGCACGCCGCTTCGAGAAAGGCGTGAGTGAACCGGTCGAGTGCATTGGCATCGAGAAAGAAGCTTGCCGGCTCGAAAACATCCACCAGTAGTTTTCAAACCCATGCCATCTACCCGACAGGGTGGCTGATGCTGTCACTTGAGGCTTGCTCGCTACAGGTTCAGTGCTCTGCCGGGATTGTTGTATTCATCTTTCGATTTATCGCGAGCAGGCTCGCTCCCACAGTGGATTTGTGGTGTTCACAACTTGTGGTCGACACCCGTCCCTTGTGGGAGCGAGCCTGCTCGCGATGAGGCCGGCACTTACTTGCATCAGGTCCGAAGCTCTACCCGATCCAAAGCCTTGTTCGCCAACAACGTCCCTAATTCAATTATCTGCGCCACTCCCAACAACATGTGCCGCCGCGAGCCTTCCAGATCGAAGGCAAGGTCGCTGAGAATGGCATTGGCTGAAGCAAGGGTTTCGCTGAGGTTGGCTAGCAGGGCTTCGGTATCGACGTTGTCCGAGACGGTGAACAACTGCGTCGAGGGTTGGGGTTCTGGTTCGCTGTCGTCGGGCTTGAGGTAGTGGTCCATCGCACGGTCGGCGGCTTCTTTCAGCTTGTCGGGGGCGTAGTCGCCGTAGGGGAAGGTGGATGCGGGTTTTGGAGGGTTGGGGGTTTCTTTGATCATGTGCAGCTCCTTGTGTTGATGGAGCCACCACCATTTCGCGGTCAAACAAAAAAGTGGCAGCTGTACGCGGGTTGACCGACCGATTCACAAGGAAACCGGCACGTCCGAAGACGTCCCACGCACAGCCGCCGCGACACGATACCTCAGACGAAAGAAAAACGCCTGAAATAGGTCCTGGTGCGCTGGTGCGTCTTGTGAGTTCGGACGGTCAAATCCGGTCGCTGAATTGGCAGCGACACCCAAAGGCTAGAGCCCTCGCTTCCGAGGGACAACCTTAAAAACATGTCGGAAACTTCGGCGCGTCTGACAGACCAGGATCCTTGTGGCGAGGGGATTTATCGTGGGCAATAAAAAACCCGCTGATCTAATCAGCGGGTTTTTCATTCGAGCGGGGGAAGGTCAAAAATCCTCCAACCGCCACACTTCATAAGCCGGTGTCTCATAGGGATGGCTCTGCTTCAACGCCGCCACCGCCGCACGAATCAACTCATCGGCCACGACAAGCTCCACTTTCCATTCCTCGACCTGCTCGACCTGCCCCGCTTCGCCAATGAACGGCTGGCTGCCGTCCAAGGGGCGGAACTGGCCCAGGCCCAGCACTTCCCAGGCGCAGTGATCATAGGCGCCGATCCGTCCGCCACCGGCGGCGAATACGGCGCTTTTGACCACGTCCAGGTGGCTGGCCGGGACGAAGAAGCAGAGCTTGTACACCGTCTTAGTTCACCCAGACGCGGGCGTTGCGGAACATGCGCATCCATGGTGCGTCTTCGTTCCAGTCGTCCGAACGCCACGAGTTCTGCACCGCGCGGAACACACGTTCCGGGTGCGGCATCATGATCGTGACGCGGCCGTCGCGGCTGGTCAGGCCGGTGATCCCGCGCGGCGAACCGTTCGGGTTGGCCGGGTAGGTTTCGGTGACCTTGCCGTGGTTGTCGACGAACCGCAGCGACACGCAACCGGACAAATCGGCTTCGAGCAGGGCTTCTTCGCTTTCGAATTCCGCATGGCCTTCGCCGTGGGCGATGGCGATCGGCATGCGCGAACCGGCCATGCCCTGCAGGAAGATCGAGTTGGATTCCTGGACCTGGACCATCGCCACGCGCGCTTCGAACTGCTCGGAACGGTTACGCACGAAGTGCGGCCAGAACTCGCTGCCCGGGATCAACTCGTGCAGGTTGGACATCATCTGGCAACCGTTGCACACGCCGAGGGTGAAGCTGTCGGTGCGTTCGAAGAAGCCCTGGAACGCGTCGCGGGCGCGGCTGTTGAACAGTGCCGACTTGGCCCAGCCTTCACCGGCACCCAGCACGTCGCCGTAGGAGAAACCGCCACAGGCGACCATGCCCTTGAAGTCGTTCAGGTCGACACGGCCGGCCAGGATGTCGCTCATGTGCACGTCGATCGCGTTGAAACCGGCGCGGTCGAACGCAGCCGCCATTTCCACCTGACCGTTGACGCCCTGCTCACGCAGCACCGCCACTTGTGGGCGAATGCCTTTCTTGATGTAAGGCGCGGCCACGTTTTCGTTGACGTCGTAGCTGAGCTTGGCGCTCAGGCCCGGGTTGTCTTCTTCCAGCAGCGCGTCGAATTCCTGCTCGGCGCAGTCGGCATTGTCGCGCAGGCGCTGGATCTGGTAGCTGGTTTCCGCCCACTGGCGCTGCAACAGACGGCGCTGGCCTTCGAAGACGGTGTCGCCGTTGAAGGTGATGTTGATGTGGGCGTTGTTGATCGGCTGGCCGATCACCGAGACGCAGTCGGCCAGGCCAGCTGCGCTGAACTGGGCAAGGATGTCCGGGGTGGCGTCCTGGCGAACCTGGATCACCGCGCCCAGTTCCTCGTTGAACAGGATGGCCGGGATTTCAGCCGTAGACTCGGCAACGCTGTCGAGGGTCAGGCTCAGGCCGCAATGGCCGGCGAAAGCCATTTCCACCACGGTGGTCAGCAAACCACCGTCGGAACGGTCGTGGTAGGCCAGCAGATGACCGTCGGCGTTGAGGCCCTGGATGACCGCGAAGAACGCCTTCAGGTCTTCGGCATCGTCGACGTCCGGCGCTTGCGAGCCGAGCTTGCCGTGCACCTGGGCGAGGATCGAGGCGCCCATGCGGTTCTGGCCACGGCCCAGGTCGATCAGGATCAGGTCGGTGGTGCCCTTGTCCATGCGCAGTTGCGGGGTCAGGGTCTGGCGGATGTCGGTGACCGGGGCGAAACCGGTGACGATCAGCGACAGCGGCGAGGTGACGCTCTTGTCCACGCCTTCGTCGTTCCAGCGCGTGGCCATGGACATGGAGTCCTTGCCCACCGGAATGGTGATGCCCAGCTCCGGGCACAGCTCCATGCCGACAGCCTTGACGGTGTCGTACAGGCGGGCGTCTTCACCCGGGTGACCGGCGGCGGACATCCAGTTGGCCGACAGTTTGATGTCGGAGATCTTGCCGATGCGCGAGGCCGCGATGTTGGTCAGGGTCTCGCCAATCGCCATGCGGCCCGACGCCGGAGCGTCCAGCAACGCCAACGGCGTGCGCTCACCCATGGCCATGGCTTCGCCGGTGTAGACGTCGAAGCTGGTGGCGGTCACGGCAACGTCGGCCACCGGCACCTGCCACGGGCCGACCATTTGATCACGGGCCACAAGGCCGGTGATGGTGCGGTCGCCGATGGTGATCAGGAAACTTTTGCTCGCCACGGCCGGGTGGTGCAGGACGCGTTCGATGGAATCGGCAACGTCGAGCGTCGACGGGTCGAAATCATCGCCCAGCTCGGCTTCGCGAACGGCCGAACGGTGCATGCGCGGAGCCTTGCCCAGCAGCACTTCCAGCGGCATGTCCACCGGGCTGTTGCCGAAGTGGCTGTCGGTGACGGTCAGTTGCGGCTCGGCAGTGGCTTCGCCGACCACGGCGAACGGGCAGCGCTCGCGTTCGCAAATGGCCTGGAAACGCTCGAAGTCGGCCGGGCCGACCGCCAGGACGTAACGTTCCTGGGATTCGTTGCTCCAGATTTCGTGCGGGGCCATGCCCGGCTCGTCGTTCGGAATGTTGCGCAGTTCGAAGCGGCCACCACGGCCACCGTCGTTGACCAGTTCCGGGAAGGCGTTGGACAGGCCGCCCGCGCCGACGTCGTGGATGAAGCTGATGGGGTTGTGTTCACCCAACTGCCAGCAACGGTCGATGACTTCCTGGCAACGGCGTTCCATTTCCGGGTTTTCCCGCTGGACCGAGGCGAAGTCCAGGTCCGCCGAGCTGGTGCCGGTGGCCATGGAGGAAGCGGCGCCACCGCCCAGGCCGATCAGCATGGCCGGCCCACCGAGGACGATCAGCTTGGAACCGACCAGGATCTCGCCTTTCTGCACGTGTTCGGCGCGGATGTTGCCCATGCCGCCGGCGAGCATGATCGGCTTGTGGTAGCCGCGCACTTCTTCACCGCGAGGGGTGGTGATGGATTGCTCGAAGGTACGGAAGTAACCGGTCAGGGCCGGACGGCCGAATTCGTTGTTGAACGCCGCGCCCCCAAGAGGACCTTCGATCATGATGTCCAGGGCGTTGACGATGCGCTCGGGCTTGCCGTACGGCTTTTCCCACGGCTGTTCAAAGCCGGGGATCTGCAGGTTCGATACGGTGAAGCCGGTCAGGCCAGCCTTGGGCTTGGCACCGCGACCGGTGGCGCCTTCGTCGCGGATCTCGCCACCGGAACCGGTGGACGCACCCGGGAACGGGGCGATGGCGGTCGGGTGGTTGTGAGTCTCGACCTTCATCAGGATGTGCACCGGCTCCTGGACCGCACCGTACTGGCGGGTCTCAGGATTCGGGTAGAAACGCCCGGCGACGTTGCCGACGATCACCGCGGCGTTGTCCTTGTAGGCCGAGAGCACACCTTCGTTGTGCATCTGATAGGTGTTCTTGATCATGCCGAACAGGCTTTTTTCCTGGCTCTGGCCATCAATGTCCCAACT
Source organism: Pseudomonas sp. JL2 (assembly GCF_031570495.1). Lineage (NCBI taxonomy): Bacteria > Pseudomonadati > Pseudomonadota > Gammaproteobacteria > Pseudomonadales > Pseudomonadaceae > Pseudomonas > Pseudomonas sp. JL2. The sequence continues at coordinate 27,795 of NZ_JAKUDH010000002.1, forward strand.
GGCGTTGAAGATCTTGTGCCGGCAGTGCTCGGAGTTGGCCTGGGCGAACATCATCAGTTCGATGTCGTGGGGGTTGCGCTTCAAGCCCTGGAAGGCGTTGACCAGGTAATCGATCTCGTCTTCGGCCAGGGCCAGGCCCAGTTCGGCGTTGGCTTTTTCCAGTGCGGCACGGCCACCGCCCAGCACATCGATGGCGGTCAGCGGTTTTGGCTCGGCATGGCTGAACAGGCCCGCGGCCTGCTCCAGGTTGCCCAGGACGATCTGGGTCATGCGGTCATGCAAGCCCTCGGCGATCAGTTGGGCCTCGGCCTCGCTGAACTCACCGGCAACATAAAAGGCAATGCCGCGCTCCAGGCGCTGGATTTTCGCCAGGCCGCAGTTACGGGCGATGTCGCTGGCCTTGCTCGACCATGGCGAAATGGTGCCGAAACGTGGCAGCACCAGGAACAGACGACCGGTCGGCTCCTGGACAGGAACACTGGGACCGTACTTCAGAAGGCGCGCGAGCACCTGCTGTTCGTCGCCGGTCAAACCGCCGGTGACTTCGGCGAAGTGAGCGAATTCAGCATACAAGCCACTGACAGCCGGAACCTTCTGGCTCAGTTGCTCAAGGAGTTTGCTGTGGCGAAAGGCAGAAAGGGCAGGAGCGCCGCGCAGGATCAACATCTTCGGGACAGCCTCGGGAAGGGGGTGTGCTTTGAGGCCGTGCATTCTAGCCTAAACCGCTGGCGACGGCACCCGAAACGGCACGTACGATGCTGGCCGAATGTCGGTCCTTGCAGGAATGGCTCTTCCGGCCCCCTTTTGCACGGTCGTACCGAGATATTTTTCATCGGGGCAAAACACGGCGCCCCCCGGCCCGCCTGTGTTGCGGACACGTTTTGCAACCGCTAGCAGACTGGCCTTCTGCTGTCGAGATATGGCGGTCGGGGCCGTTTGCGTATACTGCGCAGATGTTTTCCCCAACGGCTTTGCGTCCGCGGTACGCCAAGTGGCTGATCGCAACCGGACTCTTCCTGGTGCTCAGTGGTTGTGTTGAGAAACCCAACACACTGGAGCGCGTGAAGGAGGATGGCGTGCTGCGGGTGGTTACCCGAAACAGCCCCGCCACCTACTTCCAGGATCGCAATGGTGAAACCGGCTTCGAATACGAGCTGGTGAAGCGTTTCGCCGACGATTTGGGGGTGGAGCTGAAAATCGAGACCGCCGACAACCTCGATGACCTTTTCACCCAGCTGGGCAAGCCCAACGGCCCGGTACTGGCTGCCGCCGGCCTGGTCAGCAGCGAAAAACGCAAGAGTCAGGTGCGATTTTCCCACTCCTACCTCGAAGTCACCCCACAAATCATCTACCGCAACGGCCAATCACGCCCCACCGACCCGGCCGCCCTGGCGGGCAAGAAGATCATGGTGCTCAAGGGCAGCACCCACGCCGAACAATTGGCGCAGTTGAAACAGAAATATCCCGGCATCGAATACGAAGAGTCCGACGCGGTAGAAGTCGTCGACCTGTTGCGCATGGTGGATGAAGGCCAGATCGACCTGACGCTGGTGGATTCCAACGAAGTGGCAATGAACCAGGTGTACTTCCCCAACGTGCGGGTCGCTTTCGACCTGGGCGATGCCAGCAACCAGAGCTGGGCCGTGGCCCCCGGCGAAGACAACAGCCTGCTCAACGAAATCAACGCCTACCTGGACAAGGTGCAGAAGAATGGCACCCTGCAACGCCTGAAGGATCGCTACTACGGGCACGTTGATGTCCTGGGTTATGTCGGCGCCTACACCTTCGCCCAGCATTTGCAGCAGCGTCTGCCCAAGTACGAGAAGCATTTCAAGAACTACGCCAAGGCCGAAAAAGTCGACTGGCGCCTGCTGGCGGCCATCGGCTACCAGGAATCACTGTGGCAGCCGACAGTCACGTCCAAGACTGGTGTGCGCGGCCTGATGATGCTGACCCAGAACACCGCCCAGGCCATGGGCGTGTCCAATCGCCTGGATCCCAAGCAGAGCATCATGGGAGGCGCCAAGTACCTGGCTTATATAAAGGGCCTGCTGGACGACAGCATCGAGGAGCCGGACCGCACCTGGTTCGCCCTCGCCGCCTACAACGTGGGTGGCGGTCACCTGGATGACGCTCGCAAACTGGCGGCCAAGGAAGGGTTGAACCCGAACAAGTGGCTGGATGTGAAGAAGATCCTGCCGCGCCTTTCCCAGAAGAAGTGGTACAGCAAAACCCGCTACGGCTACGCCCGGGGCGGTGAACCGGTGCATTTCGTGGCAAACATCCGCCGCTACTACGACATCCTGACCTGGGTCACACAGCCGCAGCTCGAAGGCGACCAGGTGGCCGAGGGCAACCTGCACGTGCCGGGCGTCGACAAGAGCAAGCCAAATCCGGAAACCCCGCCGCTCTGAATCCCCAATACACTGAGGCCCCCTTGTGGGAGCGAGCCTGCTCGCGATAGCGGTGTGTCAGTCGACATCAATGGTGAATGTCAGACCGCTATCGCGAGCAGGCTCGCTCCCACATGGGCCCTGCGTATGCATCAAACTTTGGCGGCTGCCAGGATCAGCGCTTTCATTTCAGCCACCGCCGACTTGAACCCGACAAACAATGCATGGGCCACCAGCGCATGGCCAATGTTCAGTTCGTTGATGCCCTTGATGGCCGCGACGGCCTCGACGTTGTGGTAATGCAAGCCATGGCCGGCATTCACAATCAGGCCCTGGGCCAGGCCGAAGGCAACGCCATCGGCTACCCGCTGCAGCTCTTCAGCCACCTCGGTGGGCGTTTGCGCATCGGCATAACGGCCAGTGTGCAGTTCGATGGCCGGGGCACCGACGCGCCTGGAGGCTTCGATCTGCCGCTCGTCGGCGTCGATGAACAGCGACACCTCTGCGCCGATCTTCGACAAACGCTCCACCGCCGCCCTGATCCGTGCTTCCTGCCCCGCTACGTCCAGGCCGCCTTCGGTGGTCAGCTCCTGACGTGTCTCGGGCACCAGGCAAATGTGCGCGGGGCGGATGCGTTCGGCAAACACCATCATTTCTTCGGTCACGCCCATTTCGAAATTCATGCGCGTTTGCAGCACGTCCTTGAGCAGCAGTACGTCGCGCTCCTGGATGTGACGGCGGTCTTCACGCAGGTGCACGGTGATGCCGTCGGCGCCTGCCTCTTCAGCATCCAGCGCGGCCTTGACCGGGTCCGGGTAGCGGGTACCACGGGCTTGGCGCAGGGTGGCGACATGGTCGATGTTCACGCCGAGAAGAATGCGATTGCTGGTGCTCACGAAAAGCGCTCCTGAGATGGACAGAGATTCGGCCCACAGCATACGGGTTGATCAAGGCTTGCGAAACAGCTCGCGACTGACCAGCGGCCGACCGCCCAAATGAACCGCCAGGGCCTGGCGCATCAGACGCTTGGCCGCCGAGAGCGCGCCCGGCGCACTCCAGTCGGCCTCGGACATGGCCAGAAGTTCGGTGCCATTGAACAACCCAGGTTGCAGCAGGTAGACCTGTTCCAGACCGGCATCCACCTGCAGGCGATACAGACCGTCCGCTGCGATGGGCTCGCCATGCAGATCGGTGTTCAGGGCAAAACCGTAGCCCAGATCGTCCAGTAGCCGCCACTCGAAGGAACGCAACAGCGGTTCCAGAGGGCGACCTTCGGCCAGGGCCAACAGTGTGGCGGCATAGTGATCGAACACTGCGGGATGGGGGTCTTCGGCGGGCAGCAGGCGGATCAGCAGCTCGTTGAGATAAAGGCCGCTGAACAACGCCTCGCCGTTAAGCCAGGCCGCAACACCGTTACTTTCCATGCGCCCGACGTTCTTCAACTCGCCCCGCCCCCGGAATTCCACTTCCAGCGGCACGAACGGCCGCGCCAGCGTTCCGGCCTTGCCACGCGCGCTCCGCAACACCGCCCGCAGTCGCCCCTGGGGCGTAAGAAAGTCCACCAAGGCGCTGCTTTCGCGGTAGGCGCGCGAATGCAGGACGTAGGCGGGTTGGGCGGTGGGTTGGGTTGGCGGCATGGGATCGCAGCTCTCAATGAGTAAACGCAGTATTACTGACAACCACAAACCACTGTGGGAGCGAGCCTGCTCGCGATGAGGGACTGATATTCAACAGGAATGTTGACTGACAGACCGCTATCGCGAGCAGGCTCGCTCCCACAATGGAAATTCATGCACTCAGGAAGAGCTTTACAGGTCGCCGTAACCCAACGACCGCAGCGCCCGCTCATCATCGGACCAACCACCCTTCACCTTGACCCACAGGTTGAGCATGATCTTGGAGTCGAACAACAGCTCCATGTCCTTGCGCGCTTCGGTGCCGATGCGCTTGATACGCTCGCCCTTGTCGCCAATGATGATTTTTTTCTGGCCGTCGCGTTCGACGAGGATCAGCGCATGGATGTGCAGGGTCTTGCCCTGCTGCTTGAACTCTTCGATTTCCACGGTGATCTGGTACGGCAGCTCTGCGCCCAATTGGCGCATGATTTTCTCGCGCACCAGTTCGGCGGCCAGGAAGCGGCTGCTGCGGTCGGTGATCTGGTCTTCGGGAAAGAAGTGATCGTTTTCCGGCAGGTGCTCGGCGATCACTCGCTCCAGCGCATCGAGATTGTGGCCGTGCTGGGCCGAAATGGGCATGATCTGGGCCTTGGGCAATTGCTCCTGCAACCAGCTCAGGTGCGGCATCAATTCGGCCTTGTCTTCGATGCGGTCGGTCTTGTTCAGCGCCACGATCAAGGGACCTGTCACGTACTGGACGCGTTCGAGAACCATCTGGTCTTCTTCGGTCCACTTGGTGCGATCAACCACGAAGATCACCACATCGACGTCTTTCAGCGCCGCCGAAGCAGTCTTGTTCATGTAGCGGTTCAGCGCTTTTTCGCCACCTTTGTGCATGCCGGGGGTATCAACGTAGATCGCCTGTACGGCGCCTTCGGTCTTGATACCCAGCATGTTGTGGCGGGTGGTCTGGGGCTTGCGCGAAGTGATCGCCAGCTTCTGGCCCAGGATGTGATTGAGCAGCGTGGACTTGCCCACGTTCGGCCGGCCGACAATGGCGACATAGCCGCAGCGGGTGACGGTTGTATCAGTCATTGCCATTCTCCACGCCCAGGGCAATCAGTGCTGCGGCGGCCGCTACCTGTTCGGCAATACGACGACTCACACCCTGACCCCGGCTTTTTTCATTCAATAAGACCACTTCGCATTCGACGAAGAAGGTTCGGCAATGCGGCTCGCCCTGGATATCCACCACTTCGTAACGCGGCAACTCGCAACTGCGCGATTGCAGGAATTCCTGCAAACGGGTTTTCGGGTCCTTGTTGGTATCCACCAGCGTCAGGCTGTCGATCTCGGAGGTCAGCCAGGCCAGCACGCGCTCGCGCGCCATTTCCATGCCGGCGTCCAGATAGATCGCGCCAATCAGCGCTTCCAGGGCATCGGCCAGAATCGACTCACGACGGAAACCGCCGCTCTTCAATTCACCGGAGCCCAGGCGCAGGTACTCACCCAGGTCGAAACCGCGGGCCAGCACGGCCAGGGTCTCACCTTTGACCAGGCGCGCGCGCAAACGCGACAACTGGCCTTCCCGAGCCAGCGGGAAGCGTTCGAACAATGCCTCGCCAGCCACGAAGTTGAGGATGGCATCACCCAGAAATTCCAGGCGTTCGTTGTTGCGCCCGGCAAAACTGCGGTGAGTGAGAGCCAGAAGCATCAGCTCCTGATCCTTGAAAGTGTAGCCGAGCTGACGCTCGAGACGGCTTAGAGAAACGCTCACGGTTTACCCACGCTGAGTTCGTGGCTGGATTCCACCACCACGGCCGCGAAGCGCCGTTGGCTTGGGACAATTAACGCTGTGTTCAAAAATGACGTCCTGACTATCGTTGGCTTCATGCCTTCGGGCAACCTTGTGCAGGCTCCAGAAATGCATTCGGCGCTGTGTTCAACAGCGCCGTGTGTGATTACTTGATCAGGCCAACCCGCGAGAAATTCGGCAGGTGACTGAGTTTGGGTTCCGGCCAGCTCATCCAGACCGCAAAGGCCTTACCGACGATATTACGGTCGGGGACCATGCCCAGCATGTCCTTGGGAATGTTCGGATCATCCCAGTACCGGCTGTCGTTGGAGTTGTCGCGGTTGTCGCCCATCATGAAGTAGTGCCCGGCCGGTACGGTCCACGAATGGTCCGGTGCAGCGCGGTAGCGGCTCATTTCCTTGCGGATCAGGTGTTCGGCCTCGCCGAGTTTTTCCTGGTAGAGCTCAGCGCTGCCCAGTGTGCCCGGCTCGGAGCCGATCAACCGTTCGGCTACCAGTTCGCCGTTGACGAACAGGCGCTTGTCGGCGCTGTAGCGAATCTTGTCTCCCGGCAAGCCGACCACACGCTTGATGTAGTTGACGTTCGGATCGCTCGGAAAACGGAACACCATGACATCGCCGCGTTGCGGGTCACCGATTTCGATGACCTTCTTGTCGATCACCGGCAGGCGGATCCCGTAGGAGAACTTGTTCACCAGGATGAAATCGCCCACATCCAGGGTCGGCTTCATTGAGCCGGACGGGATCTGGAACGGTTCCACCAGGAACGAGCGCAGCACCAGTACGATGAACAACACCGGAAAGAACGACTTGCCGTATTCGACCAGCAGCGGTTCCTTGTTGAGCTTTTCGACCACCACCCCATCAGGCTGGCTGACGCTGCCCTGATAGGAGGCGATGGCAGCCCGGCGCCGCGGCGCCAGGAACAACAGATCAAGCAACGCCAACAGGCCGCAGACGAACACGGCGATAACCAGCAACAGCGGGAAATTTAGCGACATAGGACCTAACTATCCAACCTGAGCACCGCAAGGAAGGCTTCCTGTGGAATTTCCACGTTACCAACCTGCTTCATGCGTTTTTTACCGGCCTTCTGCTTTTCCAACAGCTTGCGCTTACGGCTGACGTCGCCGCCATAGCATTTGGCCAATACGTTCTTTCTGAGCGCCTTGACGGTTGTACGCGCCACAATCTGCCCACCAATGGCGGCCTGGATTGCCACATCGAACATCTGCCGCGGAATCAGTTCCTTCATCTTCTCGGTCAATGCACGACCTTTGTAGTGCGCGTTGTCACGGTGCACGATCAATGCCAGGGCATCGACTTTCTCACCGTTGATCAGCACATCCAGCTTCACCAGATTAGCCGATTGGTAACGATCGAAATGATAGTCCAGCGAAGCATAGCCGCGACTGGTGGATTTCAGGCGATCAAAGAAGTCCAGCACCACTTCGTTCATCGGCAGGTCGTAGGTCACCTGGACCTGGGTACCGAGGAACAGCATGTCGTGCTGCACGCCACGCTTTTCGATGCACAGGGTAATGACGTTGCCCAGATGCTCCTGCGGCACAAGGATGTTGGCCCGCACGATCGGCTCGCGCATATCCTCGATGGCCGACAGGTCCGGCAACTTGGACGGGTTGTCGACGTAGATGGTTTCGCCGTTCTTGAGCAGCAGCTCGAAAATTACCGTCGGCGCCGTGGTGATCAGGTCCAGGTCGTACTCGCGCTCCAGGCGCTCCTGGATGATCTCCATGTGCAGCATGCCCAGGAATCCGCAACGGAAGCCAAAGCCCAGGGCGTCGGAGCTTTCCGGGGTGTATTGCAGGGACGAGTCGTTCAGGGTCAGCTTTTGCAGGGCTTCGCGGAAATCCTCGAAGTCGTCGGAGCTGACTGGGAACAGGCCGGCGTAGACCTGAGGCTGGATACGCTTGAAGCCGGGCAGCACATCGACGTCGGGGGTGGAGCTCAAGGTCAGGGTGTCACCGACCGGTGCACCGTGAATGTCCTTGATGCCGGCGATGATGAAACCCACTTCACCGGCCTTCAGATCAACGGTGGCGGTGTGTTTCGGGTTGAAGACACCGACGCTGTCCACCAGGTGGATCTTGCCGGTGGATTTGACCAGGATCTTGTCACCCTTCTTGACGCGGCCGTGGCGCACGCGAACCAGGGAGACGACGCCCAGGTAGTTGTCGAACCAGGAATCGATGATCAACGCTTGCAGCGGATCTTCGATATTGCCGGTCGGCGCAGGAATGGTGGTCACCAGGCGCTCGAGCACTTCGTCCACGCCCAGGCCGGTCTTGGCGCTGCAAGTGACCGCGTCGGTGGCATCGATGCCGATGATTTTCTCGATTTCTTCCTTCACGCGGTCCGGATCGGCCTGGGGCAGGTCGATCTTGTTCAGCACCGGCATGACTTCCAGGCCCTGCTCGATGGCCGTGTAGCAGTTGGCAACCGATTGCGCCTCGACGCCCTGGCCGGCATCGACCACCAGCAATGCACCTTCACAGGCCGCCAGCGACCGGCTGACTTCATAGGTGAAGTCGACGTGGCCCGGGGTATCGATGAAGTTCAGCTGATAGGTAATGCCGTCGCGGGCCTTGTAGTAGAGCGTAACGCTGTGGGCCTTGATGGTGATCCCGCGCTCACGCTCCAGATCCATGGAATCCAGGACCTGGGCCTCCATTTCACGCTCGGCCAGGCCGCCGCACATCTGGATGAAGCGATCAGCCAGCGTCGACTTACCATGGTCAATGTGGGCGATGATGGAGAAATTGCGGATATGACTCAAATCACTCACGGATCAACACTCAAAAAGGCTGCAGGCATGGCCCGCCGAAAAATAGCCGGGAATTGTACCTGATACACCGCGCAAGTGGGAGCAAGCTTTGCTCCCACACAGCCTTGCCCCCGCAGCCCCCTCGCCATCGGTGCGCTGATCAACCGGCCCGGCGCAACAGCCAGAGCCCGGCCAAGGCGCAGACGGCGGCCGGTACCAGCACCGCAAACAGCGGCGAGAAACCGAATACCAGGCTCGACGGCCCCAGCAAATCCTGGGCAATACGGAAGGTGAAACCCACCAGTACGCCGGTAAACACACGCTGACCGAGGGTCACCGAACGCAGCGGGCCGAAGATGAAGGAAATCGCCATCAGCACCAAGGCTGCGGTGACCAGCGGCTGCAACACCTTGACCCAAAAAGCCAGCCAGTAGCGACCGTTGTTCAAACCCTGATCCGCCAGATAGTGGATATACCCCCACAAACCGGTAATCGACAGGGAGTCCGGCGCCATCACCACAGTGCTGAGCAACTGCGGGCTCAGCGCCACGTCCCAACGCTCTTGCGGCGCGGCGACCACTTCGGTGCGCTTGTCATGGAACAACGTGGTGGTGACATCATTGAGCTGCCAGTGATCTTCAACAAACTTGGCGCGCTTGGCGAAGCTCGACGACAGCATGTGCCGCTGGTCGTCGAAACGGTAGCGGGTCACGCCATACAGGACACCGTTGGGCTGGACCGAGTTGATGTGGATGAACTCGTCACCCTGACGGTGCCACAGGCCGTGCTTGGCGCTTTGTGCGTCGCCACCACCCTGGGCCAGGGAACGGTTGGCCTGAGCGGTGTTTTCGGTGGCCGGGGCAACGTATTCGCCGACCAGCAAACCCACCAGCATCAGCACCAGCATCGGTTTCATCACGGCCCAGACGATCCGACCAACGGAAACACCGGCGGCGCGCATGATGGTCAGCTCGCTGTTGCTCGCCAGGCTGCCCAGGCCGATCAGGCAACCGATCAGCGCCGCCATCGGCAACATGTCGTAGAGCCGCCGTGGGGCGGTCAGCAATACGTAGCTCAACACGTCCATCAAGGTATAGGTGTCGCTGACATCACCCATTTCATCGATGAAGGCGAACAGGGTCGCCAGGCCAAGAATGATCCCCAGCACCGCGAGAATCGCCATGAACACACTGCTGCCGATGTACCGATCGAGTTTAACCACGGGCCACCTCCAGCGCGCTGCGACGACTGGCCAGCTTCAGGCGCAGTGGTTCCCAGTAGAGCAACCCGAGGCCAATCGCCAGGAAGATCGAATGCACCCACCAAAGGCCCAGCGCGGGCGGGATCTTGCCTTTCTCCAGCGCGCTACGGGCGGAAATCAGGATGGTCAGGTAAGCCATATACAGAAGAATCGCCGGTAGCAGCTTGAGGAAACGGCCCTGGCGCGGATTGACTCGCGCCAGCGGGACCGCCATGAGGGTCACGATGAATACCAGCAGCGGCAGCGAAAGGCGCCATTGCAATTCAGTGCGCGCCCGAATGTCGTTGTTGCCCAGCAAGCTGGAGGTGGGCATGGCATCGCGGTCGGTGACTTCGTCGCTGACCTCGGGCTTGGGCAGCAATACGCCATAGGTGTCGTACTTGATGGCCCGGTAATCGGCCTGCCCCGGCTTGCCGTCGTAGCGGTAGCCGTTTTCCAGGATCAGGTAGCGGTTGCCGTCGGGGTTGATTTCCTGACGCCCCTTCTCAGCCACCAGCACCGAAATGCCGCGGTCCTTCTTGGTGTCGGAAGACACGTTCTTTTGCGTAATGAAGACGCCGCCCAGGTCGACCCGGTCTTCCGAGAGTTCTTCGGTATAGGTGACGCGAGTCCCGTCGCGCAGGGCCTGGAAGCGCCCGGGCACCAAGGTGTCGAACTCGGTCAGGGCGTCCTGCTGGTTGATCAGCATCTGGAACTGGTTGGCTCCCTGGGGCGCCAGGCTAAGACTCAGCCAGGCCACAACCAGCGCCACCAGAGTGGCCGGGAAGAGGGTCATGCGAAACAGGCGTTGCTGGCTCATGCCGGTGGCCGACAGCACGGTCATTTCGCTGTCCAGGTACAACCGGCCGTAGGCCAGCAGAATACCCAGGAACAACCCCAGCGGCAGGATCAATTGCAAAAAGCCCGGCAGGCGGAACCCCATGATCAGGAACAGCGAGCCTGGATCCAGCGCGCCGGAGGCCGCCTGGGCGAGGTATTTAATGAAGCGCCCGCTCATGATGATGACCAGCAGCACGGCGCTGACGGCGCTCAGGGTCAGCAGGACTTCGCGGGATAGATAACGGAAGACGATCACACCAGACACTCCAGGGCTGTCAGGCTAGGATTTGTACGAAAAGTGCCTGCGCGATGATCATGCTGCGTTGAAAACAGGCTCGGAATGCTCATTGACAACCAGTCAACTCCGCTTCCTCGCCTGTTTTCGCCTTGCCTGATCGCCGCTCGGCGACTTTTAATACAAACCCTAAGGCGGCCAAACAAGCAAACGTATCGAGCCGGCCCGCCACAGCGCGCCGCCGAAAAAAGAGCCGCATTATCCTGTGATTGGGGGCGCCTGTCACTTCGCACGCTTTAACCCGGTGCTTAAAGCCACAATTTAGCGCTGTCGGTGGGGTTGTCAGGCCCTGGCGCCGGGGTTCAAACTGCGGCCTTTGTCGCCGGCAAGCACCGGCGCTTCTCTTATATAGAAGAAGCTCGCTCAGCGCGCCATTGTGTCGGCGCCTGGCATCTTGACCATTCATTCAGGGATCCGGACATGGAACTGGTTGTAAAAAGCGTCAGCCCAGAAACGTTGAAAACCGCCACGCTGGTGGTTGCCGTCGGTGAAAACCGCCAGCTCGGCGTCGTCGCCACCCAACTCGACAGCCTGAGCGGCGGTGCCATCAGCGCTGTGCTCAAGCGCGGCGACCTGGCTGGCAAAGTCGGCCAGAGCCTGTTGCTGCACAACCTGCCCAACCTCAAGGCCGAGCGCGTGCTGCTGGTGGGCGTGGGCAAGGACGCCGAACTGGGCGACCGTCCGTTCCGCAAAATCATCGCCGGCGTGTTGGGCACCCTCAAGGGTCTGGGTGGCGCTGATGCCGTCCTGGCGCTGGACGAGTTGGTGGTCAAGGGTCGCGACAGCTACGGCAAAAACCGCCTGCTGGCTGAAACCCTGGTGGACGGCGAATACCAGTTCGACCAGTTCAAGAGCCAGAAAGCCGAACCCCGCGCCCTGAAAAAAATCACCCTGCTGACCATCAAGGCTGCCCAGGCTGAAGTTCAGCGTGCCGTGACCCACGCCACAGCGATCGCCAACGGCATGGCCTTCACCCGCGACCTGGGCAATCTGCCACCGAACATCTGCCACCCGACGTTCATGGGTGAACAGGCCAAGGCGTTGGGCAAGGAATTCAAGGGCCTGAAAGTCGAAGTCTTCGACGAAAAGAAAATCAAAGACCTGGGCATGGGCTCGTTCTATTCCGTCGGCCAGGGCAGCGCACAGCCGCCACGCCTGATCGTCATGCAATACAACGGTGGCAAGAAGTCCGAGAAGCCGTACGCACTGGTCGGCAAGGGCATCACCTTCGACACCGGCGGCATCAGCCTCAAGCCGGGCGCCGGCATGGATGAAATGAAGTACGACATGGGCGGCGCCGCGAGCGTGTTCGGCACCCTGCGCGCCGTGCTCGAACTGCAACTGCCGATCAACCTGGTGTGCATCCTGGCCTGCGCCGAGAACATGCCCAGCGGTAACGCCTCGCGTCCAGGCGACATCGTCACCACCATGAGCGGCCAGACCGTGGAAATCCTCAACACCGACGCCGAAGGCCGCCTGGTGCTGTGTGACGCCCTCACCTACTCCGAACGCTTCAAGCCGCAAGCGGTGATCGACATCGCCACCCTGACCGGCGCCTGCGTCGTCGCCCTCGGCGCCCACACCTCGGGCCTGCTGGGCAACAACGACGAGCTGATCGGCCAACTGCTCAGCGCCGGCCAGCAAGCCGACGACCGCGCCTGGCAATTGCCGCTGTTCGACGAATACCAGGAGCAGCTGGACAGCCCGTTCGCCGACATCGCCAACATCGGCGGCCCGAAAGCCGGGACGATCACCGCGGCGTGCTTCCTCTCGCGCTTCACCAAGAACCTGAACTGGGCGCACCTGGACATCGCCGGCACAGCCTGGACCAGCGGCGGCAAGGACAAGGGCGCCACCGGCCGGCCGGTTCCCCTGCTGACCCAATACCTGCTGGACCGCGCCAAGGCCTGACACCGATGACCGGCGTTGGCGTCGCCTTCGGGCGGCGCCAATGGCGGCTCAGGAACTGCAATGACCAAAGTCGATTTCTACATCCTGCCCAGCGCCGATCCGGCGGCGCGGCTGGATTTCGCCTGCAAGCTCACCGAAAAGGCCTGGCGCATGGGCCACCGCATCTACCTGCATTGCAGCGATGCCGCCCAGCGCGATGACCTCGATGCACGTCTGTGGGCCTTCAAGGGCGAGAGCTTCGTACCCCATGGCCCGGCCGAAAACGAACCCGAAGGATTGATCGTGCTCGGGCTGGGAGATGACTGCGGTCAGCACCAGGACTTGCTGGTCAACCTTGACCTGAAAGTGCCGCCTTTTGCCCAGCGCTTCGCCCGTGTGGCGGAAGTGGTGGTGGAAGACCCGGGCATCCGGCAAGCCGCGCGGGAGAGTTTCCGTTTCTACCGCGAACAGGGCTATCCTCTGCAAGACCACCGTTTACAGCGACTCTGAGCCCACGATGGACACTCCAAAACCGCCACAAAAGCCCACGCACCTGCTGGACGACCTCGAGTCGATCCGCCAACTGCTCGGCGACGACAACCTGCAACCACCGCTGTTGACCGATACGGTGGAGCACGAGCCCGAGCATGACGAGCAGATTCCACTGCTGTTCGAGCCGATCAACGGCCAGCCCGAACCCAAGCCGGCGCCCAAGGCCGAGGCCAAAGGCCCCGATGCGCTGTTGCACCTGGAAAGCGAACTGCGCGCCGCCGCACAATTGATCATGCAAGACGTCATCGACGACTTCGCTCCGCACATCGAGACCGAGATCAAGCGCCGGCTGGATGCGCGGATGGAGCGATTGCTGAGTCAGTACGAATAACGCCCTCTGCCTCATTGTGAACATCCTGTGGGAGCGAGCCTGCTCGCGATAACGGACTGTCAGTCCCCATTGATGTTGAATCTGCTGGCCTCATCGCGAGCAGGCTCGCTCCCACAGGGTTCAACCGTGTCCGGCTTCTCGCTTGCTGCGTGTGGCTTGCATCTCCCCCGCCCGCTATACTTCCCGGCTTTTCCTGAATAAATGCCAATAGGGTCCCGCCGCGCATGGATAAGACCTACCAGCCGCACGCCATTGAAACTTCCTGGTACAACACCTGGGAGTCCGAGAATTATTTCGCTCCGCAAGGCGCGGGCGATTCCTACACCATCATGATCCCGCCGCCGAACGTCACCGGCAGCCTGCACATGGGCCACGGTTTCAACAACGCGATCATGGATGCCCTGATCCGTTTCCGCCGTATGCAAGGCCGCAACACCCTTTGGCAGCCGGGCACCGACCACGCTGGCATCGCCACGCAGATGCTGGTGGAACGTCGCCTCGAAGCCCAGGGCCAGAACCGCCATGACCTGGGACGCGAGAAATTCCTCGAGAAAGTCTGGGAATGGAAAGACGAGTCCGGTGGCAACATCAGCCGCCAGATCCGTCGCCTGGGCTCGTCCGTGGACTGGAGCCGCGAACGTTTCACCATGGACGACGGTCTCTCGGAAGCGGTGAAAGAAGCCTTCGTGCGCCTGCATGAAGACGGGCTGATCTATCGCGGCAAGCGCCTGGTCAACTGGGACACCAAGTTGCATACGGCCATTTCCGACCTCGAAGTGGAGAACCACGACGAGAAAGGCTTCCTGTGGAACCTGAAGTACCCGCTGGCCGACGGCGCCAAGACCGCCGAAGGCAAGGATTACCTGATCGTCGCCACCACGCGCCCGGAAACCATGCTGGGTGACTCCGCCGTTGCGGTAAACCCGAACGATGAGCGCTACCAAGCCCTGATTGGCAAGTTCGTCGAGCTGCCCCTGGTTGGCCGGCGCATTCCGATCATCGGCGACGATTACTGCGACCCCGAATTCGGCACCGGTTGCGTGAAAATCACCCCGGCCCACGATTTCAACGACTACGAAGTCGGCAAGCGCCACAACCTGCCGCTGCTGAACATCTTCGACAAGAACGCCAACGTGTTGCCGGCGGCCCAGGTGTTCAACCTCGACGGCACGCTGAACGAAAGCGTCGACGGCCAGATCCCGGCCGAATACGCCGGCCTGGACCGCTTTGAAGCGCGCAAGCAGATCGTCGCGGCATTCGACGCAGCCGGCCTGCTGGTCAGCGTCGATGATCACGGCCTGAAAGTGCCGAAAGGCGACCGCTCCGGCACCATTATCGAGCCGTGGCTGACCGATCAGTGGTACGTGTCCACCAAACCGCTGGCCGAGCCTGCGATCGCTGCGGTAGAAGATGGCCGCATCCAGTTCGTGCCCAAGCAATACGAAAACATGTACTTCTCGTGGATGCGTGACATCCAAGACTGGTGCATCAGTCGCCAACTGTGGTGGGGCCACCGCATCCCGGCCTGGTACGACGAGTCAGGCAAAGTCTACGTCGGCCGCGATGAAGCCGAAGTCCGCGCCAAGCACAACCTCGGTCCGGACGTAGCTCTGCAACAGGACAACGACGTACTCGATACCTGGTTCAGCTCGGGCCTGTGGACCTTCTCCACCCTGGGCTGGCCGCAGCAGACCGAGTTCCTGAAGAAATTCCACTCCACCGACGTACTGGTCACCGGCTTCGACATCATTTTCTTCTGGGTCGCCCGGATGATCATGCTGACCATGCACCTGGTGAAAAACGAAGACGGCACGCCACAAGTCCCATTCAAGACCGTCTACGTGCACGGCCTGGTGCGCGATGGCCAGGGCCAGAAGATGTCCAAGTCCAAGGGCAACGTCCTGGACCCGCTGGACATCATCGACGGCATCGATCTGGAAACCCTGGTGCAGAAACGCACTTCGGGCCTGATGCAGCCAAAACTGGCGAAGAAGATCGAGAAGGCCACCCGCGAAGAATTCGCCGACGGCATCGCCAGCTACGGCACCGACGCCCTGCGCTTCACCTTCTGCTCGCTGGCGTCTACCGGTCGTGACATCAAGTTCGACATGGGCCGCGTTGAGGGTTATCGCAACTTCTGCAACAAGATCTGGAACGCCGCGCGCTACGTACTGGACAAAGGCGAAGACTGCGGCCAGAACGGCGAAGCCTTTGAGCTGACCCTGGCTGATCGCTGGATTATTTCCCAGCTGCAACGCACCGAAGCCGAAGTGACCCGCCAGCTCGATCAGTTCCGTTTCGACCTGGCGGCACAAGCGTTGTACGAGTTCATCTGGAACCAGTACTGCGACTGGTACCTGGAACTGTCCAAACCAGTGCTGTGGGACGAAAACGCCCCGGTCGAACGCCAGCGCGGCACCCGCCGCACCCTGGTGCGCGTGCTGGAAGTCGCCCTGCGCCTGGCGCATCCGTTCATGCCGTTCATCACTGAGGAAATCTGGCAGCGTGTCGCTCCGCTGGCGGGCGCCCAAGGCAAGACGATCATGCTGCAACCGTGGCCGGTGGCCAACGAAACCCGCATCGACCCGGCCGCCGAAGACGACATTGAATGGCTCAAGACCTTCATGTTGGGCCTGCGTAACATCCGCGCCGAAATGAACATCGGCCCGGGCAAACCGCTGAACCTGTTCCTGAACAATGCCAGCGCCGAAGACCTGCGCCGCCTCCACGAGAACGAAGCACTGCTCAAGAAACTGGCCAAGCTCGAATCGGTGACCGTCCTGGCCGCTGGCGAAGAAGCACCGCTGTCCGCCACCGCCTTGGTTGGCGAGATGGAAGTGCTGGTGCCGATGGCCGGCCTGATCGACAAGGCTGCCGAACTGGCGCGCCTGGATAAGGAAATCCTGCGTTTGAAGGGCGAAGTCCAGCGCGTCGGCGGCAAGTTGTCCAACGCCGGTTTCGTTGACAAGGCACCGGCCGAAGTCATCGAGAAGGAACGCGCCAAACTGGCCGAGGCTGAACAGGCCTTGGGCAAGCTGGCCGAGCAACATGCGCGGATCTCCAGCCTGTAACGGGGATTTGCAATGAAGAAGGAGGTCCTGATGGACCTCCTTTTTTATGCCTGGTACTTTCTAGTGAACACGCTTGCCCCCTGTGGGAGCGAGCCTGCTCGCGATGACGGCGGTACATTCAACATTGGTGCAAGCTGACCCACCGCTATCGCGAGCAGGCTCGCTCCCACAGTAGATCGCGCCGATCGTTGCAGTTGGGTTCGCAGGGGCAGGATGTGGGACAATGCCCGCCACTTTTTGAACCCTCCCCGAATCGACCCGCACATGACCGCCCCTCGCACGCCCAAGCCAGCACGTTCCAAGCCCAAACCCGCCACGGAGGCCAAAGTGCCGCGGGAGAAGGCCACCCTGCACCCACGCAATCGCCACCAGGGTCATTACGACTTCCCGGCATTGATCAAGTCCACGCCCGAATTGGCGAAGTTCGTGATCATCAACCCCTATGGCAAGGAAAGCATCGATTTCGCCAGCCCGGAAGCCGTACGGGTGTTCAACCGGGCGCTGCTCAAGTCCTTCTACGGCATCGCCCATTGGGACATTCCGGCCGACTACCTGTGCCCTCCGGTGCCAGGACGTGCGGACTACGTGCATTTCCTCGCTGATTTACTGGCCAGTCACAACGAAGGAACGATTCCACGCGGGGCGGCGGTGAAGGTGCTGGACATCGGCACGGGGGCCAACTGCGTGTACCCGCTGATCGGCTACAGCGATTACCGCTGGCATTTCCTCGGTTCGGAAATCGATCCGACGGCCATTGCCTCGGCCAAAGCCATTGTCCAGTCCAACGGGCTGAACAAAGCCATCCAACTGCGCCAGCAAGCCAACCGCAAGCAGATCCTGTTGGGTTTGCTGGAAGAGGCCGAGCGGTTCGACCTGACAATGTGCAACCCACCCTTCCACGCCTCCCTGGAGGAAGCCACCAAGGGCAGCCAGCGCAAATGGCGTGCGCTGGGCAAGGCCGACCCGAAGCGCAAGCTGCCGGTGCTGAATTTTGGCGGTCAGGCGGCGGAGTTGTGGTGCGAGGGCGGAGAGGCCCGGTTTGTGACGCAACTGATCGGCGAGAGCGCACAGGTGGCCAGCCAGGTGCTGTGGTTCAGCACGCTGGTGTCAAAGGCGTCGAATCTACCGGCGATTCAAACCGCCTTGAAAAAGGCCGGGGCGCTGCACAGCCAGGTGGTGGAAATGTCCCAGGGGCAGAAGCAGAGCCGCTTTGTGGCCTGGACCTTCCAGACCGAGGCACAGCAGCAGGCGTGGCGCCAGTCGCGTTGGGTTCGCAAGGGCTGAGTGGGAGCAAGGCCTTGCTGCCACAAATGCCCTGACCACAGACCACTTTTTCCAAGGCAATAAAAAACCGTGCCCGGATCACTCCGCAGCACGGTTTTCTTTTAAACGCGATCTTACTTGTTGATGCCGTCGGTCAGCGCTTTGGCTGGAACGAACTTAACAACTTTCTTGGCAGCGATTTCGATGGCTGCGCCAGTCGAAGGGTTGCGGCCGGTGCGGGCAGGACGCTCGGTGACTTTCAGCTTGCCGATGCCTGGCAAGGTGATTTCGCCGCCATTTTCCAGCTGATCGGCAACGATCTGACCCAGTTGGTCCAAAGCGTTACGCGCGGTGGTTTTAGGCGCGTCGATAGCTTCAGCGATGTCAGCGATCAGTTGGTCTTTAGTAAGAGCCATGTAGTGTTCCTTCCCTATCAAATTCATATGGATTGCAGAGTGCAGTGTCAGCCATCGAGCCCGATCTCAGAGGATCAGACACCCTCGGTAATCACCACGACGGATCGGGGTAATAGATGCCGAAAACCGGGTTTGGTTCGACCTGACAAATGCTGAATGCACGCTTAACGCAGTGACTTCGCGTAAGACCGGGCAAAACTAGCACAACGCCTGTGAAATATCCGCCTCTAGCTACCCATTTGGTCAGCTTTCTTGCGCGAAAACGGTAAAAAAATGCATATGGCATGTCGGACGGGTCTGAAAGGGGCTTTGCAGGGTTCCAAAACCAGTGATTGCGGTACACTGGGCCTTTTTGGGGGAGCGCGCCCTCCTCTCTTTCATCAGCCGAGAAATCCATGCCGATCCGTCATTGCATCGTCCACCTGATCGACAAAAAACCCGACGGCACGCCCGCCGTGCTCCATGCCCGTGACTCCGAGTTGAGCGAGTCCACGGCCATCGAGAACATGCTCGCCGACCTCAACGAGAGCTACAACGCCAAACAAGGCAAGGCCTGGGGCTTCTTCCATGCCGAGTCCGGGGCGCACCCGTTCAGCGGCTGGCTGAAGGAGTATCTCGACGGCGGCAAGGACTTCACCGCATTCAGTCGCGTAGCGGTGGAACACCTGCAAAAGCTGATGGAAGAGTCCAACCTCTCGGTGGGCGGCCACGTGCTGTTTGCCCATTATCAACAGGGCATGACCGATTACCTGGCGATCGCCCTGCTGCACCACAGCGAAGGCGTGGCGGTCACCGACGAGCTGGACGTGACCCCGTCCCGTCACCTTGATCTGGGCCAACTACACCTGGCAGCGCGGATCAATGTGTCGGAATGGCAGAACAACAAACAGTCCAGGCAGTACATCTCGTTCATCAAGGGCAAGAACGGCAAGAAGGTCTCGGAATATTTCCGCGACTTCATCGGCTGCCAGGAAGGCGTCGACGGCCCCGGCGAAACCCGCACCCTGCTCAAGGCCTTCAGTGATTTCGTCGAAAGCGAAGACCTGCCCGAAGACGACGCCCGGGAGAAAACCAAGACCCTGGTGGATTACGCCAGCAGCCAGGCCAAGCTCGGCGAGCCGATGGGCCTGGAAGAGCTGTCCGAACTGATCGACGAAGATCGCCCGAAAGCCTTCTACGACCACATTCGCAACAAAGACTACGGGTTGTCGCCGGAGATTCCGGCGGATAAACGCACCCTCAACCAGTTCCGCCGCTTCACCGGCCGCGCCGAAGGCTTGTCCATCAGTTTTGAAGCCCACCTGCTGGGCTCCAAGATCGAATATGACGAAGAAGCCGGCACGCTGATCATCAAGGGCCTGCCCACGGCGCTGACCGATCAGCTCAAGCGCCGTAACTGATGCTCGCAAAGGTTCTGAAGAAGTTTCTGCTGATTTTGCTGGTGGTTGTGGCATACCAGAACTGGGGCAAGATCGAGCGGGTACTCACCCCCTCGCAGATGCTGCCTGAACAGATCCGGGCCAATGCCCGGGTCGTGCTGTATGCCACCGACTGGTGCGGTTACTGCAAGGCGACCCGACGGTTCCTGGATGAAAAAGGCGTGCCCTATCGCGAGTTCGATATCGAGAAAGACGCTCAGGCGCGCAAGGCCTATGAGGCGCTGGGCGGGCGCGGGATCCCGATTCTGGATGTAAATGGCACGCTGATTCGTGGTTTTGAGCCGCAGAACATCCTCGAGGCACTGTCCGCGAAATAGGTTTGTCCGCTAGCGATGATGCTGGATCTGATGGCCTCATCGCGAGCAGGCTCGCTCCCACAGGGATTCGCGGCGGACGCCAATCCTGTTACCACTGCAAACCCAGGGTGGGAGCGAGCTTGCTCGCGATGGCGGTGGTCCAGTCAGAGCGCCAGCCCTGGGTAGACGGTAAGCGCCCATTAGTCGGGACTGTCAACTCCTACAGTATCAATGCCTGAAATAGCGTTCATTTTTTATATGCCCCCTCAGCCGAAGCCGTCGCTGAGCCGAACCTCTTGCGAGAACGCCTGAACAGACGGAGCATATAAAATGAACGCGATACAGCACTACCCAGCCCGAAACCGCGTTATAAAAATCACCCACCGCGCCCTGGTGTTGTCTTTCATTGCGATCTACGCCGGTTCCGCCTCTGCCGCGCAATACACCTGCCAACTCTTCCTGCCACCGAACCAAACCGTCATACAGACCACCACCGTTTTCAACGGGAGCAGCACGAGCGATGCAATCCGCCGCGCCACAACGATCTTCGACCTGCAAGGCCTTATTCCTCCCAATGCGCCACACCTGGTTCAATGCGAGTTGTAATATCGGGTGATCGCTTCTGGAATAATCGCCCGGAATTGCCTGCTCCGGGCGACAGATCGACTTTAATCGAGCGCCTGACCTTCTTATCAGGTTGATAATTGAAAACCCAGCCGTGGAAAGTGCACATGCACCACCCCGCCAAGCGCGTCTTCGCGACGCAGGATCAGCTCTTCACGACCGGCAAACAACAACTCTCCGGCCACCGGGTCGACGCCATAATCGGTTGCGGCAATCGTCACCGGCTGCCCTTTCGTGAACCCGTTCGGTTCCTCGAATGACTCATCCGGCAGCGCTGCCGGCGCAGCGTTGCGAGCCACTTCCAAAGCCTCTTCGGAACTCATCGCGTTCGACGCGCCATGGCCAAAACCCAGCACTCGCGCCAACCATGCCGAGATCGCCGGGTAGGTGTCTACCAGCGGCGAAGTCACCGCAGTGCCTTTGAGAAACCACAGAGGGTGAGCCATGGCGAAGTCGGCAATCGATGGATCGCCCAACAGAAAGTCACCCTCCTCGCGCTGCAACTGTTGCTCAAGACGCGCCATGATCGTGGGC
Organism: Pseudomonas sp. JL2; assembly: GCF_031570495.1. NCBI lineage: Bacteria > Pseudomonadati > Pseudomonadota > Gammaproteobacteria > Pseudomonadales > Pseudomonadaceae > Pseudomonas > Pseudomonas sp. JL2. Next base: position 49,195 of record NZ_JAKUDH010000002.1, read on the forward strand.
CATTGGTGCTTGGCCTGTTCGGCAGACAGATGCTTGGTCGTACCGCCACTGAACAGCCCGGCCCGATCGCTGATAAACGTCTTGATGACTTCAGGCGGCAACTTGGCGAAACGCACCGCCACCGACTCCGGCTGAAACACCAGGCTTACCGCATGTTGAAACACCACCGAATCGGCCCATGCGGCAAAAGACGCTGCAATCATCTCCCGGCCTTCGGGAAACAGCGCCGGCGAAGCTTTTTCCTGCTCTAACCGACGGGCGATCAGCGCCGTGTCGCAATAGATATCCGCGCCGATCTGCAATACCGGGGTCTTGCGGTAGCCGCCCGTCAGTGCCGTCAGGTCGGGCTTGGGCATCATTGGCGGGATATGCACCGAACGCCAGGATAGGCCCTTGAAACCCAGTAACAAGCGGGCTTTCTCGGCGAAGGGAGACGTCGGGTAATGATGAAGAATCAGCTCTGACATGAGGTTCGCCACTGCGGGGAGGAAGTCCCGCAGCTTAGCGTGCCAGGGCCCGACAGCCTACCCTTCTGATGAAGCCGTATCAGCGCGGTTGATGGAACATCGATGCGCTCGCCACCAGGCACTCCTTGGCGCTTTTCTTGAGTTTCTTGATCAATCGCTCCTGGCGCAGGGCTTCGCCCTTGTCGCGACAGGCTTCGGTGTACACCAACGCCACCGCCGGGCTGGAAAGGAAAAAACGCGCGCCCTTGCCGCTTTGATGCTTGGCGAAACGCCGAACCGGGTCATCACTGATGCCGCAGTACAGCGAACCGTTGGCGGCCCGCACCAGGTAGACGAACCAGGGTTTGCCCGGTTCGGCTGCAGCTTGCCCTGGCAGGTCGGAGGATGGGTTGGCGGTCGTCACAGGATGTTCAGCAGACGTGTAGAAAACAAGCCGCAATCTTATCAGCGACTGGCCTGAAACGCCCGTAGCCCCTTGAGGGCCTGGGCTCTGACGGCATTGCGCACCAGCGGCGTCCAACCCAGCAGCAGGCCCTTGGTGCCCAATGCCTGGCGGGACCAGCGCCACAGATCAAAACTGTCATGGTGCTCGCAAATCTTGCCGTCGCGAAACACGAACCGTGCCTGAATGTCATTGACCACCGTGTTGCCGGTCTGGCTGAACAGATAAGTCGCGACCCAGTGGGCGCCGCCGGTACGCTCATCGCTGCGCACGTTATCGAAGGTCAGGGAAAAATCCTTGGCCCGAGTGGTGAGCATGCGCCACATGTCGCCGGCATCGCGCCCGCGCAGTTCACCGAACGCCGGGTCGCTGAACACCACGTCGTCGGTGTAGCAGGCGCTCATGGCGTCGGCATCCAGACGCTGGAAGGCCTGGTAGAAGCGGGTGATCAAGGCGTTGTGGGCATCACTCATGGACAAGCTCCGAAAATCTTCAGTAGAGCTGCACGATAATCTGCTCTGGCGAGGAACACTATCGTCATTCGCCATGAAAATAACATCAGCGAAGATCACTGACTCTTTCGCTGCTGACCCCAACGTATAGCGCCCGGCCGGCCCCGATGCCCGCGATGATCGCGCCCAGGCCAATCACACCGAAGATCCAACCCAGAGCACTCCAGCCGCCGGTCCAGTCGTGGACCACCCCGACCGCGAACGGCCCCATGGACGCCAAGGTGTAGCCGAACCCCTGGGCCATGCTGGAAAGATTCGCGGCCACATGGGCGTCCCGCGAGCGCAGCACGATCAGCGTCAGCGCCAGGCTGAACGTTGCTCCCTGCCCAAGCCCCAGTAGGATCGCCCAACCCCACAAACCTTCAATGGGCGCATAGAGGCATCCAAACAGCCCGCCCAGAGTCATGACCATGACGATCACAATGGCCAGGCGTTGATCCTTGCCCCGAGTCGCCAGCCAGGGCGCCGCCAGGGAACTGATCAGTTGCACGATGACCGAGCCGGACAACACCAGCCCGGCCTGGGTCGGCGTCAGGCCACGGCCAATGAGGATCGACGGCAGCCAACCGAACACGATGTAGGCCAGGGACGACTGCAACCCCATGTACAACGTCACCTGCCAGGCCAACGGGTCACGCAGCAAACCGCGAACCCGATATGCCACCTGATGAGCACCGTGTTTCTGGCCCACTTGCGGCAGCCAGAACACGGCGGCCAGCAGCGCCGGCACCACCCAGAAACCCAGGCCCATCGCCCAGCTGTGATTCAGATGCTCGCTCAACGGCACGGTGGCCCCGGCCGCCATCGCCGCCCCCAGGCACAGCGCCATGGTGTAGACGCCGGTCATGGCGCCGGCGTGTTTGGCGAAGTCACGCTTGACGATGCCCGGCAACAGTACACCGATCACACCAATGCTCGCGCCGGCCAGGATGCTGCCAGCAAACAGGCCGATCTGGCCGAAAGAACTGCGCAAAATGATCCCACCGGCCAGGGCCAGCAAGATTCCCAACACCACCCGCTCAGCTCCAAAGCGCCGCGCCAGCACCGGCGCCAGCGGTGCGAACAGGCCCAGGCAAAGCACTGGCAGCGTCGTCAGCAAGCCGGCCTGGGCAGCCGACAAACCAAGGCTTTTTGAAACTTCACTAAGCAATGGGGCCATGCTTGACAGCGCCGGACGCAGGTTCAGCGCCACCAGGATCAACCCGAGCAGTAACAGCCAGGGTTTGCGCAGCAATGGAGGGGCCTGCTGGGTCTGCTCATCGTCGGTTTCGGCGTCGATCAGCAAATGCTCAAGCTCTGCGGCGCGTTTGGGCGTCGTCGGGGTCATGCGGTCAAGCGTATCGCGGGACATGGAAAGCTCTGGTTCAAGGTTCAAGGTTCATTGATCAACTGTCGACGGAGGGCCTTGGCCCATTGCCGAACCTGTTGTTCGACAGCGTCGAGGATTCGATGTGCAGATCGAACACCGGTTGAGGACGAGGATGAAGCTCTGGCGCCACTGCGCGCCGATGACGCTTGGGAAGTCACGATAGCGTTCGCTGAGCGCAGGGGTAGGCAGCATGGGTTGAATTTTCTGACAGATTAGTCAGCTTCTTGTAGGACGGCAACCGCCTAAGGTCAATGCGAGGGAAAAGGAGCGAAATTTTCGATTGGTCAAAATTACCCCTTAAGGGTAATTTTAAGGACAAGGCATACAGTTCTATGGAAAAGAGCACACCCCACTACGACCTGGCAGTCGTCAAGGCCGAAGTCCTCAGGCTGGGGAACAAGGCATTCACAATGAGCACTCAGCAAGGCGCTCGAAGAATGTCGTTAAGCACTGCCCGGATGCTGCAAATCATGGCCTCGCTGGAGTACAGGATGTTGCACAAATCGATGACGACCTATGCCGATCATCGAATCTGGCAGGACGTTTATCACACCACATTTCAGGATCGGGAGATTTACATCAAGGTGACCTACCGCCCTGGCGGTGGGCATCCGGTAGTCTCCTTCAAGGAGAAAGACCAATGAAAACGCAGCAATGTGTCAACTGCGGTACTCAAGACGCCATGCAACACTTTGAGGGCCGAAGCTTTACCATCGACTACAAGCAGGTAGCACGGCAGGTGCACGACATCGCCGGATGGGAGTGCCGGGGCTGTGGTGAAATCGAATTTGATCACGACACCGACAGCGCGCAACGTTATTCCCAGGCGAGCGATCAGTTGCTCGAAGATTGTGCCCAGGCGATGGCGGCGGAGATGAAACGCATCCGTCGCAAACTGCACCTCACGCAAAAAGACGCGGTGAAACTGCTGTCTGGCGGCGGACACAACGCCTTTTCCCGTTACGAGCGTGGCGAAGTCGCCCCACCGCAACCACTGTTCATGCTGATGCGCCTGCTCGATCGTCATCCCCACCTGATGGCGGAAGTACTCGCACTGAGCGAGGGCACCGATTTGAAGCAGTTGTTGACTACCCGCCATCCGGAACAGGCAACCGTTCTGACACCCTGAATCCCAGGCAAAAATAAACCCGGACAAGTCCGGGTCTATTTCAATGCCTAAGGCCGGATCAATGCAGAATCTGGCTCAGGAACAGCTTGGTGCGGTCGTTCTGCGGGTTATCGAAGAAGTCGTTCGGCGCGGCCTGTTCGACGATTTCGCCCTTGTCCATGAAGATCACACGGTTGGCCACGGTGCGGGCAAAGCCCATTTCGTGGGTCACGCAGAGCATGGTCATGCCGTCTTCGGCCAGGCCGATCATGGTGTCCAGAACCTCTTTCACCATTTCCGGGTCGAGCGCTGAAGTCGGTTCATCGAACAGCATGATTTTCGGTTTCATGCACAGGGCACGGGCGATGGCCACACGCTGCTGCTGGCCGCCGGAGAGCTGGCCCGGGTATTTGTGCGCCTGCTCTGGAATGCGTACGCGCTCCAGGTAATGCATGGCGATTTCCTCGGCCTTGCGCTTGGGCATCTTGCGCACCCACATCGGCGCCAGGGTGCAGTTCTGCAGGATGGTCAAGTGCGGGAACAGGTTGAAGTGCTGGAACACCATGCCGACTTCACGGCGGATCGCTTCGATCTGCTTGAGGTCGTTGGTCAGTTCCACGCCATCGACCACGATGCGACCCTGCTGGTGTTCTTCCAGGCGGTTGAGGCAACGGATGGTGGTGGACTTGCCGGAACCCGACGGGCCGCACAGCACGATACGCTCGCCCTGCTGGACGTTCAGGTTGATGTCTTTCAACACGTGGAACTGGCCGTACCACTTGTTCACGCCCTGCATCTGAATAATGCCTTCAGGGCTCACAGGCTGTTTGATCGCTTCACTCATAAACTACGCTCCTAACGCTTGTGGCCAGTGTCCAGCTTGCGTTCCAAATGCATGGAATAGCGGGACATACCAAAACAGAAAATCCAGAACACCAGGGCGGCGAACACATAGCCTTCGGTGGCCATGCCCAGCCATTTCGGGTCGGCGGCAGCTTGTTTCACGCTGTTGAGCAGGTCGAACAGGCCGATGATGATCACCAGGCTGGTGTCCTTGAACAACGCGATGAAGGTGTTGACGATACCCGGGATCACCATCTTCAGGGCTTGCGGCAGAATCACCAGGCCCATGCTGCGCCAGTAGCCCAGGCCCATCGCCGCGGCCGCTTCGTACTGACCTTTGGGAATGGCTTGCAAGCCGCCACGCACCACTTCAGCCACGTAGGCCGACTGGAACAGGATCACGCCGATCAGTGCCCGCAGCAGCTTGTCGAAGTTCATGCCTTCAGGCAGGAACAGCGGCAGCATCACCGAGGACATGAACAGCACCGTGATCAACGGCACGCCGCGCCAGAATTCGATGAAGGTCACGCAGACCACACGGATCGCCGGCATGTTCGAACGCCGCCCCAAAGCCAGCACGATGCCCAACGGCAAAGCCCCGGCGATACCGACGGTGGCGATCACCAGGGTCAGCATCAGGCCGCCCCATTGGCTGGTCGACACGGTGGCCAGACCGAACACACCACCGTGCAACAGGCACCAGGCGATGATCGGGTACAACACCAGGAAACTCAGGCCGTAGACCGCCTTGCGCGGGAAGCGCGAGATGAACAGCGGAGCCACACCAATGACCGCCAGCCACACGGTCAGGTCCACGCGCCAGCGCAGATCCGCCGGGTAGTAGCCGTACATGAACTGGCCAAAGCGCTGCTGGATGAACACCCAGCAGGCGCCCTCCTTGGTGCAGTCAGCCTGTGTGGTGCCGACCCAGTTGGCGTCGAGGATCGCCCAACTGATGATCGGTGGAACGACCAGGTAAATCAGGTAGAACGCAAACAACGTCAGCAAGGTGTTAAGCCAGCTGGAGAACATGTTCGCGCGCATCCACGCCACCACGCCGATGCTACTGCTCGGTGGGGGCATGTCAGGTTTGAAAGTATGGGATGTCATGCGCGTTTTTCCTCACCGCTCGATCAGCGCAATGCGCTTGTTGTACCAGTTCATCAGCAGGGAAATGCTGATACTGATCGCCAGGTACACGCTCATGGTGATCGCAATAACTTCGATCGCCTGCCCGGTCTGGTTCAGCACCGTACCGGCAAACAGCGAAACCATTTCCGGATAACCGATACCGGCCGCCAGCGAGGAGTTCTTCGCCAGGTTCAGGTATTGGCTGGTCAACGGCGGGATGATCACGCGCAGGGCTTGCGGGATGATCACCTTGCGCAGGGTCGGACCGTTACGCAGGCCCAGGGAATGGGCAGCTTCGGTCTGACCGTGGCTGACCGACTTGATGCCCGAACGCACGATCTCGGCAATGAATGCCGCGGTGTACACCGTCAGTGCCAACGTCAATGCCAGCAATTCGGGAATCAGTACCCAGCCACCGACGAAGTTGAAGCCCTGGAGTTCCGGCATTTCCCAGTGCACAGGGGCACCGAAGACCAGGGCGCACAGCGCCGGGATCACCAGGAACAACGCCAGGCCCACCCAGAATTTATGGAACGGCTCGCCCGTGGCTTCGAAACGCTTATTGGCCCAGCGGGTCATCAGCACGATGGCGATGATCGCCAGCACGACGCTGATCACGAATGGCCAGAACCCGTCCGCCACCAGCGCGGCCGGCATGTTCAGGCCCCGGCTGCTGACAAAGAAGGTGTCGCCGAAGTTATGGGCAGCGCGTGGGCCCGGCATGGTCAGGAATACGGCGAAGTACCAGAACAGGATCTGCAGCAGTGGCGGGATGTTACGGAAAACCTCCACGTACACCGTTGCTACTTTGGCGATAATCCAGTTTTTCGACAGTCGGGCCACGCCGACAATGAAACCGAGAATCGTCGCCAGGATCACGCCGATGAACGTCACCAGCAGTGTGTTGAGCAACCCGATGACGAAGACGCGGGCATAGCTGTCCGCTTCGGTGTAGTCGATCAGGGTTTGAGCGATGCCGAATCCGGCACTGCGCTCCAGAAAGCTGAAACCGGAGGTGATGCCCCGGTGCTCAAGGTTGGTTTGCGTGTTGTCGAACAGAAACCAGCCCAGTGAAACCACCGCCACAATGGTGACGATCTGAAATACCCAGGCACGCACGCGTGGATCGCTGAGGCTAAGCCTCTGCTTAGGTGCGCCGATTGAATTTTGCATGAAGTGCCCCGCAAAGAATGGAACAGAACATCACCCGGTGGTTGGCCCACCGGGTGATAGAACCATCAGCGCACTGGTGGTGCGTATTGAATGCCGCCGTTGGTCCACAGCGCGTTCAGGCCGCGATCGATTTCCAGCGGGGTGCCTTTGCCGAGGTTGCGCTCGAACACTTCACCGTAGTTACCGACTTGTTTGACGATCTGGACAACCCAGTCTTTGGGCAGCTTCAGGTCTTTACCGTATTCACCGTCAGCGCCGAGCATACGGGCGACGTCCGGGTTCTTGGTGGATTTGGCTTCAGCTTCAACGTTCTTCGAAGTGATGCCGGCTTCTTCAGCGTTGAGCATGGCGTAGCCAGTCCAGCGCACTATTTTCGCCCACTCTTCGTCGCCATTACGCACGACCGGGCCCAGTGGCTCCTTGGAAATGGTTTCCGGCAGAACCACGTAGTCCTTCGGCGCGGCCAGCTTGCTGCGCTGGGCAAACAGCTGGGACTTGTCGGAGGTCAGCACGTCGCAACGACCGGATTCCAGCGACTTGGCGCTTTCATCGGAGGTGTCGAAGGTGATCGGGGTGTATTTGAGGCCATTGCCACGGAAGTAGTCGGAAACGTTCAGCTCGGTGGTGGTACCGGCTTGGATGCAGATGGTTGCACCGTCCAGTTCCTTGGCGCTCTTGACGCCCAGCTTTTTGTTTACCAGGAAGCCGATGCCATCGTAGTAGGTGATGAAGCCTGGGAAAACCAAGCCCATACCCGCGTCACGGGAGCTGGTCATGGTGGTGTTGCGCGACAGGACGTCAATTTCACCGGACTGCAGCGCGGTGAAACGCTCCTTGGCGTTCAATTGACTGAATTTCACCTTGTTCGCGTCGCCGAATACGGCAGCGGCCACTGCGCGACAGAAATCAGCGTCGATACCGAGGATCTTGCCGGAGGCATCAGGCACCGAGAAACCCGGCAAGCCATCGCTCACGCCACATTGCACAAAGCCTTTCTTCTGTACGGCATCCAGGGTTGCACCCGCCTGAGCGAACCCGCTGACGCCGAGTACTGCAGCTGCAGTCACGACGGCCAGGGTGGATTTCAGTAACTTCATTCAAACCTCCAGTTTTGCTCTTGTTGTGTCGGAGCTCGAGCCCTGTCGCACCCTTATGGGGCATTGCCGACCCTTGTTGGCTTTTTTTAGGGTCAACCGACGTCTGGACCTTCGCTATGAGTCTAATAATGAGAATGCCCCTAAACAGGGCGCCTGCCTCATCTCTCACCAATCGGCCGAACGGGCTGTAGCCCTTCACGTTCGCGAAGCCCGTAGCGGCTATTGGCGAACATCCATCACCGGATTTCTGATATCCCATGCGGCGCGTCAAGCTGATAGTGTTACCGCGCAGCGTAAGAATCATCACTCAAGCTACCTCAAAGCAAACGCCGTACCACACCGCTGCGCTTGACCCTTATGAGACACGTCAAGACAAAAACTTTTAAGATTGCGACATCTAATTAACTGAGGCACCGGGCCCGCACTGTAATAACGCACTGAATGAGCGCGCCCGCACAGATTTGGAGCAGACCATGACCGACCCCTTGATTCTCGAGCCCAGCGGCACCGCCGACGCGTGCGTCATCTGGCTCCACGGCCTGGGCGCCGATCGTTACGACTTCCTGCCGGTGGCCGAAATGCTGCAGCAAAGCCTGCTCACGACACGTTTCGTTCTGCCTCAAGCGCCGACCCAGCCGGTGACCATCAACGGCGGCTACGCCATGCCGAGTTGGTACGATATCCGCGCCCTGAGCCCCGCGCGGGCCATCGACGAGCAACAGCTGGAAGTGTCGGCGCAGCGGGTCATCGACCTGATCGAAGCCCAGCGAGCCCTTGGAATAGACGCCTCGCGGATTTTCCTCGCAGGTTTTTCCCAAGGCGGCGCGGTGGTCTATCACACCGCGTTCGTGAAATGGCAGGGTCCATTGGGGGGCGTAGTCGCGCTGTCCACTTATGCACCGACTTTCAGCGAAGAACTGCAATTGTCGGCCAGCCAGCAGCGCATTCCGGTATTGGCGCTACACGGCCAGTACGACGAAGTGGTACTCAACCCCATGGGGCGGACCGCGAAAGAGTATTTGAAACAGCATGGTGTCACCGTGACATGGCAAGAATACCCAATGGGCCATGAAGTGTTACCCGAAGAGATTCGCGACATCGGCACCTGGCTGAGCGAGCGGTTGCGCTAAGCGGGCGTGAGGACATGTCAACCCCTTGACGATCACACTACGCCGCGCCCGTTTCTTGCATTACACTGGCCGGCGTACATTCCTTAACCAATCGATGAGATGACCGTGCTCAAAGCACTCAAGAAGATGTTCGGTAAAAGCGAGGCCGAGCAGCTCGTGCCTGGCCCCAGCGCACCTGCCCACAGCCCGAGTCGTGCCGAGGTGCAAAAAAAGCCGCGGCGGACAACGCCTGTTGCGAACACAGAAAAAGACGCGGCCACCGCGCCTGTCGCTCCCGCGCCGCAACAGCCACACAACGAAGCCCCCAAGCCACGCCGCGAGCGCGCCCCAAAACCGCCGGTCGTCGCCTGGAAGCTCGAGGATTTCGTCGTAGAACCCCAGGAAGGCAAGACCCGCTTCCATGATTTCAAACTCGCCCCTGAACTGATGCATGCCATCCAGGACCTGGGCTTCCCCTACTGCACGCCAATCCAGGCGCAGGTGCTGGGATTCACCCTCGCCGGTAAAGATGCCATCGGCCGCGCCCAGACCGGCACCGGCAAGACCGCCGCGTTCCTGATTTCCATCATTACCCAGTTGCTGCAGACCCCGCCGCCCAAAGAACGCTACATGGGCGAGCCACGGGCGCTGATCATCGCACCGACCCGCGAGCTGGTGGTGCAGATCGCCAAGGACGCCGCCGACCTGACCAAGTACACCGGACTGAACGTCATGACGTTCGTCGGCGGCATGGACTTCGACAAGCAGCTCAAGCACCTCGAAGCCCGTCACTGCGACATTCTGGTGGCAACACCGGGACGCCTGCTGGACTTCAACCAGCGCGGCGATGTGCACCTGGACATGGTCGAGGTGATGGTGCTGGACGAAGCCGACCGCATGCTCGACATGGGCTTCATCCCGCAAGTGCGCCAGATCATTCGCCAGACCCCACCGAAAAGCGAACGCCAGACCCTGCTGTTTTCCGCCACGTTCACCGAAGACGTGATGAACCTGGCCAAGCAATGGACCACCGACCCGTCCATCGTCGAGATCGAAGCGCTGAACGTCGCGAGCGAAAACGTCGAGCAGCACATCTACGCTGTGGCCGGCGCCGACAAGTACAAGCTGCTCTACAACCTGGTCAACGACAACGGTTGGGAGCGCGTGATGGTGTTCGCCAACCGCAAGGACGAAGTACGCCGTATCGAGGAGCGCCTGGTACGCGATGGCGTCAACGCAGCCCAGTTGTCGGGCGACGTGCCGCAACACAAGCGTATCAAGACGCTGGAAGGCTTTCGCGAAGGCAAGATCCGTGTGCTGGTGGCCACCGATGTGGCCGGGCGCGGGATTCATATCGACGGGATCAGCCACGTGATCAACTTCACCCTGCCGGAAGTGCCGGATGACTATGTGCACCGGATCGGGCGTACTGGGCGTGCAGGCGCCGCTGGCGTATCGATCAGCTTCGCCGGTGAGGATGACTCCTATCAGTTGCCGTCCATCGAAGCGTTGCTGGGGAAGAAGATCAATTGCGAAACCCCACCGACTCATCTGCTTCGGCCGGTTGAGCGCAAACGCCCTTAACCGTCGTCAGGAACCAGAAAGCGCAGCCGCAAACGCTGCGCTTTTTTTTCGTCCGGGATATTGCCCAACAGAACTATAAGTCCATAATGGACAAATTAGTTTACACAAAGCACCCCGGAGTCCCGATGTCCAGCACGCCCTACGTGATGACCCAAGCCCAGGCCCGAGAGCTGCTCGGCCAAGTCGACGTACCGCAGATTTTACGCAAGCTGTTCCACGACCTTGCCGCCGGACAGGCCGTCCAACCGCCCCAGCAACTTGTGGCGTTTCCCCAAGGCGCCGGGGATTTCATCAACTACCTGGGCGTGCTGGCTGAAGAGCAGGTCTACGGGGTCAAGACCTCACCGTATATCGTGCGCGAGCAAGGTCCATTGGTGACCGCCTGGACCCTGCTGATGTCGATGCAGACCGGCCAGCCACTGCTGCTGTGCGACGCCGCCGAACTGACCACCGCCCGCACCGCAGCCACCACTGCCGTCGCCGTGGATGCCCTTGCCCCATTCCAGGCCCGGCGCTTGGCAGTCATCGGCAGCGGCGCAGTGGCAAGGGCCCACGTGCAATACGTCAAGGGTCTGCGGGATTGGCAAAGCATCAGCCTCTATTCGCCCAGCCTACAGAATAAATCGGCGCAAGAGCGTGCTTCGCTCACCGAGCTGGATCCGCGCCTGCAAATCGCTGCCAGCCTTGAAGCGGCGCTGCACGACGCCGATGTGGTGATGCTCTGCACCTCGTCCGCCAAGGCAGTGCTCGACCCACAGACACTGAGCAAGCCAGCCCTGATTACCTCCATCAGCACCAATGCTCCGCGCGCCCACGAAGTGCCCCCCCAGAGCCTCAACGACATGGACGTGTTCTGTGACTATCGTCAGACCACCCCCGGTTCGGCCGGTGAAATGTTGATTGCCGCTGAACAGCACGGCTGGGACGCGTCACGCCTGGTTGGGGATTTGCCTGAACTGCTCAGCGAACACGTAGCGCGTCCCGGCTATGAGCGCCATGTGTTTTTCCGCTCCATCGGCCTGGGGTTGGAAGACGTTGCGCTGGCGAATGCGCTTTATCAGTTGCACAACTGACACAGCCGATTTCCCCACAAGGTTTTACTAACTCCCGGCACCGCGCTCCACAGGAGAGCTTCATGACCTCAGCAGACTTCATCATCATCGGCGGTGGCATCGCCGGTGCTTCCACCGGCTACTGGCTGGCCCCCCACGGTCGGGTCATTGTGCTCGAGCGCGAATCCCATCCGGGCTACCACTCCACAGGGCGCTCGGCGGCGCTGTACAGCGCGGCCTATGGCACGCCTCAGGTGCGGGCGCTGACCCAGGCCAGCCGTGACTTTTTCGACGCCCCACCAGCCGGTTTCTGCGAGCACCCGCTGCTCACCCCACGGGGCGAAATGACCGTGGATTTCACCGGCGACCCGGCCGAGCTGAACAACCAGTACCTCAGCGCCAAGGCCACGGTGCCGCAGATGCAGCTACTCAGCGCCGAAGAAGCCTGTGTGCGACTGCCGATCCTGCGACGGGACAAGGTGCATGGTGCAATCTACGACCCCACCGCCTGTGACATCGACACCGATGCGCTGCACCAAGGCTACCTGCGCGGTATCCGCCGCAACGGCGGTCAGGTGCACACCGACACCGAAGTGCTGGGCCTGAGCCGCGACGATCAGGGGATGTGGCAGGTAGCAACCGCTGGCCAGACCTTCAGCGCTCCGGTGCTGATCAACGCGGCCGGCGCCTGGGCCGATCACATTGCCGAAATGGCCGGCGCGCGAAAGCTGGGCCTGCAACCCAAGCGGCGGGCGGCATTCATTTTTGCCGGCCCCGAGGGCGTGGACATTCATGACTGGCCGATGCTGGTGAGCCTCGACGAGTCGTTCTATATGAAGCCCGACGCCGGCATGTTCCTCGGCTCGCCGGCAAATGCCGATCCGGTGGAACCTCACGACGTGCAGCCTGAAGAACTGGACATTGCCATGGGCATCTACCAGATCGAAGAAGCCACCACCCTGACCATCCGCCGTCCGACCCGCACCTGGGCCGGGTTGCGCAGTTTCGTCCCCGACGGCGACCTCTTGTCCGGTTTCGATCCCCAGGTACCGGGGTTGTTCTGGGTCGCGGCCCAGGGCGGCTACGGCATCCAGACGTCCCCGGCCATGGGTCAGGCCAGCGCGGCCCTGGTGCGCGGTGAGCCATTGCCCGAGACCTTGACCCGTTTCGGCCTGAGCACCACCCAGCTGTCGCCGGCACGCCTGGCTTGAACCCACCCAGGTGACGCATCGCCACGATTGCGGCACACTCCTGCGCGCCCCTGCTTCACGGGGCGCTGACGCTGCCCGGAGCCCTGTCATGAATGCCCCGCAACCTGATCCGACACTGGATAATTTCCGCACCATCGCCGACGCCATCGCCACGCTGTTCTACCCTCACGCCGAAGTGGTGCTGCACGACCTGCGTACGCAGAAAGTCGACTACATCGCCAACAACCTGTCCAAGCGCGTGATAGGGGATGACTCGTCCCTGGAGGACATGCTCAGCGAAGAGATCAGCGAACGGAACATCGGCCCATACGAAAAACTCAATTGGGACGGGCAGAAAATCCGCAGCCTCAGCAGCATCCTGCGCGATGCAGGGGGGCGCCCGCTGGCGGTGCTGTGCATCAATCTGAATATTTCGCTGTTCGAGAATGCCAAGGCCGCGCTGGACCTGTTCCTGTCGCCGGGCAAGTTGATCCCGCAGCCGGACTCACTGTTTCGCGATGACTGGCAGGAACGGATCAACACCTTCCTCCACGCCTGGATGCGCGAGCGTCAGTTGAGCCTGAACCTGCTGACCCGCGACCATAAACGCGAACTGGTGCTGGCGCTGCATGCCGAAGGCGCGTTCAAGGGCAAGAGCGCGTCCAACTATGTGGCGAATGTGCTGAACATGGGACGAGCGACGGTTTACAAGCATTTGAAGGAGTTGAAGGGCTGAGGTTTTTGTTGCCTGGCCTGGCCTCATCGCGAGCAGGCTCGCTCCCACAGGGGTCTGTGTCGAACACGCTATTTGTGTTCAATGAGATCCAATGTGGGAGCGAGCCTGCTCGCGATAACGATCAATCAGTCGCCATAGATATCCGACTTGAAATACTTGGCCTGAATCTTCTGATACTCCCCACTGGCCCGAATCCCGTCGATGGCCTTGTTCAAGTCCGACACCAGTTGGGTATTGCCCTTGCGCACCGCGATACCCGCGCCTTCACCGACGTATTTCGGGTCCTTGAGCTCCGGCCCGACAAACGCGTAGCCCTTGCCCCGGGGCATCGACAGAAAATCCTCCAGCGGGATGGTGTCAGCGAATATCGCGTCCAGTCGACCGGACGCCAGGTCCATGTAGATTTCTTCGTTGTTGCTGTAGCGCTTGACTGTCACGCCCTTGGGTTCGAAGACCTCCGTAGCGAAGCGGTCGGTGGTGGTCGCCCGTTGCACACCCACGGTCTTGCCTTTGAGACTGGCGTACTGATCATCGACCACCGCGCCCTCCTTCATGACCAGCCGCGACGAGGTGAAGTAGTACTTGTGAGTAAAATCCACCGACTTCTTGCGCTCTTCGGTGATGGTCATGGACGACAGCGCCATGTCGATTTTCTTCACCTTGAGCGACGGAATCAGCCCGTCAAACTCACTTTCGATCCACTGGCACTTGACCTTCATCTGCGCGCACAGCGCATTGCCAATGTCATAGTCAAAGCCCTCGATCTTTCCTTCGGAGGTCTTGGAAGCAAACGGCGGATACGCCGCCTCGATGCCGATACGCAAGGTCTTCTCGGCGGCGAACAGGCTGCTGGAGGCCAGCAGGCTCAAGGCCAGGCCGGTGATGAGGGGGAGCTTTTTCATGATCGATCTCTCGCGGGTTTGTTGTTGGTTTTGGCAGAGAAAGGTGAAGCGACGGATTTTATGTACTTATAAATCCATACTGGACTTTAATGTACATATCGTCAATTGGGGAAACCGCGAAAAGTGATGGGAGGCTGATGGCCTCATCGCGAGCAGGCTCGCTCCCACAGGAGGCCTGCGTCGAACACGAATACTGTGTACAACCTGGATCCCTTGTGGGGGCGAGCCTGCTCGCGATAGCGGTTGGCAGGCAATCAATCAGCAACAGGCTATCTACCGCTTCCAGCGATCCGCCGCCGCATGATCACTGTCACGCCCTTCGACCCAGCGCGGGCCATCGGCGGTGTTTTCCTTTTTCCAGAACGGCGCACGGGTCTTGAGGTAGTCCATGACAAAGGCGCAGGCGTCGAATGCCGCCTGGCGATGGGCACTGGCGGCCGCCACGAAGACGATCGGTTCGCCCGGCTCCAGGGCACCGATGCGATGCAGGACCTCCAGCTTGAGCAACGGCCAGCGCTGCTCGGCCTCGGCAGCGATCTTGCCCAAGGCTTTTTCAGTCATGCCCGGGTAGTGCTCCAGGAACATCCCGGACACATCAAGGCCGTCATTGAAGTCACGCACGTAGCCGACAAAACTCACCACCGCCCCCACGCCGACATTGGCCGCGTGCATCGCGTTGACTTCGGCGCCCGGGTCGAACGGATCGGCTTGCACCCGAATCGCCATGGCTCAGCCTCCGGTCACGGTGGGAAAGAATGCCACTTCGTCACCATCGACCAGCGGCTCGTCGAGCTGGCACAGGTCTTCGTTGCGGGCGCACATCAGGTTTTGTTCTTTCAAGACATCGAAACCATCTCGTGCGGCCAACAGTATCCGCACGTCGTCCACCGTGGAGAAATCGCCCTCGACCCTCTGCGAATCAATGCCCAACGCTTCGCGATAACGCGCAAAGAACTTCACGGTAATTTTCATGGTGCATCCGCCTGGAAGTGGCCGCTCTTGCCGCCGAGTTTCTCCAGCACCCGCACGCCTTCGATGGTCATGCCCCGATCCACGGCCTTGCACATGTCGTAGATGGTCAGCGCGGCAACACTGGCGGCGGTGAGGGCTTCCATCTCCACGCCGGTCTGCCCCGACAGTTTGCAACGGGCAACAATGCGCACCCGGTCCTCGCCTTCGGCATTGAGCTCGACCTTGACGCTGGTGAGCATCAGCGGATGGCAGAGCGGAATCAGGTCACTGGTTTTTTTCGCCGCCTGAATGCCGGCAATGCGCGCGACGGCGAACACATCGCCTTTGGGATGACCACCGCTGACGATCATCTGCAGTGTTTCGGGCAGCATGCGCACAAAGGCTTCGGCCGTGGCTTCACGGAACGTCACGGCCTTGTCGGTCACATCGACCATGTTGGCGCGACCTTGGGAATCGAGATGAGTCAGCACAGGGTTACTCCTGATCGGGAGCATCGATTGTAAACCTGTGAGTCAGATTCCGGCAGGCCTGATTGTCGCACCTGTGGCGAGCGCAATTGCCCAATCACCGCAAATCCCCCTTGGGAGCGGGCTTGCTCGCGAAGGCGGTGTATCAGATAAAAATAGGTGGCTGATGCACCGCTATCGCGAGCAGGCTCACTCCCACAGGGGTTTTCGTACAGTCATAAAAAACCGGGCGACCTTGAGGTCGCCCGGTTCTGATGGTCAGTTACAGGTGAGATTCGGCGTATTCGGCCAGGATCGAGCGCGGTACGCCCTGCAGGGTGATGTGGACCCCGTTGGGGAAGTCTTTGAAGCGTTCGGTCAGGTAGGTCAGCCCGGAACTGGTCGCGGACAGGTAAGGGGTGTCGATCTGTGCCAGGTTGCCCAGGCACACCACTTTGGAACCGGCGCCAGCACGGGTGATGATGGTTTTCATCTGGTGCGGGGTGAGGTTCTGGCATTCGTCGATCAGGATCAGGCTCTGCTGGAAGCTGCGGCCGCGAATGTAGTTGAGGGATTTGAACTGCAACGGCACTTTGCTGAGGATGTAGTCGACGCTGCCATGAGTGCTTTCGTCATCCATGTGCAAGGCTTCAAGGTTATCGGTGATGGCGCCCAGCCAAGGCTCCATTTTTTCCGCTTCGGTGCCGGGCAAAAAGCCGATTTCCTGGTCCAGGCCCTGCACGCTACGGGTGGCGATGATGCGCCGGTAGCGCTTGCTGACCATGGTCTGTTCGATGGCGGCGGCCAGGGCCAGGATGGTCTTGCCCGAACCGGCGGCGCCGGACAGGTTGACCAGGTGGATATCCGGGTCGAGCAAGGCGAACAAGGCCAGGCTCTGGTAAATATCCCGCGGCTTGAGGCCCCAGGCCTCCTGATGCAGCAGGGGCTCCTGGTGCAGATCGAGAATCAGCAGCTTGTCGACCTGGATTTCCTTGATCCAGCCGACGAAACCCTGTTCGTCGATGATGAACTCATTGATGTGCACCGCCGGCAGATTGTCGATCAACTGCACCTGGTGCCAGGTGCGACCATGGTCCTGACGGGTCTCGACCTTGCTCACCCGGTCCCAGAAGGAGCCGGTCATGGTGTGATAGCCGTTGGGCAGCAGTGATACGTCGTCGACCAGTTGGTCGGTGCTGTAGTCCTCTGCCGCGATCCCGCAGGCGCGGGCCTTGAGGCGCATGTTGATGTCTTTGGTCACCAGCACCACGGCCTGATCCTGGTTGCGCGCGTGCAGGTCGATCAACTGGTTGATGATGATGTTGTCGTTCAGGTGTTCGGGCAGCACCAGGTTGGGTTCGGTGCGCTTGCTCATCAGGATCGAGAGCAGGCCTTTGGGACCACTTTTGCCACGCTGGATCGGCACACCCAGTTCAACGTCCTCGGGCGACGCGTCTCCCAGGGTCTTGTCGATCAGGCGGATCGCCTGCCGGCATTCGGCGGCGACGCTGTGATGCCCGCTCTTGAGCTTGTCCAGCTCCTCGAGCACGGTCATCGGGATGGCAACATGGTGTTCTTCGAAGTTCAGGAGTGCGTTTGGATCGTGGATCAATACGTTGGTATCGAGTACATAGAGGATTGGCTGGTTGGAGGAAGGGCTACGTCCGTGGTCATCCATACTCGGTCACCTTTGTGGGGGCCATTCGACGCAATACCGTGACAGTGCTGCGCCTCGAAGTAGCCACCGAATTCACCCGCAAGGCTTGAGGTGAACTGCACACAACTGGGTCTTGGAAGACGCCACCTGTGTTGCAGGTTTCGGCGGTCTGACTTCTTGATACTCCAAAACACATGACAGGAAAAAGCACTTTGACGCTTTTTTGAAGTTTATTTTTCAGAGTGACGAATAACGCTTGGCGTTGCGCCGTTGCGCCGTTAAAGTCGGAAGTCCGGTCGTCATGAAAGTGCGCCGAATTCTCCTCCTCCCCCAGTGTTTCCGGGCCTTTGGCCAAATCAGCGAAACGCGACCCGACAATCTTCCCAGCCGATCCCGCTTTGCGCCGTTTGCGTAATGAGCCAGGGCAGCGCCGTTTTCAGCGCATCCTGCTTGACGTTGAAATTGATCACGCCGCGGCGCCACAAAAGCATCAGGGTCAGTGTGCGCTGGGCGCTTTGCTCGGGGTTGAGCCGGCCGGCGCTGTCCTGAGGGTCGATATCCCAGAGCGCCACCTGCAGGCCCTGGTTGCGGAAAAATGCGCCGGCATCGCCACGGCGCTGGCCCTGGGGCGGGCGAAACAGCGGCACGTAGTTTTCCGGCAGCTTGCCCTTGACCAGATCGACGCTGCGCCGCACCGAGTCCTGCCAATCCTGCCAATGGCTGTGGGAGCGGAACTCCCACCCCTGGACACCGACGCATTGCCCCGAATACAAGGCCTGGAGGTGGTTGACCGAGCGCTCTGCAAGCCGCGCCTGGATGTCCTTGCCCAGCACGAAGAAGGTGCCGTTCATGTTCGACTTGCGCAGGTATTCAGTCAGCCACGGGGTATTGTCCGGCGTGATGTTGGCCGCGCTGTCGAAGGTCAGCAGGAACAGCCGGTCATTCAGATCATCACCGTTGCGCTCGTAATCGCCGAAACGCGCAATTTCGCTGCTGGTCTGCGGAAACAACGCGGCCTTGCGCAGCAACTCGTCCAGATATTGAGCGTGGAAGATCCGGCTCGGCTCAGCCCACTTGATGTAGTAGGAGTTTTCATCGAGCGTGAGCCTGCCCGCCTCTTCGCGCAACGTCGCCAGGTCTTCCACCAGAAAACAGAACGAAGCGTCCTGATCGCAGCTTTGCTGAGCGAAGTTGTAGTTGCTCAGCAGTCGCTGCCACAACCGCGCGCGCAGGGTGTCGATCGCCGCCATATTGATTGTGCGCAGCCCCAGGTGCTGCTTGAGGGCGATTTCGTCCATGGCATCGGTGTCCAGCAGGACCCGGGCGAACATCAGGATCTCAGCTCGCGAGGCCACGTCGAACAGCGTCGGGCTGGTGAGCTGTTCCGGCCAGGTGCTGCGGTCCAGGGTGGCGATGTCGCTGGGTGCGGCAATGGCCGCGAAACTCAGGAACCAGGCCGACAATAGAAGGACGATGCGCAAAAGGGATGTCTCCATAACGAAACCCGCGCCGCATCATAGCCGATCCTGAAGCAATACCCTTGTGGTCAGAGGACTCGGTGGAAGCAAGGCTTGCCCATCCATCACCTATCACCCCAATAGCTGGAGTCCACCCGGACAACCCCCTAGAATCGCCGCACCTTTGAAGGAGACGATTACATGCTGATGGTGATTTCCCCCGCCAAGACCCTCGATTACGAAACACCGCCGGCCACCGAGCGTTTTACCCAGCCGCAGTACCTGGATCATTCCCAGGAACTGATCGAACAGTTGCGCGAACTCTCGCCGGCACAGATCAGCGAGCTGATGCACGTCTCCGACAAGATCGGCGGTCTCAATGCCGCACGATTCGGCAGCTGGACGCCGGCGTTCACCCCGGCCAATGCCAAACAGGCTCTGCTGGCTTTCAAGGGTGATGTGTACACCGGCCTCGATGCACAAAGCTTTGCCGAAGCCGATTTCGACTATGCCCAGGAGCATCTGCGCATGCTCTCCGGTCTTTATGGCTTGCTGCGCCCACTGGACCTGATGCAACCCTATCGCCTGGAGATGGGCACGAAGCTGGCCAATGCCCGCGGCAAAGACTTGTATGCCTTCTGGGGCACACGCATCAGCGAATGGCTGAACGAAGCGCTGGCTGACCAGGGCGACGACATACTGTTGAACCTGGCCTCCAATGAATACTTCTCGGCGGTCAAACGCAGCGCGCTCAAAGCACGGGTCATTGATACCGAGTTCAAGGACCTGAAGAACGGCCAGTACAAAATCATCAGCTTCTACGCCAAGAAGGCCCGCGGCCTGATGAGCCGCTTCGTGATTCAGGAACGCATCAACGATCCAGCAGCACTCAAGCAGTTCGATGCCCAGGGCTACCGTTTCAATGCTCAACAATCGAGCGCGGACAAACTGGTGTTCCTGCGTGACCATGCCCCCGAATAAAGCACATCTTTATATGGCCCCTTGATCAGGGGCCTTGATCAAACCCGAACACGTCATCCAACTTCCCCGCCCACTTCGTCAGTTCCATGACGCCAATAAATCGCCCCCTTCCCTCGCTAACTTTTGTTTCACTCGACACCTGTCAGTTTTTTACGTAGTGGCACCAAATTTTTTATTCGGTAGTGGCACAAAAATATCTACCCCTCTTAACTCCCCGTTATCAAAGGTCAAAACGGCAAGTGCCATCATCATGAGGTCAGTGCCATCTTTCATAATATTTCGAAAAATTTCGAAAATCGCGATGAGCGGATCGGAACTATGTGAAATTGCACGGCTCATACCACCCGTAACGATTCTCGCCGTGCGTGTAAGAGATGACTTACATAGGCCGTCGATCCAAGTAACCAAGTTGTCATGGCAATTTAGCGAAACGGTCGCCTATTTGGATCCATCTTATAAAGGACAGGAGATAACGCACCATTACTATCCCCTACAAGGCCAAGGCTGCGCCCCTATAACGTGCTCGCCAGAGCACACAAGCTTCTGATTTTGTGGGCTTTTTGCCAGGGATCGGAGGTGAAGGACCTTTGCACGAACGTTCCCGAATACGAGGACTGGCTGCATAACAGGGCAGGTCATAACAACTAGGCCGCATTGCGCACAACTTGAGTGCACTTATTTAGACACTCGGAACTTAGTATGCCTGCACACGGCACTGTGGCGCCTGCATTCCACACTTCCGAGTGCACTATGACCGCTGAACACTATTAACTCCGGCCATTTAATGGCGTGAAAAACAGAGGTAAATGCGATGCGCATTAGCATATTTGGTTTGGGTTACGTCGGTGCAGTATGTGCCGGTTGCCTGTCTGCACGGGGCCATGATGTCGTTGGCGTAGATGTCGCCAAAGACAAAATCGACATGATCAACGCCGGTAAATCGCCGATTGTTGAACCCGGTCTGGGCGAGCTGTTGGCACAAGGTATTGAAACAGGCCGTCTGCGCGGAACCACCAACTTCGCCGAAGCGATTCGTGATACTGACCTGTCGATGATTTGCGTCGGTACACCGAGCAAGAAGAACGGCGATCTGGAACTCAACTACATCGAAGCGGTGTGCCGCGAGATCGGTTTTGTTCTGCGCGACAAGACCACCCGCCACACCGTCGTGGTTCGCAGCACCGTGCTGCCAGGCACCGTGGCGAATGTGGTCATCCCGATTCTGGAAGACTGCTCCGGCAAAAAAGCCGGTGTCGATTTCGGCGTCGCGGTCAACCCTGAGTTCCTGCGTGAAAGCACCGCGATCAAGGACTACGACCTGCCACCGATGACCGTTATCGGCGAGTTCGACAAAGCCTCCGGCGACGTTCTGCAATCGCTGTACGAAGAGCTCGATGCGCCGATCATCCGCAAGGACATCGCTGTCGCCGAGATGATCAAGTACACCTGCAACGTCTGGCACGCCACCAAGGTGACCTTCGCCAACGAGATCGGCAACATCGCCAAGGCAGTCGGCGTCGATGGCCGTGAAGTGATGGACGTGGTCTGCCAAGACAAGACCCTGAACCTGTCCCAGTACTACATGCGCCCAGGCTTCGCCTTCGGCGGCTCGTGCCTGCCCAAGGACGTTCGCGCCCTGACCTACCGCGCCGGTTCCCTGGACGTGGAAGCGCCGCTGCTCAACTCGCTGATGCGCAGCAACGAATCCCAGGTGCAGAACGCCTTCGACATCGTTTCCAGCCACGACAAGCGCAAAGTCGCCCTGCTGGGCCTGAGCTTCAAGGCCGGCACCGACGACCTGCGTGAAAGCCCATTGGTGGAACTGGCGGAAATGCTGATCGGCAAGGGTTTCGACCTGAAAATCTACGACAGCAACGTCGAATACGCCCGCGTCCACGGTGCGAACAAGGATTACATCGAGTCGAAGATTCCTCACGTCTCGTCCTTGCTCAACGCCGACTTCGACTCGGTGATCGACAGCTCCGACATCATCATCCTGGGCAACCGCGACGAGAAGTTCCGCGCGCTGACCGAGAACGTACCGGAAGGCAAGCAGGTCATCGACCTGGTTGGCTTCATGTCCAAGGCCACCAACCCGAGTGGCCGGACCGAAGGCATCTGCTGGTAAGTCTGTTTGCCGGCCGGGCCCAGGCCCGGCCGGCCTTTCGCCTGCCTTAACCCATCGGGCCGCCCACAAGGCCCGCCCGAGATAGAGACGGATGCAGATTATGCACAGGCTAAAGCACGGCCTGCTTCAGGCCGCCGGTTGGCTGTTTTACTTGAGTTTATTGATGGGCATCGCCATGGCGTTGCCCACGTCCACGTTCGACTCCGAATCCAAGGATTTCATTTTCCTGATCGGCGCCGTGGGCATTTGGCGTTACTCCATGGGAGCGACGCATTTCGTGCGCGGCATGATCTTCCTGTACATCGTCTACCCGCATCTGCGCCGCAAGGTACGCAAGCTGGGCAAGGCGGCGGATCCGTCCCACGTGTACCTGATGGTCACCAGCTTCCGAATCGACGCACTGACGACCGCCCAGGTCTACAGTTCGGTAATCCGCGAAGCCATCGACTGCGGGCTGCCGACCACTGTGGTCTGCTCCATCGTGGAAATGTCCGACGAACTGCTGGTCAAGAGCCTCTGGGCCCGCATGAACCCGCCAGAGCACGTCAAGCTGGACTTCGTGCGCATTCCTGGCACCGGCAAGCGTGACGGCCTGGCCTTCGGTTTCCGCGCCATCTCCCGCCACTTGCCGGACGACCGTGCAGTGGTCGCCGTGATCGATGGCGATACCGTGCTCGGCGAAGGCGTGGTGCGCAAGACCGTGCCGTGGTTCCAGCTGTTCGGCAACGTCGGCGGCCTGACCACCAACGAGTTCTGCGAGGTGCGCGGTGGCTACATCATGAGCGAATGGCACAAACTGCGCTTCGCTCAGCGCCACATCAACATGTGCTCCATGGCCCTGTCCAAGCGTGTGCTGACCATGACCGGCCGCATGTCGGTGTTCCGCGCCACCGTGGTCACCAACCCGGACTTCATCGCCGACGTGGAAAGCGACTCGCTGCAACACTGGCGCCTGGGCCGCTTCAAGTTTCTCACCGGCGACGACAAATCGAGCTGGTTCAGCCTGATGCGCCTGGGCTACGACACGTTCTACGTACCCGATGCGGCGATCAACACCGTCGAGCACCCGCCGGAAAAAAGCTTCATCAAGGCCAGTCGCAAGCTGATGTTCCGCTGGTATGGCAACAACCTGCGGCAGAACTCCCGGGCACTGGGCCTGGGCATGAAGCGTCTGGGCCTGTTCACTTCGGTGGTGCTGTTCGACCAGCGCGTGTCGATGTGGACCTCGCTGCTGGGCCTGACCGTGGCGCTGATTGCCAGCTTCAAGTACGGCACCGCGTTCATCCTGGTGTACCTGCTGTGGATCGGCATCACTCGGTTGCTCTTGACCCTGTTGCTGTCGTGCTCCGGACACCGGATCGGTCCGGCCTACCCGGCGATTCTGTATTACAACCAGATCGTTGGCGCGCTGGTGAAGATCTACGTGTTCTTCCGCCTCGACCAACAGTCCTGGACTCGCCAGCCCACCCATCTGACCCGTGATCTCGCCAGCTTTCAACGTTGGTTCAACACTTGGTCGTCTCGGACCATGACCTTCTCCGCCGGCAGCGTTTTCGTTGCCGTGCTGCTGATGATGGTCTGACCGAACTCGCCTGAATTAACTAGGAAATCGCCCCTATGAACACCGCCGTGAATGTCAACGTAGTGCATGAATCCGAAGCCCAGCGCCAACACGCCCGAGTGAAAATCCCGGCCAAATTGCGCTTCTTCGGTCCCGACCGTACCCCCATGGAAGTCAAGGTCCTGGACCTGTCGGCCGGAGGTCTGTGCTTCAACGCCGGCCAGATGCCGCTCAAGGTCGGCGAAGCGTACAAAGGCCGCCTGCAATTCGTGATCGACAACCTTGGCCTGGCCATGGACGTGGAACTGCAGGTTCGCTCCTACGACCGCCAGACCGGTCGTACCGGTTGCCAGTTCCAGAATCTGGAGCCTCGGGACATCTCGACGCTGCGTCACATCATCACCTCGCACCTGGCCGGCGACATCGTCGGCGTCGGCGATGTGCTGGCGACTTTGCAACGCGACAACTTCACCAAGGCGCGCAAGCAGAAGGACGACAACGGTGGCATGACCGCCCTGGGCCGCCTGCGGGCCGTGACCTTCAGCCTGGCGATTTTTATCGTCGGCCTGGCGGCATTCGGCTTCATCTTCAAGTCGGTGTACGGCATGTACTTCGTCAGCCACGCCCAGGCGGGCCTGGTGAACGTACCGGGCATGGCTATCACCATGCCGCGCGACGGCACCGTGCAGAGTCTGGTCAAGGCTGACGGCGTTGCCGCCAAAGGCGCCCCGCTGGCCACGTTCAGCACCAGCATGCTCGATGTGCTCAAGGGCCATCTGGACGACAACCAGCTGCAACCGGCCAAGGTCGAGGAGCTGTTCGGCAAGCAAATGACCGGCACCCTGACCTCGCCGTGCGACTGCATCGTGTCCCAGCAACTGGTGTCCGACGGTCAGTACGCCAGCAAGGGTGACGTGATCTTCCAACTGGTCCCACGGGGCACCGAAGCCAACGTCGAAGCACGCTTCTCCTATCGCCAGTTCGGCGACGTGCGCCCAGGCACTCCGGTCAGCTTCCAGGTTGCCGGCGAAGACACCACCCGTACCGGCAAGATCGTCAGCAGCACCAGCCTGAAAAGTGCCGACCTGTCGTCCGATATCCGCGTACTGATCCAGCCTGACGAACCCCTGGACAGCTCGCTGGCCGGCCGGCCGGTAGAAGTTACCAGCGACCGTGGCCCGAACCTGAACTGGCTGATCGACAAAGCCATGGCTGTCGGTATTTAAGCGGAGGACATGCTCGTGACGACTCCACAAGACAACAAGACGCCGCATACCCTGTGGGCGCGAGCCTGCTCGCGATGGGATCAAAGCGGTGTGCCTGGTGTATCGAGCCGCCCGCATCGCGAGCAGGCTCGCTCCCACACAGGGTATGCGTTGTGTGCGCTGGCGCTGGCAATCGGCCTCAGCGGCTGCGCCGGTCTGCCCGACCAGCGCCTGGCCAACGAAGCCCTCAAGCGCGGTGACACGACGCTTGCACAGCAGAACTATCAGCAACTGGCAGACCTGGGCTACAGCGAAGCCCAGGTCGGCCTGGCCGACATCCAGGTGGACAGCCGCGACCCCGAGCAGATGAAAAAGGCCGAGGCGACTTACCGCGCCGCGGCCGATATCTCGCCACGGGCCCAGGCTCGTCTGGGCCGCCTGCTGGTGGCCAAGCCCGGCTCCAGCGAAGCGGAAAAGCACGAAGCCGAAGGCCTGTTGAAGAAGGCCTTCGCCAACGGTCAGGGCGGCACCCTGATCCCGCTGGCGATGCTGTACCTGCAATATCCCCAAAGCTTCCCGAACGTCAACGCTCAGCAGCAGATCAGCCAATGGCGCAGCGCCGGTTACCCGGAAGCGGGCCTGGCGCAGATTCTGCTCTATCGCACCCAGGGGACCTACGACCAGCATCTGGATGAAGTGGAAAAAGTCTGCAAGGCGGCATTGGCCACCACCGACATCTGCTACGTCGAACTGGCCACGGTCTATCAGAAACGCGGCCAGCCTGAACAGCAGGCCGAGTTGCTCAAACAAATGCAGGCCGGTCACCAGAGTGGCACCGTCTCCGCCCAGCGTGTGGACAGCGTCGCCCGCGTCCTGGCCGATACGAGCCTGGGCAAGACCGACGAAAAAACCGCACAGTCGTTGCTCGAAGGCATCGCCCCTGGCTATCCCGCTGCCTGGGTCAGCCTGGCGCAGATTCTCTACGACTTCCCCGAGTTGGGTGACGTCGACAAGATGATGCAGTACCTGGAAAACGGCCGCGCCGCCGATCAGCCACGTGCAGATCTGTTGCTGGGCAAGCTGTACTACGAAGGCAAATGGGTGCCGGCTGACGCCAAGGTCGCCGAAGCGCATTTCCAGAAAGCCGTTGGCCGCGAAGTGGCCGCCGATTACTACCTGGGCCAGATCTATCGCCGTGGTTACCTGGGCCAGGTGTATTCGCAAAAGGCTCTGGACCATCTGCTCAAGGCCGCCCGTAACGGCCAGAACAGCGCCGATTTCGCCATTGCCCAGTTGTTCTCCCAAGGCAAGGGCACCAAGCCCGACCCGGTCAATGCCTATGTGTTCAGTCAATTGGCCAAGGCCCAGAACACCCCGCAAGCCATCGAGCTTGCCCAGACCCTCGAAGCCCAATTACCGCCGAACCAGCTTGCACAAGCCCAGCGCCTGCTACAACAAGAGCAGGCCATTCGCGGCGCCATGAGCCCCGATACGCTGGAACTGCAAGCCCTAAAAGAAGATGACGGCGAGGAACCTCTATGAAGCCTTTGAAGCTCAATCCTTTTGTGCAGGCCGGTATTGGCCTGTCGTTTGCCCTGCTGTGGTCCTGTCCGACCCTGGCGGCCCTGACTGAAGACCAGAACTTCGGTCTGGACGTGAAAATCACCGCCCAGTCCGAAGACGATCGCGACCTCGGCACCCAGCGCGGCGGCGACGTCAACGGTATCGGTCTGGACCTGCGTCCCTGGATCTACGGTGAGCGCGGTGCCTGGAGCGCCTACGCCATGGCCCAGGCCGTGACGTCTACCGACACCATCGAGACCGACACCCTGCAACAGTCCGATGACGCGACCGCGCAAACCGACAGCGGTGATCGCGAAGTCAAGAAGAACTACTTGGCCATGCGCGAATTCTGGATTGGCTATCGGGGCCTGACCCCTTACCCGGGCGAACAGCTGAAATTCGGTCGCCAACGCCTGCGCAACGAAGACGGCCAATGGCGCGACACCAACATCGAAGCCCTGAACTGGACCTTCGATACCACCTTGTTGCGGGCCAACCTGGGTGTCGCCGAGCGCTTCAGCGAATACCGCACCGACCTCAAGGAATTGTCGCCTGACGACAAGGACCGCCTGCACGTCTACGGTGACGTGGGCTACCAGTGGATGCCAGGCCAGTGGGCCGGAATCCGTGCCCACCATACCCACGACAATGGCAGCCTCGATTACCCGACCCCGGGCGAAGCCACCGATTCCCTGGACAAGACCCAGAACGGTGACCTGTCCTGGCTGGGCCTGGAAGCCAACAGTGACGCCTACAACTGGCGTAACACCAACACCGTCAACTACTGGGCCAGCCTGACCGGCATGACCGGCGATCGCGACACCGTCAACCCGCTCAACGCCGATGGCACGCGCCCCACGCAACTCAAGCGCAGTGACGACGTCGATGGCTGGGCCACCGACCTGGGCATCCGTCTGCGCCTGGATCCGCAGTGGCAAGTCGGTGCGGCCTATGCCCGCGCCAGCGAGGACTACGAACAGAACGGTCTGCAAAGCAACCGCTCGAACTACACCGGTACCCGTTCGCGGGTCCACCGTTTCGGTGAAGCCTTCCGTGGCGAAATGGCCAACACCCAGAGCGCCAGCCTGTTCGGTTCCTGGCAGTTGCGTGACGAATACGACGCAAGCCTGGTGTACCACAAGTTCTGGCGCGTGGACGGCAACAAGCCTGTGGGCAGTAACGGCATCAACGCGGTGGAAAACAACACCGACGATGTGACCGGCGCAATCCTGTCCACCTCGTCCCTGCCACTGCGCGACGGTAACAAGGACCTGGGCCAGGAAGTCGACCTTGTGGTCACCAAGTACTTCAAGCAAGGCCTGCTGCCGGCAGCGCTGAGCCAGTCCATCGACGAGCCGTCGGCGCTGGTGCGCTTTCGCGGCGGTGTGTTCAAGCCTGGCGACGCCTACGGCAAAGAGGTCGATTCATACATGCATCGCGCCTTTGTCGACGTGATCTGGCGCTTCTGATGCGAATGACCATGGGAGTGCCCGATATGAACCGCTACCTCAGGAACAGCCAGGCGATGAAAGGTTCGATCAGCCTGTTGGCCGCAGCGATGCTGCTGGCCGGCTCGTCGGCGTTCGCCAACGTTGAACCGGTGGTCAAACCGGGCAACGTGGTCAAGGAACTGCAGCAGGCCAAGACCTACACCGTCAGCAGCGCGCCGACCGCTCCGCTGGAACTGGCTGCGCCGACCCTGCCCGACCTCACAGGCTTCACCGCCGAAGCGGCCGCGGCCAAGATCGTGCGCAGCAAGCCCGGCAAGGTCAGCGTGCGCCGGATGATGCAGGAAAACGCCTTGAAGGACTTCATCGGCGGTGACAACAAGATGGCCGAGTGGGTGGTGCGCCAGCACGGCATCCCACAGGCCATCTTCATCGACGATGGCTACATGAACCTCAAGGACCTGGCCAAGAAAGTGCCCAAGCAGTACCTCAGGGAAACCTCGCCAGGTGTCTTCCTGGCCAGGATTCCGATTGTGGTGGGTGAAAAAGGCATTCTGGAAATCGACCAACAGACCCAGGAACTGCGCCTGTCCCAAGAGGGCGGCTCCTTCCTGGTCAACGATGGAAAGATGTTCATCCGCGACACCAAGGTCACCGGCTGGCGCGAAAAGGACAATGGCCCCGCCACGTTCCGCTCGGCCAACGAATTCCGTCCGTTCCTGCTGTCCTGGGGCGGCACCGAGACTTACATCGTCAATACCAAAATGGCCAGCTTCGGCTACGCCAACAGTAAGTCGTACGGGGTCAGTATTTCCCAGTACACGCCCAACATGGCCAAGGTCCTCAAGCGCCCGGAACCGACCGGCTGGATCATCGATTCCGAGTTCTCGGACATGTGGTACGGCTTCTATTGCTACGAAACCAACGACTTTGTGGTCAAGGGCAACACCTACAAGGACAACATCGTCTACGGCATTGACCCCCACGACCGTTCCCATCGGCTGATCATCGCCGACAACACCGTCTACGGGACCAAGAAGAAGCACGGGATCATTATTTCCCGTGAGGTCAACGACAGCTTCATTTTCAACAACCGCAGCTACGACAACAAACTCTCGGGCCTGGTGATCGACCGTAACAGCGTGAACAACCTGATCGCCTACAACGAGATCTACAAGAACCACACCGACGGCATCACGCTTTACGAGAGTGGTGACAACCTGTTGTGGGGCAACAAAGTGATCAGCAACCGGCGCCACGGCATCCGGATTCGTAACAGCGTGAACATCCGCCTTTACGAAAACGTGTCCATGGCCAACGGCCTGACCGGTCTTTACGGCCACATCAAGGACCTGTCCGACACCGACCGGGACATCAAGCTCGACCCGTTCGACGCCCAGGTCTCGCTGATCGTGGTCGGTGGTGAACTGGCTGCCAACGGCAGCGGCCCATTGTCCATCGACTCACCGTTGAGCGTTGAGCTCTACCGCGTGTCCATGCTCGCGCCGACCAAATCCAGCGGCATCAGCTTCTCGGGGATCCTGGGCGAGCGCCAGGATGAAATTCTCGACCTGCTGGTGCGCCAGCAGAAAGCCGTGCTGATCGACCCTGTCGAACGCCAGACTGAATTGCGGGACTGAGGATGACCTTTATGAACCCACAGATGATCAAACTTCTGGGCCTGTCCGCCCTGACTGCCGGCATTCTCGCCGCCACAAGCGGCGCGCGCGCCGCTGAAACCACAGCGCCTGTGTTCACTGCCGAACCGTGCTGCAACCTGTGCCCGGCTGCTTATGACGCGAAGAACTACACCACGCGCTATCAGCAGAACTTCACCACGCTGGTACAGGCCCAGGGCGATTGGCTGTTCCGTACCCAGGAAGACCTGCGTACCGAATTCAATACCACCCCGGCCGGCTACAAGCGCATGCAGCAGTTGCACGACGCGTTCAAGAAAAAAGGCGTTGAGCTGGTGCTTGTGTATCAACCGACCCGGGGCCTGGTGAACCGCAACAAACTCAACCCTCAGGAAAAGGCCAGTTACGACTTCGACAAGGCCCTGACCAACTACAAGAGCATGCTCGGGCGTTTCGCGCAGATGGGTTATGTGGTGCCGGACCTGTCGCCACTGACCAACGAAAACCTGCCCGACACCCTGCCGGCCCACGATTTCTACTTCCGTGGCGACCAGCACTGGACCCCGTACGGCGCCCAGCGCACGGCGAAGATCGTGGCCGAGAAGGTCAAGCAGATCCCGGCCTTTGCCGACATTCCCAAGCGTGAGTTCGAGACCAAGAAGTCCGGCCGCATGGGCAAGACCGGCACCCTGCACAACATGGCCGGCCAGCTGTGCGGCACCAGCTACGCGGTCCAGTACATGGACCAGTTCACCACCGAGCCTAAAGGCGAGGCCGGCGACGGCGACCTGTTCGGCGACTCCAGTGATCCGCAGATCACCCTCGTGGGCACCAGTCACAGCGGCAAGAACTACAACTTCGCCGGCTTCCTTCAAGAAGCCATCGGCGCTGACATCCTCAACGTCGCCTTTCCCGGCGGCGGTCTGGAAGGCGCGATGATCCAGTACCTGGGCAGCGAAGAATTCCAGAAGAGCCCGCCGAAAATCCTCATCTGGGAATTCTCGCCGCTGTATCGCTTGGACCAGGAAACCATCTATCGCCAGATGATGGCGCTGCTGGACAACAACGGTTGCGAAGGCAAGCCCGCGCTGATGAGCAGCAAGACTGCCCTCAAGCCCGGCAAGAACGAATTGATGGTCAACAGCAAGAACATGGACCTGCGTAACGGCAGCCACCAGATCGATATCCGCTTCGCCGATACGTCGGTGAAAACCTTACAAGCCACCCTCTGGTACATGAATGGGCGCCACGAGGATATCAAGATCGAAAAACCGGACACTTCCGAAACCGACGGACGTTTCGCCTTCCAATTGCGCACCGACGAGGACTGGGCTTCCCAGAACCTGCTGGCTGTAGAAGTCCAGGGACCTGAAGCCGGTGCCGAGCCACAGCAAATCGAAGCGAAAGTCTGCAAACGCAACGCATCTCCGCAAGCCGGGCAACAAACGGCTCAAATCGGACAATGAGGTCTCGTCTCATGACTAGAACCATGCGCACCCGAACGTTGAAAACGCTGCTGGCGCCGTCCCTGCTGACCCTGGCGATATTCGCCGGCGCGACGCAGGCCGCGGCCCCGCTACGCCCGCCCCAGGGTTACTTCGCACCGATTGAAAAATTCAAGACGGGCAGCTCTGACGAGCGCTGCGAGGCAGTACCGACGCCCTACACGGGCGCCCTGCAATTTCGCAGCAAGTACGAGGGTTCCGACAAGGCCCGCGCAACGCTGAACGTGAAATCGGAAAAAGCCTTCCGTGATGCCACTTCCGACATCACCCGGATCGAACGCGGCGTCAGCAAGCAAGTGATGCAATTCATGCGTGACGGCCGCCCCGAGCAGCTGGAATGCACCCTGAACTGGCTGACCGCCTGGGCCAAGGCCGATGCGCTGATGTCCAAGGACTTCAACCACACCGGCAAGTCCATGCGCAAATGGGCCCTGGGAAGCATGGCTTCGGCCTACGTACGCCTGAAGTTCTCCGAGTCTCGCCCACTGGCCAATCACCAGGAGCAGGCGCAACTGATCGAAGGCTGGTTCAGCAAGATGGCCGATCAGGTGGTGAGCGACTGGGACAACCTGCCGCTGAAAAAAATCAACAACCACTCCTACTGGGCCGCCTGGTCGGTGATGGCCACCGCCGTGGCGACCAACCGCCGCGACCTGTTCGATTGGGCCGTCAAGGAATACAAGGTCGGCGCCAACCAGGTCGACGCCGAGGGCTTCTTGCCCAACGAACTCAAGCGCAAGCAACGAGCCCTGTCCTACCACAACTATGCCCTGCCGCCCCTGGCGATGATCGCCAGTTTCGCCCAGGTCAACGGCGTGGACCTGCGCCAGGAAAACAACGGCGCCCTCAAGCGCCTGGGTGACCAAGTGCTGGCCGGGGTGAAAGACCCGGAGATATTCGAAGACAAGAACGGCGACGAGCAGGACATGAAGGATCTGAAAATCGATTCCAAGTTCGCCTGGCTGGAACCGTTCTGCAGCCTCTACACCTGCCCCGAGGATGTGCTGGAACGCAAGCATGAAATGCAACCGTTCAAGACGTTCCGCCTCGGCGGGGACTTGACCAAGGTGTACGACCCGTCATGGGAAAAAGGCGAAAAGGGTAGCTGATGCCGTATCCCCTGCCTGGCAGGGGAGCTGTGGGAGCAAAGCGTCTGAAATGTAATAAAACCTCCCGGTTTTCATGGGGGGGTTTGGGGGGGCTCTGGCCCTTGACTGTTGATTCAACATGGAGAGATCGGGATGGTATTTTCATCCAATGTGTTCCTGTTCCTGTTCTTGCCGATCTTTCTCGGCTTGTACTACTTGAGCGGGCAACGCTATCGCAACCTGCTGTTATTGCTGGCCAGCTATGTGTTCTATGCCTGGTGGCGCGTGGACTTCCTTGCGCTGTTCGCCGGCGTCACCCTGTGGAACTACTGGATCGGCCTGAAAGTCGGCGCCGCCGGCGTGCGCACCAAACCGGCCCAGCGCTGGCTGTTGCTCGGCGTGGGTGTGGATCTGTGCATCCTGGGCTACTTCAAGTACGCCAACTTCGGTGTGGACAGCCTCAACGCGATCATTACCGGCTTCGGTCTCAATCCGTTCATCCTGACCCACGTGTTGTTGCCGATCGGGATCTCGTTCTACATCTTCGAGTCCATCAGCTACATCATCGACGTGTATCGCGGTGATACCCCGGCAACTCACAACCTGATCGACTTCGCAGCGTTCGTGGCGATCTTCCCGCACCTGATCGCCGGCCCCGTGTTGCGTTTCCGCGACCTGGCCGATCAGTTCAACAACCGCACCCACACCCTGGACAAGTTCTCCGAAGGCTGCACGCGCTTCATGCAGGGCTTCATCAAGAAGGTGTTCATCGCCGACACCCTGGCGGTGGTGGCCGATCATTGCTTTGCCCTGGAGAACCCGACCACGGGCGATGCCTGGCTCGGCGCCCTGGCCTACACCGCGCAACTGTACTTCGACTTCTCCGGCTACAGCGACATGGCCATCGGCCTGGGCTTGATGATGGGCTTCCGTTTCATGGAGAACTTCAAGCAGCCCTACATCAGCCAGTCGATTACCGAGTTCTGGCGGCGCTGGCACATCAGCCTGTCGACCTGGCTGCGCGATTACCTCTACATCACCCTGGGCGGCAATCGCAAAGGCACGCTGATGACCTATCGCAACCTGTTCCTGACCATGCTGCTCGGTGGTCTGTGGCACGGCGCGAACATCACCTACGTGATCTGGGGTGCCTGGCACGGTATGTGGCTGGCCATCGAAAAAGCGGTGGGTATCAACACCACGCCACGCAGCATCAACCCGATCCGTTGGGCACTGACGTTCCTGCTGGTGGTGATGGGCTGGGTGATCTTCCGTGCCGAGAACCTGCACGTGGCCGGCCGCATGTATGGCGCCATGTTCAGCTTCGGTGACTTGTCGCTGTCGGAACTGACCCGTGCCAACCTCACCGGCCTGCAAATCGCCACGCTGGCGGTGGCCTACGCCACCCTCGCCTTCTTTGGCCTGCGCGATCTCTACACCAATCGTCCACCGGTCAAGACCAAGCCTGAAGTGAACACCGAGGCCGATGGCCCGGCCACTGCACAACCTGGACTGATCAAGGCTGTACCGGGCGACAACCCGTCGAGCATTCATCAACCGGGCTACACCGTGGGCGTCGAAGCCCAGGTGCAACCGGCGTACTGGGTCGCTGACTGGCCGCGCTACGTGATGCGCACGCTGGTGCTGGTGCTGTTCATCGCCTCGATTCTCAAACTCTCGGCGCAAAGCTTCTCGCCGTTCCTTTACTTCCAGTTCTGAGGGATCTGAACATGACCCGCTCATTACGCATCTTCTACATCGCACTGTTCCTGCTGACCTTGACGGTCCTGGGCCTGTGGTCGGTGCGCAGCTTCTTCGGCTTCAGCACCAACCCTGATGCGACCGTGCTCAACGGTCGTTGGAGCAAAGCCGTCGAGACGCACTACGACGACGAGTTCCCGATCAAGCGCCTGGGCACCAACATCTGGGCGGCACTGGACTACAAGCTGTTCAACGAGGGCCGCAAAGGCGTGGTCCTGGGTCGCGATCAGTGGCTGTACAGCGACGAAGAGTTCAATCCGATCGTCAACGAAGAGCAAAACCTGCAAGGCAACTACGCGCTGGTCGAAGGCGTGCGCCAGAAGCTCAAGGAACAGGGCATTACCCTGGTGATGGCGATCGTGCCAGCCAAGGCGCGCCTCTACCCGGAACACTTGGGTGAAGTGAAGCCGTCCAGCATTCACGCCAACCTCTATCAGGATTTCCATGCCCGTGTGGCGGCAGACAAGATCCTGGCCCCTGACCTGCTCGGCCCGATGCAACAGGCCAAGCAAAACGGCCAACAAGTGTTCCTGCGCACCGACACCCACTGGACTCCCGAAGGCGCGCAGGTCGCCGCCGAGATGCTGGCGAAGACGATTGCCGAGCGCACCCCACTCAACGGCGAGCCACAACGTTTCGTGACAACGCCAGCGGAAAAAATCATCCACAAGGGCGACCTGCGTCAGTTCCTGCCTCTGGACCCGCTGTTCGAAAACCTGATGCCAGCCCAGGAGCCGCTGGTCAAGCGCACCACCCGTGAAGCCGACGATCAGCCGGCCGAAGGCGACGCGCTGTTTGCCGATGCCCAAGTGCCGGTGGCGCTGATCGGCACCAGCTACAGCGCCAACCCCACCTGGAACTTCGTCGGCGCCCTCAAGCAGGCCCTGAACAGCGACGTCGTGAACTACGCCGAAGACGGCCATGGCCCGATTCTGCCGATGCTCAGCTACCTCAAGAGCGACGCCTTCAAGAACAGCCCGCCCCAGGTACTGATCTGGGAGTTTCCTGAACGTTATCTGCCTGTGAACAACGAAATCGGTGACGCCGACCCGCAGTGGGTCGCAGAACTCAAGCAAGCCGGCGCACGCCAACAGAACGTAGCCGCCAACACCCCATCCGAGACGCCCGACCGGGCGCAAAACTGAAAGAGAGGTCCACCATGACTTTCACTACAACTCCTCGCCGTCTCGCCGCTCGCTCCCTCAAGGCCGTTGCCCTGGTTGCCAGCATGAGCGCCCTTTCACTGTCCGCCTTTGCCGGAGGTGACTCGGCCCTGTATGGCCCGGTTGCGCCAAAAGGGTCGAGCTTCGTGCGGATATACAACGCCAGCAACGCCGAAGTCAGCGCCACCGTTGGCAGCACCAACCTGAGCGACGTAGCACCACTGGCCAGCACCGACTTCAGCTTCATGCCTGGCGGCGACTACAGTGCCAAGGTCGGCAGCCAGACCGTCCCGGTAAAACTGGCTCCCGATCACTATTACACCCTGGTCAACAACGCCAGCGGCCAGCCTCAGTTGATCGAAGAACCGCCATTCAAGAACAAGCAGAAATCCCTGGTTCGCGTGCAGAACCTTAGCGACAAGCCGCTGACCCTCAAGACCGCCGACGGCAAGACCGAAGTGGTCAAGACCGTAGCGGCCAAGAGCCGTGGCGAGCGTGAAATCAACCCGGTGAAAGTGAGCCTGGCGCTGTTCGACGGCGA
The DNA here is from genome assembly GCF_031570495.1 of Pseudomonas sp. JL2. Classification (NCBI taxonomy): domain Bacteria; kingdom Pseudomonadati; phylum Pseudomonadota; class Gammaproteobacteria; order Pseudomonadales; family Pseudomonadaceae; genus Pseudomonas; species Pseudomonas sp. JL2. Next base: position 85,023 of record NZ_JAKUDH010000002.1, read on the forward strand.
CAAGAAAGTCGGCGACCTCAAGCCCGTGGCCCTGGAACGCGGCGAAGCGGCCGTGCTGTACGTCACCGGCTCCGGCAGCAGCCTGTCGCCAGTGTGGGTAAAACGCCCGGTGTCGACCCGATAAGAGCAGCGGCAAGTTTCCAGCTTCAAGCGGCAAGCTTTTGCTTGCAGCTTGAAGCTCAAGGCTTGCCACTGCCGCAGGAACAACAACAAGAGAGTGAAACGACAGAACGCAGTAGCTCTAAAAACCATTTCGATTTGTAGGAGTAACAAACATGATTCCGGTGATCTTGTCAGGTGGTAGCGGCTCACGTCTTTGGCCGCTTTCGCGCAAGCAATTCCCTAAACAGTTCCTGGCCCTGACCGGCGAACATACCCTGTTCCAGCAGACCCTCGAGCGCCTGGTGTTCGAAGGCATGGACACCCCGATCGTGGTCTGCAACAAAGACCACCGGTTCATCGTCAACGAGCAGTTGACCAACCGCAAGCTGGAAGCCCAGCGCATCCTGATGGAACCGTTCGGGCGCAACACCGCGCCGGCCGTGGCCCTGACGGCGATGATGCTGGTCAATGAAGGCCGCGACGAGCTGATGCTGGTCCTGCCAGCCGACCACGTGCTGGAAGACCAGAAAGCCCTGCAACGTGCGTTGGCCCTGGCCACCGTGGCCGCCGAGCGTGGCGAAATGGTGCTGTTCGGCGTACCGGCCACCAAACCGGAAACCGGTTATGGCTACATCAAGTCGACCAACGATGCCCTGCTGCCTGAAGGGGTGAGCCGCGTTTCGCACTTCGTCGAAAAACCCGACGTCAAGCGCGCCACCGAGTTCGTCGAAGCCGGTGGTTACTTCTGGAACAGCGGCATGTTCCTGTTCCGCGCCAGCCGTTTCCTCGAAGAGCTGAAAAAACACGATCCGGACATCTACGACACCTGCCTGCTGACCCTGGAGCGCAGCGAACAGACGGCCGATACCATCACCTTTGACGAAGCCACTTTCGCCTGCTGCCCGGACAACTCCATCGACTACGCGGTGATGGAAAAGACCCAGCGCGCCTGCGTGGTGCCACTGTCGGCCGGCTGGAGCGATGTCGGCTGCTGGTCGTCGCTGTGGGAAGTCAACGCCAAGGATGCCAACGGCAACGTCACCAAGGGCGACGTCGTCGTCCAGGACAGCCGCAACTGCATGATCCACGGCAATGGCAAGCTGGTGTCGGTGATCGGCCTGGACAACATCGTGGTGGTCGAAACCAAGGACGCCATGATGATCGCCCACAAGGACAAGGTCCAAGGCGTCAAGCAAATGGTCAACACCCTCAACGCCCAGGGCCGCACCGAAACCCAGAACCACTGCGAGGTCTATCGTCCATGGGGTTCCTATGACTCGGTGGACATGGGCGGTCGTTTCCAGGTCAAGCACATCTCGGTCAAGCCGGGCGCATGCCTGTCGCTGCAGATGCACCACCACCGCGCCGAACACTGGATCGTGGTCAGCGGCACCGCTGAAGTGACCTGCGACGAGAACGTGTTCCTGCTCTGCGAAAACCAGTCGACCTACATCCCGATCGCCTCGGTTCATCGCCTGCGCAACCCGGGCAAGATCCCGCTGGAAATCATCGAAGTGCAGTCCGGCAGCTACCTGGGCGAAGACGATATCGAACGCTTCGAAGACATCTACGGTCGCTCCACCCCGGTCGAACGCGGCGTGTCGGTGAAAACCATCGCTCAATAACGATCAGCAACGATCAGCAGAACAAGAAGCCCCCGTCCAGCCCACTGCGTCCCCTATCCGCAGTGGGTTGGGTGGGGGCTTTTTTATTGATTGACCACTCGCTTGGCATCAAACTTTTCGGCAATCCTGGCCGAGCGCGGATTGACCGCGTCCGTTCTGATTTTTCTGATGTCCGCGCCCTTCGAAATGGCCTTGATTGCATGCACCGTCAAGAATGTACCCACCCCCTTCAGGATCGGCAGTCGCGCCACTGAAGTGGCCTGCGCCAACGCCTCTTTCTTCAAGGTCCCGCCATCCTGGGTTTCAGGGTGGACGACCACTTGCACAACATCCACTTCGGTTTTTCCCTTCGTTGTAAACGCGTTCAATTCGGCCAGACCATAAATCTGTCGCTCTTCAGGTGGTTTCAACTTGTCGGATTTTTTCATGACCGCGAAAAAGCGCCGCTCAACGACGAAATCAGGGTGCCTGTTCAACGCGTCCGGATCGATCGGCTCGTCCACGAATACATCATTGGCACTGCGCAACATGTAACTGGAAATGCTTGCCCCCAGACCGAAGTTTGAAGGTTGCCCAACTACCTTCGAACTCGATGTTTCGCTGGAGAGGGCTTTATAGCGTTGCTTGTAGCGTTGTAGATTCTGTTTGACCTCATCCCCTCCCACCAGATAGTCATTGAATGCACCGACCTCCACCACTTTGAAGTCATTCACATCGCTGAACTTTCCTGTGGCTTCCTTGAACACGCCAACCCTGCTCGTAAGCGCTGCCGCTGTGAGCTTCAGTCGGTTTTTTACGCCCACTTCTATTTCGTACTTGCCAGTCTTGTTGAGCCCGTCGGCGTCCCGAAAAGTCAGCGGGTTATTGCTCACCATCGCGTACAGATTCAGCCCATCGATATCTCCCGCAGGGTCCGGATTCAGCCAGCGCTGCAGACCGGGCATGTAGTAGCGATAGCCGTAGTAATAGAACCCTGTCGCATCCCGCTCCTTGCCCGAGTAACGAACCGTCTTGTAACTGACCTCGATCACATCTTCCCCGGCCAGGTACGCGGTCTCGCCAAAAGGATAGAAGTGCTCGCGGCTGATGATTCGCCCGTCCTGGGCAAGCTCCAGGCTGGTCGAACCCAAGTAGTCGGTAAAACTGTATCGATAGAGGTCATTGGCCCCCGCAGGTGATGGGCTTTCCCAATGCAATACCCGCACACTGTTGAGCCCACCCTGGACGATGATGACCTGGAGAGACTCCCCGGTGCCGCTGTCGGCACGCAGTTCCAGCCCAGGCAAATAACGCACCTCGGCGGTCAACGTCCGGGCACCGGCTTGCAGAGTGCGCAATTTGCGAACGCGCAGACCGCTGCCGTCGTAAACATAAATCTCACCGTCGTTAAGCCTTGAGGCGCGTTCGATGGGGGTGACCGAACTCAACTGGTTGCGCAGATCCCAAGCCAGGAAACGCCCCCCGTCCTGTTCCAGACAATTGCCCCGCGCATCGAACGCGGCGCAGATTTCATCTTCCGTTGGGGGCACGCCGTTGCGGTACGGCAAACAACGATTGCTGTAGCGGGCCGCTTGCAACTGGCGGCCATGATTCTGAGCGCCGACATGGGTCAGCTCCAGCAGGTTGCCGCTTTCGTCGTAGCGATAGGTCTGCCGGTAGTTGCTCACCGCCGCCGGGTCGACGCGACCAACGGACTCCGGTCCCTGATTGGCAGCGCCCGCCTCCCAGCCGCTGGCTTCAAGCAATTGGTAGAGACTGTCGTAGATAAAACGACTGATCGGGTTGATACGCTGATTGGCGAAGTAGCGCACCGGCAGGGCCTTGTCCTCGATACTCAGCACGTTACCCATGGGGTCATAGGTGTAGAACAGGTCTTGCAGCACCTGATCAGCGCACCTGGCGTGGCGTTCCATCAGCCGGCCATCATCGGGACTGTAGCTAAGTGTGGTCTGCACGCCGTTACCGGCCGTTTCTTGCTCTATTTGCCCCTCGGCGCTGTAACGGATATCCCTGACCAGCGGCTGCCATGTGTCCTGCCCGTTTAATAACAAGTGATTTTCATGCAACCGGCCATCGCGGGTCAGTCTCTTGCGTTGTCGATGGCCCAGGGCATCCATTTGCTCCAGCACGTCGCCCTGGGGGCCAAGGCACCAGGTTGACCGGGCTCCCTCGCCGGGCTCGAGCAGTGTTTCGCGCTCGGCTTCCGGCTCCGGCCAGTCGGGAGTGACGGCATCAAGGATGAAGCGACGGTTCTGGACAAGGTTTTGCGCGGTGAGGGAAAACGACTCCAGCAGCACGCTACCCGCCGGGTCATCGTGGCGGATCAACTGCCCGTACTGGTTATGGTCGCGATCGCCCCGGCCCGGGGAACCGTACTTCAACCGCTCCATGCACCGACGCAGTTGCCCGGCGCCTTGTTCGAGCACCACCACGGGACGGAGCAGGTCGTCGTAGCCCACCTCGCGATGCGTGCCCCGACCGTCCCACGCCCGCAAACCCTCGCCGGCGAGCCCAGGCAGATCGATCTGCCTGCCCGCATCGACGCTATCGGTACGCAGCGCGGCAGCGGACAGCGAATAAACCGTCGTAAGGTTGGCCGGCGCCGACTGATCGTCTGGTTGCAAGCGCCACAATCGAGGATCCCACTGTTTTGCCAAACGACCGGCGGCATCGAAAAGGCTGCGAGTGACGCGCTCTTGCGTGGGCCCGTTCTCGATGTTGCGCCAATAGTCGACCGAACGAACCGGTAAATTCCTTGGGTCAAAGGCCATCAGCCTCGGGGTTCTCTGATCCATGCCCATCTAATCAGACCTCTTGGTCGTAGCACCGCTGCGTCGTAAACGGCATCTAACAAGGGCAGACAACCCTTGCCTACTGTCAGATATGACAGCGGCGACCGACGGCCCGAGACGGATGAATACCCACGGCCCGCCCCCTCCGGTAGGATGGTGTGACGGTAACGGAGGCTTCAACCATGCTTATCGGCGTCTTGCTGGTCATCACCTGGCTCATCCTGCTGCTGCGCTACCCGGCCAAGGCGCTGCCGGTGTCCTTGGCAGCGTTCCTCGGACTGGGGCTGGTGGCCGCATGGGTAGTCTGGGAGGACAGCCGCGAAACCCGGCAACTGGCGCGCCTGGATCTGCGCGTCACCTACGCCCCCGAACGCTGCCCGGCCGACCGTCCGCTGTTGCTGAACATGACCAATGGCAACGATGTACCGCTGATCGAACTGCGCTGGCGGATCGCGGCTTATGCACCCGGCGACACCATCAACCTGGCCGACAATCAGTACACCGCACCTCGTTACAGAGGCCCAGGCGAGTTGCAGCCCGGCGCGGACTGGCAGGATTGCCTGCCCCTGCCGCCACTGCGTCCCGGCTACCGCCCACAAACCCTGGAGTTTCGCGCCGAACGATTGCAAGGCAGCTTCTCCAACTGATCCCCTCTCACTGTTTGCATAAGGAATGGCTATGCCCGTTGCGTTGATTACCGGATGTTCCAGCGGCATCGGCCGCGCCCTCGCCGATGCCTTCAAGGCCGCCGGCTATCAAGTATGGGCCAGTGCACGCAAGGATGAGGACGTGGCGCTGCTCAGTGCTGCCGGGTTTACCGCCGTACAACTGGACGTCAATGATGGCCAGACCTTGGAACAGTTGAGCGAACGCATCAACCAACAACACGGCGGTCTCGATGTGCTGATCAACAATGCCGGTTACGGCGCCATGGGTCCATTGTTGGACGGTGGTGTGCCGGCCATGCAGCGCCAGTTCGAAACCAACGTGTTCGCGGTCGTCGGAGTGACCCGCGCACTATTCCCGGTGCTGCGCCGGGCCAAGGGATTGGTGGTGAACATCGGCAGCGTTTCCGGCGTGCTGGTGACGCCATTTGCCGGCGCCTATTGCGCCTCGAAGACGGCGGTGCATGCCTTGAGCGATGCGCTGCGCATGGAACTGGCACCGTTCGGCATCCGCGTAATGGAAGTCCAGCCCGGCGCCATCGCCTCCAGCTTCGCCAAAAATGCCGGCCATGAAGCCGAGCAACTGATCAGCGAACAGTCACCCTGGTGGCCTCTGCGCGACGGCATCCGCAGCCGCGCCAAGGCGTCCCAGGACAACCCGACCCCGGCCAGCGATTTTGCCGCAGGACTGCTCAAGGCCGTGCAGCAACCCAGGCCCCCGCGCCTGCTGCGCTTGGGCAATGGCAGCCGGGCGTTGCCGTTGATGGCCGGTTTGCTGCCCAAGGGGTTGCTGGAAAAAGGCTTGATGAAGCGGTTCGGGTTGGGTGGGTCGCTGTAAAACACAGGGTAAACACGCATGAAACCCTGTGGGAGCGAGCAGGCTCGCGATAGCGACGGCACAACCAACCTCCTTGCCCACTGAAACACCGCTATCGCGAGCAGGCTCGCGCCCACAATTATCCGTGGGCGTCAGCGCTCGGTTTGGGATCGACCACCACCGTACAGGTCATCCCCGCCGCCAGCAGCACGCCGTCCGGCACTTCGTCGATATGGATCCGCACCGGCACCCGCTGCGCCAGGCGAACCCAGTTGAAGGTCGGGTTCACATCGGCGATCAACTCGCGGCTTGCGGGGTTGTCACGGTCGTAGATGCCCCGCGAGATGCTTTCCACATGCCCCTTGAGCACCTCGCCGCTCATCAACTGCAACTGCGCCGAATCACCGACCCGCACCTTGGGCAGCTTGGTTTCTTCGAAGAAGCCGTAGACCCAGAACGAATTCATGTCCACCACGGCCATTTTCGCCTCGCCGATGCGCGCATAGTCGCCCCGATGCACGTTGAGGTTGGTGACATAACCGTCCACCGCCGCGCGGACCTGGGTACGGGCGAGATTCAGTTCGGCGGCCTCCAGTTGCGCCTGGGCGTGCTGGTAATCGGCCAGGGCCGAGTCGGCAATGTTACTGGCGTCGTCACGGTTTTCCCGGGAGATCACCAGGCTGTCCAGGTCGGCACGCCGATGCGCGTTGACCTTGCGCATTTCCCAGGTCGCCTTGCGCGAGGCCACCAAAGAGCGAGCCTGTTTCACCGCAATGCGGTAATGCTCGGGGTCGATGCGCATCAGCAGGTCGCCCTTTTTTACCAACTGGTTATCACGCACCGGTACCTCAACCACCTCGCCACTGACGTCGGCGGCGACGTTGATGATGTCGGCGCGTACCCGACCATCACGGGTCCACGGAGTGTTCATGTAGTGCACCCACAACACCCGGCCGATCCACAGGGCAAGGGCCAGCACCAACAGCGTCGCAAGCAGGCTGAAAAACTTTTTCATCGCATTGATCTCAACGGTAGACCGTCAGCGCCAGCGCGCCAAACAGGCAGGTAAACAGACTCAGGCGCAGCAGCGCCGGGTGCCAGAAGAAGCGGTACAGGTCCAACCCCGACAGAAAACGATCCAGGGCCCAGGCCAGGGCGGCGGCGATGAAAAACATCAGGGTCATGGTGGGCATGTACACGCCATGGAAGGCGATTTCACGAGGCATGTTCGGGTTCCTGGGGCAGCGGCATGGCGTAGGCCGCCAATGGCGATTGCGGGTCCAACAGCGAGGTGCGGATGAAATGCAGGTAGCTTTTCACCCGGCGCAGGGCCGAGGTGTCGAAGTGCGGGGCGAAGGGTTCGTCACTGGCCTGTACGCGGCTGATGGCATGGTCGACCGCCAGCAGGGCGCGCTCCAGATTGCTCTGGCCGGGCTGACGAAACAGCCGCACCAACGCCCGCCCCATCACGCGGATCGCCTGGCGCCAGGGCTGGCTTGGGGCATAGGCCGGATGCACGGGCAAGATCGCCTGTTCCTTGCGCAATTCGATAATCGCGTGGCCGACTTCCAGGACCACAAACATCCAGCGCAACAGATCCCGCTGCACCCCAGGTTGCCCCGCCGCCAGCCCATAAGCCTGATGCAGCAAGTCCCGGGTGCGACTTTCAAAGCCCGAGGCCAGGCCCTTGAGCCGGCCGCTGATGGCAAACACCACCTGCTCGCGCAGGTCTTGTTCGAGCCGGCGCCACAACCAGCGACTGTTGGGCGGCAGAATGATTGCCCCGGCAGCGGCACATACCAGCATGCCAAGGATCATCGCGAGGTAATCGTTGATGAAGGTGTAGGGGTTGTAGACCGTCAGGTTGTCGGGCACCGAGCCTGTGCAGAAGAAGATCAACAACCCCAACCCGACCCCGGCGTACTGCGGTCGCGAGCTGAGGAATGAGCCCAACATGATCACCGGCGCCAACATCACGCAGAGCAAGGGGAAGCCATCGATCAGCGGGAAGATGAAAAACATCTCGACGAAACCGATCAAGGCCCCGAGCAGCGTGCCACACGCCATCTGGAACGCCATGCGTTTGGGGTTGGGCGTGGCGGCCGACAAGCCCACCGTGGCGGCGGCAATCATCGTCATGGTCGCACCGCTCGGCCAGGCCGTGGCGACCCAATAGCTGCCCAGCACCAGCAGGATGAACGCTGCCCGAAACCCCGACGCCGCAGCCGCCAGACCGTTGGTCTGCGGCATGAAAGGTTGGTCCCATTGCTCGCGTTCGTGGCGATGATCAGCCAGCGATGCATGGGTCTGGGCGTACCCGTGCAAGTCATCGACGAAGCGATACAGCAGCTCATAGGCGGTGTGGAAATCCAGCCGTTCTGCCTCGCTCGGATCTGTTTCTTCGAACACCCCACGCAGCCTGCGGACCTGTGCCGGCAAATCGGCTTTATAGGTTGCCAGCTCCGCCGCCAGGCGCGCGGCGTCTTTATCGGTCAAGGCGCGGGCGCTAAAACCGTCCAGCAACTCGGCCAACGTTTGCAAACCCGGTTTAATGGCATTCACCACCCGTTCATCTCGACGGCTACGTAGACGTTCGAGCAACTGGTGCAAGGCGTTGAATCGGGTGGTGATGCCCATGAACTCGCTGTTCAAGCGGCTGAGCCGACCGTTGCGCCGACGCATGTGCGGGTCTTCGAACACCGTCACGCTGCGCAGGCTTTCCAGGCCCACGGCTTCGGCAATGAAGCCGACGTTACGCGCCTCGAATGCCTCGCGTTTGCTGCGTCCACGCAAGCCATCCGTGACAAACAGGGCGAACACTCCAAAGCGTTGGTACAGGGCGTTGCGCATGGCGGCGCTGGCGGTTTGCGGCAAGATCGCGGCGCTGATCAGGGTCGCGCAGAGAATCCCCAGGGAAATTTCCAGCACACGCCAGACCGCCGCCATGAACGCGCCTTCCGGATGAGCCAGGGCCGGCAGACCGATCATCGCCGCGGTGTAGCCTGCCAGCACAAAACCATAGGCCCTGAAGTTGCGATAACGCGCCGCGCCCGCGGAACAGACACCGACCCAGATCGCCAGGCTGCCCAGAAACAGTTCGGTGTTCTGGGCGAACAAGGCAATCAGCGCCACCATCACCGCCGAGCCGGCCAGCGTGCCGAGCAAGCGATAGAAACTCTTGGCGAACACCTGCCCGCTCTGGGGCTGCATGACGATAAACACCGTGATCATGGCCGTGCGCGGTTGCGGCAGCTCCAGACGCATCGCCAGCCACAATGTCAGGAAGGCGGCGAGCAGCACTTTGAAAATGTAGACCCACGTCACACCGTCGCTGCGAGCCCAGTCGAAGAAACCACGGCGCCATTCGAGGCGGTACAGCCAGCGGGCAGGAGCGAATAAAGACATCACAATAGAACTACTCAACATGGCTCAAGTCAGGGAGGTCCTTGCCGGCGTCCAGGCCACCGCCCAACGCCGTCACCAGGTCGGCGTGGGCCGTCAGGCGCGCCGCCTCCACTTGCTGCTGCACCTGTTGCTGCTTGAACAACAGGCTTTGGGCGTTGAGCACGTTGAGGTAGTCAGTGAGCCCGCGCTGGAACGCAACCATCGCGATGTCGTAGGTGCGTTGCGCGGCGGCCACCGACTCAGCAGCGAAGACGTGTTGTTTGTCCATGGACTCACGGCGGATCAACTGATCGGAAATGCTCTTGAGTGCATCGACCAGCGTCTGGTTGTAGTGGGCCACGGCGATGTCATAACCGGCCGCCGCCTCCCCCAACTGTGAGCGCAGGCGCCCACCGTCGAAAATCGGCAGTGTGATGGCCGGTCCGACGCTGTAGTTGAGCTTCTTGCCGGTCAAGAACTCCAGCGCCCCGCCACCGGTCGCCATGTAGCCGATACTGCCCACCAGGTCGACATTGGGATAAAACCCGGCACGCGCGACATCGATACCCCGCGCCTGAGCGGCCACTTGCCAACGCCCGGCCACCACGTCCGGACGCTGGCCGAGCAATTCGGCGGGCAAGGCCGACGGCAACTTCAAGGGCGCACCGAGGGCCAGGGTCGGGCGCTGCAGCCGCGCCCCGTCTCCTGGCCCTTTGCCCGCCAGCGCCGCCAGTTGATTGCGGCTCAAGGCAATGGCTTCGTCGAGGGCGTCGAGTTGCCGATGGGTCTCAGGCAATGGCGCCTGGGCCTGGCTGACTTCGAAATGGGTGCCGATGCCGCCGTCCAGACGCTTTTGCGCCAGTTCGAGAATCTGCTCCTGCTGATGGAGGGTCGCCACGACGATATCGCGCTGGGCATAGTGCAACGCGAACTGGATATAGGTGCGCACGATGTTGTTCTGCAACTCCAACTGCGCCTGCCGCGCCTCGGCCACGCTGACATGAGCCAGGTCGACGGCCCGCTCACTGGCGTTGCGCTCGCGGCCCCACAGGTCCAGGGCATAGCTCAAGCCCAGGCCCGCGTTATTGTCCCAAGTGGTGGTGTCGGCCAACTCGCCAGGGCCATAGAACTGATCGGTGGGCCAGTTGTGGCGCTTGAGGGTCGCTTGACCATTGATCTGTAGCGACTCGGCAGCCTCGACGACACCGGCCATGGCCTTGGCCTGCCGCACGCGGGCAGCGGCCAGGGCCAGGCTCGGGCTGTCATGCACGGCCAGGTCGATCCAGCGACCCAGTTGCCGGTCGCCATAGGCATTCCACCACTGGCCGGTGGGCCAGTGAGCATCACGGGCAGCCTCGCGGATCGCTTCATCGGTGGCCAGTTGATTGGCCGACAATGCCTGGCCTTGCGGCGCAATCCCTCCCGTGCCGATGCAACCGCTGATGGTGAACGTTAAAAGCCAAACACTGAGAGTCTTCAGCTCTCTGCTGATGCAACGCGGCACTTGCGCAAAATTCCTGAGATGGGGAGGCGTGAAGAGGCTGAATGCCCGGTGACGCAACTGTGGGAGCGAGCCTGCTCGCGATAGCGTCCAGGCAGACACATTGAGGGGAATGTGATGCCGCCATCGCGAGCAGGCTCGCTCCCACAGCAATCAGCGATCCAGGATTGGCCGCAATTCTAGGCACCCCATCGAACGGCGATAAGCCGACCTTTCTGCGAATCTTTGTTACCGTTACTGCGATAATCCATTAGTCGGGGTCCGCTGCGCTGTAACTTCGTGTCACAATTTGCCATCTCCCAAGAGAGCCTCCCATGGACACTTTGCAAAACATGCGTGCGTTCAGCTGTGTTGCTGAAGCGGGCAGTTTCACCGCCGCCGCCGTGCAACTGGATACCACCACAGCCAACGTTTCGCGTGCGGTTTCCAACCTGGAAGCCCATCTGCAAACCCGCCTGCTCAACCGCACCACCCGCCGCATCGCCCTGACCGAGGCCGGCAAACGTTATCTGCTGCGTTGCGAGCAGATCCTGGCGTATGTCGAGGAGGCTGAAGCCGAGGCCAGCGATGCTCACGCACGTCCTGCCGGGCAGTTGAAGGTCCATACCATGACCGGCATCGGCCAGCATTTCGTGATCGATGCCATCGCCCGCTATCGTAAAACCCATCCCGACGTGACTTTCGACCTGACCCTGGCCAATCGTGTGCCGGACATCCTGGACGAGGGTTACGACGTTTCCATCGTACTGGCCAGCGAATTGCCGGACTCGGGCTTTGTCTCCCAGCGCCTGGGGATCACCTACAGCATCGTCTGCGCATCACCTGCCTACGTGAAAGCCAGCGGCTGCCCGCAGAAACCCGGCGACCTGCTCAACCACGCCTGCCTGCGCCTGGTCAGCCCGGTCATTCCGCTGGAGAAATGGGTATTTGACGGCCCCGAAGGCCAAGAGATGGTCACCATCAGCAACTCACCGTTCCTGGTGAACTCCGCCGATGCCATGAAAACCGCGATCACCAGTGGCATGGGTGTGGGCGTGTTGCCGGTGTATGCCGCCATCGAGGGCTTGCGCAATGGCACGCTGGTGCGGGTCATGCCCAACTACCGCTCCCAGGAACTGAACCTCTACGCCATCTATCCTTCGCGCCAGTACCTGGATGCGAAGATCAAGACCTGGGTCGAGTACCTGCGCGGCTCGCTGCCGGAAATCCTCGCGGCGCACCAGGCCGAACTGACGGCCTATGAGTTGAGTGGCAGTCTGGCCGGTGCACGGGTCGCGAACTGATTTCGCGCCCGTGCTCCAAGGGTGATATCAGCGCTTGCCCATCGAGCGACGCGTGCCGGGAGGCGCGGCGCCAGGGGTCTTGGTATGACCGTTCTTCGCGCCGTTCTTGTACCAAGGCTGCTGCCCGGCCCCTTTGGCCGCGGCCAGCTCACCGGGCTTGAACGGAAACTTGAAGGTCGGGATCGCGTTGACGCTCTCGCCGCTGGAAACATCGCTGTCGGGCCGGTCGGCCTGTTCGCCGTTCGGGCGTTCGTCCGCGGGCGAAGGTGTTGGGGAAGTCATGTAAAGCTCCGGGTAATGCGTGCAAGTCGGGCCCGGAGAGCGAGCCGCGAAAGTCGGCAGTATACCCGCCCGATACCAGCGCGCGCAGGGCGGATTCAATCGGCCCTTCACTCGTCTGACAGCAAGTCGGGACAAAACTGACAAGCCCGTCAGTTAGGCGTCACCTTCCTGACCACCTCACAACGCTATATAAGAAAGATAAAAATCCCTCTGTCCTGAACCGGCCTCCCACATCCATGCACATCCAGAAAAAACCCGTCTTGCTCGTCGCGCTCCTGGTCGCTCTGGCAGCTGTCGCCCTCTGGTATGTCATGAAGCCTGTCACCGCCAAGCCCGGCGCGCCCGTGGCCGTGCCGGTAAGGGTCGTCAGCGTGGTGCAAAAGGATGTGCCGCGCTTTGCCAGTGGCATCGGCACGGTGTTGTCACTGCACAGCGTGGTGATCCGCCCGCAGATCGACGGCATCCTCACTCAACTGCTGGTCAAGGAAGGGCAACAGGTCAAGAAGGGGGAACTGCTGGCCACCATCGACGACCGCTCGATCCGCGCCAGCCTTGACCAGGCCAGGGCCCAACTCGGTGAAAGCCAGGCACAACTGGCGGTCGCCCAGGTCAATCTCAAGCGTTACAAATTGCTCAGTGTCGACGACGGCGTATCGAAACAGACCTACGACCAGCAACAGGCACTGGTCAACCAGCTCAAGGCCACCGCCCAGGGCAATCAGGCGGCCATCGATGCCGCCCAGGTGCAGTTGTCCTACACCCGGATCCGCTCCCCGGTGACCGGTCGCGTCGGCATTCGCAACGTGGACGAAGGCAACTTCCTGCGCACCAGCGACACCGAGGGCTTGTTCACCGTGACCCAGATCGACCCGATCGCAGTGGAGTTCGCCCTGCCCCAACAAATGCTGCCCACCTTGCAACGGTTGATGGCCGCCCCCGAGCAAGCGCTGGTCCAGGCCTACATAGGCGCTGATGGGACCTCCGGTGAAATGCTCGGCGAGGGCCGCCTGAGCCTGATCGACAACCAGATCAACGCCAACACCGGCACCCTGCGGGCCAAGGCTGAATTCAGCAACGCCGCGCAACGGCTATGGCCAGGGCAGTTGGTGACATTGAAAATCCAGACCGCCCTCGACAAGGACGCCCTGGTGGTTCCACCGACCGTGGTTCAGCGCGGCCTGGAGCAACCTTTCGTGTACCGAATCACCGGCGACCAGGTAGAGAGCGTACCGGTGGTGATGGTGTACCAGGACAGTGACCTGCACATCATCAAAGGGGTGAGCGCGGGCGATCAACTGGTGAGCGACGGCCAGTCACGGCTCAAGCCGGGCAGCCGCATCCAGGTGCTCGGTGACCCAGTGGCCCAGGCCAATGTGTCGGAGCCAAAACCATGAAGGGCCGCGGTTCGATTTCGGCGTGGTGCATCGACCATCCCATCGCCACGGTCCTGATGACCTTCGCCCTGATACTGCTGGGATTGATCGCCTTTCCTCGCCTGCCTGTCGCGCCGTTACCTGAAGCGGAATTCCCGACCATCCAGGTCAGGGCTCTGTTGCCCGGCGCCAGCCCCGAAACCATGGCTTCGTCGGTGGCGACCCCACTGGAAGTGCAATTCAGCGCCATTTCCGGCATTACCCAGATGACCTCCAGCAGTGCCCTGGGCTCGACCAACCTGACCTTGCAGTTCAGCCTGGACAAAAGCATCGACACCGCCGCCCAGGAAGTGCAAGCGGCCATCAATACCGCCTCCGGCAAACTGCCCCAGGACATGCCGAACCTGCCCACCTGGCGCAAAGTCAATCCGGCCGACAGCCCGGTGTTGATCCTCAGCATCAGTTCCAGCCTGATGCCCGGCACCGAATTGAGCGACTACGTCGAAACCCTGCTCGCCCGGCAACTCAGCCAGATCGATGGCGTGGGACAAATCTACATCACCGGCCAGCAACGTCCGGCGATCCGGGTACAGGCCTCGGCGGACCGACTCGCCGCCATCGGTCTGACCCTGGCCGACATTCGCGTGGCGCTCCAGCAGGCCAGCCTCAACCTGGCCAAGGGGGCGCTTTACGGCGAGTCGAGCGTTTCCACCCTGTCCACCAACGATCAGCTGTTCCAGCCAGAGGAATATGGTGAGTTGATCGTGTCCTACAAGGATGGGGCACCGGTTCATCTCAAGGACGTCGCCAAAGTCATCAATGGTTCGGAAGACGCCTACATTCAGGCCTGGTCCGATGAGCAACCGGGGCTCAACCTGGTGATTTTCCGTCAGCCGGGGGCGAACATCGTCGACACCGTCGACCGCATCCAGGCAGCCTTGCCGACCCTGGAAGCCATGCTGCCTGCGGCCGTGCAAGTCAAGGTACTGAACGACCGTACACAGACTATCCGCGCTTCGCTGCATGAGGTGGAGATCACCTTGCTGATCGCGGTGCTGCTGGTGGTGGCGGTGATGGCGCTGTTCCTGCGCCAGCTCTCGGCGACCCTGATTGTCTCAGCGGTCCTGGGCGTGTCGCTGATCGCCAGTTTCGCCCTGATGTATGTGATGGGCTTCAGTCTGAACAACCTGACCCTGGTGGCTATCGTGATCTCGGTCGGGTTCGTGGTGGACGATGCGATTGTAGTGGTGGAGAACATTCACCGGCACCTGGAGGCGGGTGATGGCATGCGCGAAGCGGCGATCAAAGGAGCTGGCGAAATCGGCTTCACGGTGATCTCCATCAGTTTTTCGCTGATAGCCGCGTTCATTCCCCTGCTCTTCATGGGTGGCGTGGTCGGGCGTCTGTTCAAGGAGTTTGCCCTGACCGCCACTTCGACCATCCTGATTTCGGTGGTGGTGTCCCTGACCCTGGCACCGACCCTGGCCGCGCTGTTCATGCGCGCCCCGACGCCTCATGCCCACGGCAAGCGAAGTTTCGGCGAACGCCTGCTGGGTGGGTATGAACGGACACTGCGCTGGGCCCTGGCCCATCAGAGGCTGATGATCGGCGTGTTCGGCGTGACCCTGGCGCTGGCAGTGGCGGGCTACGTATTCATTCCCAAGGGGTTCTTCCCGGTACAAGACACCGGCCTGGTGCTGGGCACCAGCGAAGCCGCCGCCGACGTGTCATTCCCGGACATGGTGGCCAAACACAAGGCCCTGGCCGAGATCGTCGCCGCCGACCCGGCGGTGCAGAGCTTTTCTCACGCTGTCGGCGTCTCGGGTTCCAACCAGACCATCGCCAATGGTCGCTTCTGGATCGCCCTCAAGCCCCAGGATCAGCGTGACGTGTCGGCCAGCGCGTTCATCGACCGGATCCGCCCCAAACTGCTGGGCATCCCCGGCGTGGTGCTGTACCTGAGGGCCGGGCAGGACATCAACCTCAGTCCCGGTCCGAGCCGCGCCCAGTATCAATACGTGCTCAAGAGCAACGACGGACCGACGCTCAACACCTGGACACAAAAACTCACCGACAGGCTGCGCGGTAACCCTGCGTTCCGGGACATCTCCAACGACCTGCAACTGGGCGGCAGCATCACCCACATCAACATCGACCGCAGCGCGGCGGCGCGCTTTGGCCTCACCGCCAGCGATGTCGACCAGGCCCTGTACGACGCCTTCGGCCAGCGGCAGATCAACGAATTCCAGACTGAAACCAACCAGTACAACGTGATCCTGGAGCTCGACACCGCGCAACGCGGCAAGGCCGAGAGCCTGGCCTATTTCTACCTGCGCTCGCCGCTCAGTGGAGAGATGGTCCCGCTCTCGGCCCTGGCCCGCTTCGATGCGCCGACCAACGGCCCGCTGTCCATTGCCCACGACGGCATGTTCCCGGCCGCCAATCTGTCGTTCAACCTGGCGCCTGGCGTGGCATTGGGGGATGCGGTGCGCATGCTCGACCAGGCCAAGAACGAGGTCGGCATGCCGGCCTCCATTACCGGCAACTTCCAGGGCGCGGCCCAGGCGTTCCAAAGCTCCCTGGCCAGCCAGCCATGGCTGATCCTCGCCGCGCTGTTGGCGGTGTACATCATCCTCGGCGTGCTCTACGAGAGTTTCGTACACCCGTTGACGATCATCTCCACCCTGCCCTCGGCCGGCCTCGGCGCGCTGGTCATGCTGTGGTTGCTGGGCCAGGATTTTTCGATCATGGCGCTGATCGGGCTGGTGCTGCTGATCGGCATCGTCAAGAAAAACGGCATCCTGATGATCGACTTCGCCCTCGACGCGCAGCGCAAGGGTGGCTTGACGCCCCAGGAAGCGATTTTCCAGGCATGCCTGACCCGATTTCGCCCGATCATCATGACCACCCTGGCCGCCCTGCTGGGCGCCCTGCCGCTGATGCTCGGCTCCGGCCCCGGCGCAGAACTGCGCCAGCCGTTGGGCATTGCAGTGGTCGGCGGCCTGCTGGTGAGCCAGGCGCTGACGTTGTTCACCACACCGGTCATATACTTATGGCTCGAGCGATTGTTTCATCGGCCCGTCCAGCAGCCCGGACCTGCGCCGACGACGCTGGCGACCACAGACTGAGGCGGGGCCATGCGCGTTCTGATCATCGAAGACGAAGAAAAAACCGCGGACTATCTGCATCGCGGCCTGAGCGAACAGGGCTACACCGTGGATGTGGCGCCGGACGGCGTCGAGGGGCTGCACCTGGCGCTGGAAAGCGACTACGCGGTGATCGTGCTGGACGTCATGCTGCCAGGCCTGGACGGCTTCGGCGTGCTGCGGGCCCTGCGCGCCCGCAAACAGACGCCGGTGATCATGCTCACCGCCCGTGAACGTGTCGAAGACCGCATCAAGGGCTTGCGAGACGGCGCCGATGATTACCTGGGCAAGCCGTTCTCCTTCCTGGAGCTGGTGGCCCGCCTGCAAGCCCTGACCCGCCGCAGCGGCAGTCATGAACCGGTGCAGGTCAGCATCGCCGACCTGTGGATCGACCTGATCAGCCGCAAGGCCACCCGAGCAGGCCAACGCCTGGACCTGACGGCCAAGGAGTTCTCGCTGCTCAGCGTCCTGGCACGTCGCCAGGGCGAAATACTGTCGAAAACCGCCATTGCCGAAATGGTCTGGGACATCAACTTTGACAGCGACGCCAATGTGGTGGAAGTGGCCATCAAACGCTTGCGTGCCAAGCTCGACGGGCCGTTCGAACAGAAACTGCTGCACACGATTCGTGGAATGGGTTATGTGCTGGAGAGCAGAGAGTGACTTTGCCTGACAGTATCGCCCTGCGCCTGAGCGGCATGTTCACGCTGGTGGCGGCATTGGTGTTCCTGTTGATCGGCGGAGCCTTGTACCAGCAAGTCGAAAAGGGTCTGGGCCTGTTGCCGGAAGCCGAACTCGATGCGCGCTACAGCGTGCTCGAATCCACGGTCGGTCGCTACGGCACACCCGAGCACTGGGTGAAGATCAATAACAAGTTGCGCCTGCTGGGAGAGGAAGACAAACGCATTCACTTCTGGATCGTCAGTGGCGACCCGCGCTTTGAATATGGCAACCCCGATCCACAGATTCGTGCCTTCGCCGAAGGTTCGCTGGGCAAGCGCGACCTGAAACTGGTGGCCCAGCAATACCCGATGAAAGTGCTCGTCAGCCAGTTCCCGGCCAAGGACCAACGTCCACCGTTGCGCTTCATGATCGGCATCGACACCCAGACGTTCTACCAGACCCAACACTATTTGCTCGTGGCACTGGTGAGCTTGGCGATTGTCGGGGTGATCCTGGCCTCCTTGCTGGGCTACTGGGTAGCGCGTATCGGCCTCAAGCCGCTGATCAAACTGTCCGATGAGGCCAGACGCCTGACACCACCGCGCTTGTCCGGGCGCTTGCAGATGTCACCGTTGGCGCCGGAGCTCAGTCAATTCGTCAGTTCCTTCAACGCCACCCTCGACCGGGTCGAACAGGCGTACTCGCGACTGGAGTCGTTCAACGCCGACGTCGCCCATGAACTGCGCTCGCCCCTGACCAACCTGATCGGCCAGACCCAGGTGGCGCTGACCCGTGGGCGCTCGGCCGAACATTACTTCGAGGTGCTGCAATCGAATCTCGAAGAGCTGGAGCGACTGCGCTCGATCATCAACGACATGCTGTTCCTCGCCAGCGCCGACCAGGGCAACAAAGCCACCAAACTTACCAGCACCTCCCTGGCCGGCGAAGTGGCGACCACCCTCGACTACCTGGACTTCATCCTTGAAGACGCCCAGGTCCAGGTCAGGGTCAGCGGTGACGCCCAGGCCAACATCGAGATCGCCCACCTGCGCCGCGCACTGATCAACCTGCTGAGCAACGCGGTGCGACACACCGCCCCGGGGCAAGTGATCAATGTGCGCATCGAGGCCTTGGGCGACCAGATCACCCTCGCCGTCACCAACCCCGGCGAACCGATTGCCGATGAACACCTGCCACGCCTGTTCGAACGGTTCTACCGGGTAGATGCCTCCCGCAGCAACAGTGGCGCCAACCACGGGTTGGGGCTGGCCATCGTCAAGGCGATTGCGCTGATGCACGGCGGGGATGTCTTCGTGCGCAGTGACCGGGGCGTGAATACCTTCGGGATCCGCTTGCCGGCCTGACACCCCACGCTGTTTAGATCGTATTGGGATGAATTCCAGGCGATTGAATGCTGGATGAAAGCCAAATCAAGCAAAGTAAAAAGATCTGCGCCTTCGGCAGCGCTCACGCGTTATTGCGCGAACACTGATTGCCCGCTCTCACCGATCCAAGCACAATCAGCAAAAGGCCAGCATCTGGTGCATTGCCGGTTATGCAACCCTTTGGGACGGATCCCAGCCACATGACAAATGCAGACATCGGAACCATGAGCGCGAGCAGTGCGACCCCCGGCAATACCCCGTTTTCGATACGCTAGGAACGGGTA
The DNA here is from genome assembly GCF_031570495.1 of Pseudomonas sp. JL2. Classification (NCBI taxonomy): domain Bacteria; kingdom Pseudomonadati; phylum Pseudomonadota; class Gammaproteobacteria; order Pseudomonadales; family Pseudomonadaceae; genus Pseudomonas; species Pseudomonas sp. JL2. The sequence goes on from NZ_JAKUDH010000002.1 coordinate 104,325, forward strand.
CTCGTACTGGCCAGTTCGTTGTTTGTCATTGCCATCCTGAGCATCGTGACCTTCCTGCTGATCCGCGAATACGCCGCCGCCCAACAGGCCGCGACACGTTCGGCGACCAATATCGTGCAACTGATTGATGCCGACGTGCTGCGCAACGTGGAGCTCTACGATCTGTCGCTACAAGGTTTGGTCGCCGCCACCCAACGCGACGACCTGAAAGACGTTTCGCCGACGATTCGCCACTTGGCCCTCTTCGACCGTGCCACCGCCGCCCCCTATAAAGGCGACATCCTGCTGCTCGACAAGCGCGGCAATGTAGTCGCCGACTCCGCCTCGATCGAGCCACGAAAGGGCAACTACGCCGACCGGGAATATTTCCAGTCCCATGTCCAGAACCCGAGCCCGGGCATGATGATCAGTCGCCCGTTTCGCTCCAGAAGTGCCGCGCAGGACTGGCGTATCAGTTTCAGCTACCGAGTGAACGACGAACAAGGGGAGTTCCTGGGCGTGGCGGAAGCCGCGATGCGCTTGAACTATTTCAACCAATTGTTCAAGAGCCTGAACATCGGTCGTGGCGGCACAGTCAATCTGGTCAGCAGGGACGGCTTTCTGTTGGCCCAGGAGCCGCCCCTGGCCGAGGACCTGATTGGCAAGGATTTCAGCAACCGCCCGAACTTCATGCGCATCCTGCGCGAAGGCAACGGCAGCTTCACCAGCGTATCCGGTCAGGACCAGAAGCCGCGCCTGTACACCTTCTCCCAAGTGGGCGACCTGCCTTTGATCGTGGTGGTAGCGCTCTCCTCCGATGAAGTCTTCGCCTCCTGGAAACGCACGGCGCTGCTGGTCAGCGGTGCTACGGGGGCATTGTGCATCGGTTTGCTCTGGCTCACCTGGCTGCTGCGTCATGAACTTAGGCGGCGCCACCATGCTGAACGGGAACTGGCGCAACTGGCGTCCATCGACTCGCTGACGGGCCTGGCCAACCGCCGGACTCTGGACGAAACACTGCAACAGGAATGGCTGCGGGCCCAGCGTTCGGGCCAACCGCTGTCAGTCATGATGATCGACGCCGATCACTTCAAGGCATTCAACGATCGCCACGGCCACCCAAGTGGTGATGAGGCCTTGCGCACCCTGGCGCATCTGATCGGCAGGCATGTCCGCCGACCGGCAGACCTGGCAGCGCGCTACGGCGGTGAGGAGTTCGCGGTGGTACTGCCGGAAACCACCACCGCCGGAGCCTTTACCATGGCCCAGAACATTCGCGAAGCGGTGGAACAGTTGCCCCCCTTCATTCCCGGCGCAGCCCCCATGACCGTCAGCATTGGCATTGCCACCTGGGCCCAAGGACCTTATGGCGAACTCGAGCAGCTCATGTTCGCTGCTGACAAGGCGCTATACCAGGCCAAGGCCAGTGGGCGCAATCGTGTGGTTTGTGCGATGTAACGGACCTCCGCCCCCGCCCCTGTAGTTGTCCCGTACATTGCCCCCACCACTCGGTACCTCGCCCAGGCTCGGCATGCCCTCACTCCGGCCTGCGTGCTTTAACGGGGCATCGAGATCAAATCAAAGAGTTTTCGGGCGTTCACGGCATCTGGGTACGACACAAAATATTGTGGGAGCGAGCCTGCTCGCGATGACCCCGGCACGTCCAACATCACCGCAAACTGACACGCCGCCTTCGCGAGCAGGCTCGCTCCCACAGGGTGTCGGGCGTTCACAGTATCTGGGTACGGCACAAAAAAAATGTGGGAGCGAGCTCCTACAGGTCCTGCCCAACAGGTCTGATTGGTGACACCCGCAAGAGACTTCGCGGGGTAAGGGCGGAACCCTAAGCAGCCGTTACCACAGCAACGGATATGTACCCCAACCAACCCAACCGAAAAAACAGCATTACCCCCTATCGCCACCGAGGTCCCAGAAAGCAGCCATAAAAAAAGGCCACCCAAAGGCAGCCTTTAAAAACTAGAGAGGTTTTTATGCTTACACGGCCGCTACAGGGCGCATGTAAGAGATTGGTGCGGTGCTGGCGTCTTCGAACGTCACGACTTCCCAAGCATCTTTCTGCTCAATCAACTTGCGCAGCAGCTGGTTGTTCAGCGCGTGGCCGGACTTGAAGCCTTTGAACTCACCAATCAGGCTATTGCCCAGCAGGTAGAGGTCGCCGATTGCATCGAGAATCTTGTGCTTGACGAATTCGTCTTCATAACGAAGGCCGTCCTCGTTCAACACACCATCGGAATCGACCACGATCGCGTTTTCAACACTGCCGCCGAGTGCGAGGTTGTGCTTGCGCAGGTACTCGATGTCACTCATGAAACCAAAGGTACGGGCGCGGCTGACTTCTTTTACGAACGAAGTGCTGGAAAAGTCCACGCTTGCACTCTGGGTGCGGTCACGGAAAACCGGGTGATCGAAATCGATCTCGAAGCTCACCTTGAAACCTTCGAAAGGCACGAAAGTGGCGCGTTTGTCGCCGTCTTCCACTGTCACTTCCCGCAGGATACGGATGAACTTCTTGGCTGCGTCCTGCTCTTCCAGGCCAGCCGATTGAATCAGGAATACGAAGGGTCCGGCACTGCCATCCATGATCGGGACTTCGGACGCGGAGAGCTCGACGTAGGCGTTATCGATGCCCAGGCCAGCCATAGCCGAGAGCAAATGCTCCACCGTATCCACTTTGGTGTCACCGTTGACCAGTGTGGTCGACATAGTGGTTTCACCAACGTTTTCCGCGCGAGCAGGGATCTGCACCACAGGGTCGAGGTCGGCACGACAAAACACGATGCCAGTATCGACAGGCGCGGGCTTGAGGGTCAGGTAGACCTTCTCGCCGGAGTGCAAGCCGACACCTGTGGCACGGATAATATTCTTCAGGGTGCGTTGTTTAATCATGGCATGGGCCGCTTCAGCGCAAATTGCGAACTGGTATCAACAAAGGCTGGCGATAATAGCAGACCAGACCTTTGCTGAACACCAATCACCCGTATCCCCCTGATACATTTCATCAATCGGCCTGACGACGCAGGAATGCCGGGATGTCCAGGTAATCCAGATCGTCTTGCGGATTCATCTTCGCGGCAGTCGCAGCACCGGCCTGAGCCTGGTTGCGCATGACGGTCGGACGGTCCAGGTCACGGTAGTTCACCGCGGGTTGTTCCTGACGAGCGGCTGCTTGTTGCTGCGGCTGCGATGCCAGGGAGGTCTGAACGGTGTTGTCGATCACCTTCATCGGTTTCTCGATTTTCGCGCCCAGGCCAGTGGCAACCACGGTCACGTGCAGCTCGTCACGCATGTCAGGATCGATCACGGTGCCGACCTTGACCATGGCGTGGTCGGAAGCGAACGCTTCGATGATGCTACCCACGTCGGAGTACTCGCCCAGGGACAGGTCCGGACCGGCGGTGATGTTCACCAGGATGCCACGGGCGCCCTGCAGGTTGACGTCTTCGAGCAACGGGTTGCGGATAGCCGCTTCGGTAGCTTCGCGAGCACGGTTCGGACCGCTGGCGCAGCCAGTGCCCATCATCGCCATGCCCATTTCGGACATCACGGTGCGTACGTCGGCGAAGTCGACGTTGATCATGCCTGGACGCTTGATGATGTCGGAGATACCGCGAACGGCACCGGCCAGTACGTCATCGGCCTTGGCGAAAGCCGACAGCAGGCTTGCGTCCTTACCCAGGATGGTCAGCAGCTTCTCGTTGGGAATGGTGATCAACGAGTCGACGCTTTCGCTCAGTGCGCGGATGCCCTCATCGGCAATCTGCATGCGCTTGCGGCCTTCGAACGGGAATGGACGGGTCACCACCGCAACGGTGAGGATGCCCATTTCCTTGGCTACTTCGGCGATGATCGGCGCCGCACCGGTACCGGTACCGCCGCCCATGCCAGTGGTGATGAACACCATGTTGGTGCCAGCCAGGACTTCAGCGATGCGCTCGCGGTCTTCCAGGGCAGCCTGACGGCCAACCTCGGGATTGGCGCCGGCACCCAGGCCTTTGGTCACGCCGGTACCCAGTTGAAGGATGGTTCGCGCGCCGATGTTTTTCAGCGCTTGAGCATCAGTGTTGGCGCAAATGAATTCGACGCCTTCGATGTTGCTCTTGACCATGTGGTTGACAGCGTTGCCGCCGCCACCGCCGACACCGATTACCTTGATAACCGGGCTAGCGGGGATGTTGTCTACGAGTTCGAACATTTTCCCTCTCCTTTCATTCTCTAGTTTTTTCGCCTACTGCGTTTGTTGCATCTTCCAGTGCCAAGCCAGAGGCTCGTCGCTTGAAGCTTTAAACCTGTTGCTAAAAATTGCCCTTCACCCAAGCCTGGAGCCGCTCGAAAAGCGGCGCCTTCGGCTCGTCGCTGTTGTAGCTGTCGCGGCTGCCGATGCCCGAGAACGAAACCCCGTCGGACTGCTTCTGCAGGCCGTACATCAACAGGCCCACGCCGGTGGAGTAAATCGGGTTGCGGACCACGTCATCCAGGCCCTTGACGCCATGGGGCACGCCCAGGCGCACCGGCATGTGGAAAATCTCTTCGGCCAGTTCGACCGCGCCTTCCATCTTCGACGTACCGCCGGTCAGCACGATGCCGGCCGGGATCAGGTCTTCGTAGCCACTGCGACGCAGCTCAGCCTGGATCAGCGTGAACAGCTCGTCGTAACGCGGCTCGACCACTTCGGCCAACGCCTGGCGGGACAACTCGCGCGGAGGACGTTCGCCAACGCTTGGCACTTTGATGGTTTCACCGGCACCGGCCAGTTTCGCCAGGGCGCAGGCGTAGCGGATCTTGATTTCTTCGGCGTACTGGGTCGGAGTGCGCAAGGCCATGGCGATGTCGTTGGTGACCTGATCACCGGCAATCGGGATCACTGCCGTGTGGCGGATCGCGCCTTCGGTGAAGATCGCGATGTCGGTGGTGCCGCCGCCGATGTCCACCAGGCACACGCCCAGTTCCTTCTCGTCGTCAGTCAGTACCGAGTAGGCCGAGGCCAGTTGCTCGAGGATGATGTCGTCGATTTCCAGACCGCAACGGCGTACGCATTTCTCGATGTTCTGCGCGGCGTTCACGGCACAGGTCACCACGTGGACCTTGGCTTCCAGGCGCACGCCGGACATGCCCAGGGGCTCCCGCACGCCTTCCTGGTTATCGATCACGTAATCCTGCGGCAGGGTGTGCAGCACACGCTGGTCGGCCGGGATCGCCACGGCCTGCGCCGCGTCGAGCACGCGCTCAAGGTCAGCGGAGCTGACTTCACGGTCACGAATCGCCACGATGCCGTGGGAGTTCAGGCTGCGGATGTGATTACCTGCCACACCGACGAACGCCGAGTGGATCCGGCAACCGGCCATCAGCTGCGCTTCTTCAATGGCACGCTGGATCGATTGCACGGTGGACTCAATGTTCACCACCACGCCTTTTTTCAAGCCACGGGACGGGTGGGTACCGATCCCGACGATGACCAGCGTGCCGTCGTCCGCGACCTCGCCTACCAGCGCAACCACCTTGGAAGTGCCGATATCCAGACCGACGATCATTTTTCCGCTTTGCACGTTTGCCATGGGTCCTGCCTCTTCTTAATTCTTCGCGACGGCGGGTTCAGCCGTCGTGGGCGCTACAGGTTCCCGCCAGCCAACAGCCAGGCCGTTGGCGTAGCGCAGATCGATGCGCGCGATGTTCGTAATCTGGTCTTTGAGCGTCTTGTCATAGATGGCAATGAAGCGGCGCATCTTTTCCACCTGGTTGCCGCGCCCGAGCAGCAGCTCAATGCCCGGCCCCGAGCTGCCCGCGCCAGTGGTCAGGAACCAGCTGCCGCGCTCACGCAACTCCAGGCGCGCGATGGAGAAGCCCAGCGGCCGCAACATCTGACTCAACACCTGGTACTGCTGCATTACTTTCTGCTGGGCCCGCTGAGGACCGAACAGTTGTGGCAAATGTTCGTAGTTGGCCAGTTCCCGCGGCGTGAACGCCTGGCCCTGGTTGTTCAACAGCGACTCGTCACCCCAGCGGGCCACGGGCAGTTGTTCTTCCAGGCGGATCGATACCTGGTCAGGCCATACCCGCCGCACTTCGGCATGGGCGATCCAGGGCATCTGCTCCAGTTCCTTGCGCATGCCCGCCAGGTCGATGGTGAAGAAGCTCGACGCCACGAATGGGGCGATCCGCTGCTGCACTGCTTGCTGGCTGATGTAGCTCAGGTCGCCCTGCACATTGATCCGGGCGATCGGCCGATCCGCATAGGGCAGCAACCGCTGAGCCCCTTCATACGTACCGAACCCCAACGCCACCAACAACACCGGCCAGAACAGACTCTTGAGAAAACCGAAGTTGGCTTTCGGCAGGCGCGCCGACATCGGCTCTTTGGCCACCATTCGGCTGGCACCCCGCGGCACCGGCTTGCGACCGGGTGCGGATGGCTGATGACGAAGCGATGCGCCTTGCATGCTTAACCTCTTGGCTCTTGAGAGCCGACACTGGCGGCCAGGATCGACAGCACCAGTTGCTGGAAATCCAGGCCGGCGGCACGGGCAGCCATCGGTACCAGGCTGTGATCGGTCATGCCTGGGGCGGTGTTGACTTCCAGGAACCAGAACTGCCCGTCGGCGTCCTGCATCACGTCCGCCCGCCCCCAACCGGCAATACCCAGCGCCTCACAGGCCTTGGCCGTGAGGTCCATCAGTTGTTTTTCCTTGGCGCTGTCCAGCCCGCATGGAATGCGGTACTGGGTGTCATTGGCCACGTACTTGGCGTCGTAGTCGTAGAACGTGTGCGGCGTGCCCAGGGCAATCGGGGGCAACACCTGGTCACGCAGGGTGGCGATGGTGAACTCGGGACCGGTGATCCACTGCTCGACCAACACTTGCGAGTCGTAGGAACTGGCGTCTTTCCATGCCGCGGTCAACTCAGGCAGCGAAGTCACTTTCGCCATGCCGATACTTGAACCTTCATGGGCCGGTTTGACGATCAAAGGGAAGCCCAGTTCCGTGGCCGCCGAAATACAATCGGCCTCGGATGCCAGCACGGCGTGACGGGGCGTGGGAATGCCGAGACTGTGCCAGACCTGCTTGGTGCGCAGTTTGTCCATGGCCAAGGCAGACGCCAGGATGCCGCTGCCGGTGTAAGGGATACCCAGGCATTCGAGCAGGCCCTGCATGCTGCCGTCTTCGCCGCCGCGGCCATGAAGAATGATGAACGCGCGGTCGATTTTTTCGTTCAGCAGGCGCTGCAAAAAGTCGTCGCCTACGTCGATGCCGAACGCGTCGACACCGGCGCTTTGCAGGGCTTGCAGCACGGCGTTGCCAGACTTGAGGGACACTTCGCGCTCGGCGCTCTTGCCGCCGAACAGCACGGCGACGCGGCCGAAGGCTTTCGGGTCCAGGGTCGAAACCAGGTTGGCGTAGGCAGCAGTCATTTCAGTTTCCCCTCGCTGGATGCCACGATTGCCCCGGCGAATAACGGACTTTTCAACAGTTTCGGGGCCAGGCCACCGATGTCACCGGCGCCTTGGCACAGCAGGATGTCGCCAGCGCGCAGCAGCGGTTTGACCAGCGGTGCGAGGTCCACGCCGCGCTCGATGTAGATCGGGTCCAACTGACCGCGTTGGCGAATGCTGTGGCACAGCTGACGGCTGTCGGCACCCGGGATCGGCTCCTCGCCGGCCGGATAGACTTCCATCAGCAGCAGCACATTGGCGTCGGCCAAAACCTGGACGAAATCGTCGTACAGGTCGCGGGTACGGCTGTAGCGGTGCGGCTGGTAGACCATCACCAGGCGACGCTCCGGCCAGCCACCGCGCACGGCCTTGATCACCGCCGCGACTTCGGTCGGGTGGTGGCCGTAATCGTCCACCAGCATCACGTTGCCGCCGTCCACCGGCAGTTCGCCGTAGACCTGGAAACGTCGTCCCACGCCCTGGAACCCGGACAGGCCCTGGACAATGGCTTCGTCACTGACACCTTCGTCGGTGGCGATGCAAATGGTGGCCAGGGCATTGAGCACGTTGTGGTTGCCCGGCATGTTCACCGACACATCCAGCGGCTCGCGGTCAGGGCGCAGCACCGTGAAGAACGTCTGCATGCCCTGCTGGCGCACGTTGATGGCGCGCACGTCGACTTCTTCGCCAAAACCGTAGGTCACGGTCGGGCGCTTGATCAGCGGCAGGATCTCGCGCACCACCGGATCGTCCAGGCACACCACTGCCAAACCGTAGAACGGCAGGTTGTGGAGGAACTCGACGAAGGTTTTCTTCAGTTTGTTGAAGTCACCGTCGTAGGTCGCCATGTGGTCGGCGTCGATGTTGGTGACCACGGCCACCAGCGGCTGCAGGTGCAAGAAGCTCGCATCGCTTTCGTCGGCCTCGGCGATCAGGTAACGGCTGGTGCCCAGCTGGGCATTGGTACCCGCGGCATTCAGGCGACCGCCGATCACGAAGGTCGGGTCCAGACCACCGGCAGCGAACACCGAGGCGATCAGGCTGGTGGTGGTGGTCTTGCCATGGGTACCGGCAACGGCGATGCCGTGGCGATAACGCATCAGTTCGGCCAGCATCTCGGCACGCGGCACCACGGGAATGCGCCGCTCCAGGGCGGTCGCGACTTCCGGGTTGGAGGTGTTCACGGCGCTGGAGACCACCAGCACATCAGCGTTGGCGGCGTTCTCGGCACGGTGGCCGATGAAAATCTGCGCGCCAAAGGACTCCAGGCGCTCGGTAACCGGCGAGGCTTTCAGATCGGAACCGGAAACCTCATAGCCCAGGTTCAGCAACACTTCGGCGATCCCGCACATGCCCACGCCGCCGATACCGACGAAATGGATACGGCGGATACGGCGCATTTCCGGTTGCGGCATCGCTTTGCGATTCTCAACCATGGGCCACCTCCAGGCAGGTATCGACCACTTGGGCCGTGGCGTCGGGTTTGGCCAGGCGACGGGCGGCGCGGGCCATGTCTTCGATTGTTTGCGGTTGCATCAAAACCTCTGTCAGGCGCGCGGCAAGATCCGCGGCACCAGTCGTTCTTTGCGGCATCAGGAAGGCAGCGCCTTCACGGGCCAAATAATCGGCGTTGCGGGTCTGGTGGTCGTCGATGGCGTGGGGCAAAGGCACCAGCATCGAGGGCAGACCGGCGGCAGCCAGTTCGCTGATGGTCAACGCGCCTGCGCGGCAGACCACCAGGTCGGCCCAGCCATAGGCTTGGGCCATGTCTTTGATGAAAGGCTGCACTTGCGCCTCGACGCCTGCGGCGCGATAACGCTGGGCGGTGATTTCATCGTGGTTTTTGCCGGCCTGGTGAAACACCTCGGGCCGCAGTTCGGGAGCGACCTGCGACAAGGCTTCGGGCAGCAATTTGTTCAACGGCTCCGCCCCCAGGCTTCCGCCCAGGATCAGCAAACGCGCCTTGCGTCCGGCCAGGGCCGGGCGCGGTGTATCGAGGAACAGCTCGGTACGCACCGGGTTACCGGTGGTACGACGGCTGCCCGACAGGGTAAAGGTGTCGGGAAAGGCTTCACAGACTCGAGCGGCCAACGGCACCAGTAACCGATTGGCGGTACCGGCCACGGCGTTCTGCTCGTGAACGATAACCGGCACGCCGGCCAGTTTTGCCGCGACACCGCCAGGACCGGTCACGTAACCACCAAAGCCCACCACGCATACCGGCCGCAACCGACGAATGATCGCCCGGGCCTGCCAGATCGACTTGAGCAGCATCAGCGGTGCCTTGAGCAGCGACAACTTGCCTTTGCCCCGCAGGCCGCTGGCGTTGATCCGGTGCAGTTCCAGGCCGGCGGCGGGCACCAGCTCGTTCTCGATGCCCCGTGGCGTGCCCAGCCAGTGCACGGTGTAACCGCGCGCCTGGAACTCCCGGGCACAGGCCAGCGCCGGGAACACATGCCCCCCGGTTCCGCCGGCCATGATCAGCACGTTAGCGCCCATGAGTCGGCTCCTCGGCGAAGTCGCTCTCCTGGAATTCCATCTCTTCGCTGCCCAGGTGGGTTCGACTCTCCCATTCGATGCGCAACAACAAGCCCAGACAGGCACAGCAAATCACCAGGGAACTGCCGCCGTAACTGAGGAACGGCAGCGTCAGGCCTTTGGTTGGCAACAGGCCGACGTTCACGCCGATGTTGATCAGGAACTGACCGATCCACAGGAACGACAAGCCATACGCCACGTACGCGGCGAAATACTGCTTGGCCCGCTCGGCCCACAAACCGATGTACATGCCGCGCACACAGACAAATACGAACAACCCGACGGTGAGCAGCGAACCGACCACGCCCAGTTCTTCGGCCAATACCGAGAACACGAAGTCGGTATGGGCTTCGGGCAAATAGAACTGCTTCTGTACGCTGTTGCCCAGGCCTACGCCCAGCCATTCGCCGCGACCGAAGGCGATCAGGGCCTGGGTCAATTGATAGCCGGAACCGAACTGGTCGGCCCACGGGTCGGTAAACGTGATCAGACGCGCCATCCGGTAAGGTTGCGCCTGCACCAGCACCGTCACCGCTCCGACCGCCAGCGCCACCATCAGGGTGAAGCGAAACAGCCCGACACCGCCGAGGAACAGCATCGCCGCCGCGGCGCCCATCATCACCACCGTGGCGCCGAAATCCGGCTCCATCAGCAGCAGGCCGGCCATCGGCAGCAACACAATGAACGGCTTGAAAAAACCCATCCAGCTCTCGCGCACTTCTTTCTGACGACGCACCAGATACCCAGCGAGGTAGATCACCACGAAGACCTTGGCGATTTCCGAAGGCTGTACGTTGAAGAAGCTGAAGCCGATCCAGCGCATCGAGCCGTTGACCTCGCGACCGATGCCCGGCAACAGCACCATCACCAACAGACCAAAGGCACCGAGCAACATCATCCAACCCAGGCGTTGCCAGGTGGCGATCGGCACCATCATGGTGACAATGCACGCGACCAAACCGATCACCAGGTAAATCAGGTGACGAATCATGTGATAAAGGGTGTTGCCCGATTGCACGGCAGCCACTTCCGACGATGCGGAAGTGATCATCACCAGGCCCAGGCCCAGCAGCGCCAGGCAACCGACGAGCATCGGGAAATCCAGGTCGATGCCGCGCCCGGTGATCAGCGGAGACGGGTATGGCTTGATGATGTTCATCAGGTTCATGCCAAGCCCTCCACGGCCCGGGCGAACAACTGCCCGCGCTCTTCGTAGTTCTTGAACATGTCGAAACTGGCGCAGGCCGGCGACAACAGCACGGCATCGCCCGACTGTGCGAGGGCGCGGCATTGCTGCACCGCTTCGTCCAGCGAAGCGACGCGAACCAGCGGCACGCCGTCGCCGAGGGCTTGGGCGATCAATTCGCGATCACGCCCCATCAGCACCACGGCCCGGCAGTTGGCCGCCACCGGATCGCGCAGGTCCTTGAAGTCGGCACCCTTGCCGTCGCCGCCGGCGATCAGCACGAGCTTGCCTTGGATGTCCGCGCCCAGGCCCTCAATGGCAGCCAGCGCGGCACCCACGTTGGTGGCCTTGGAATCGTTGTACCAGGCCACCCCGTCAAGATCGCGAACCCACTGGCAGCGGTGCTCGAGCCCGGCAAACGTGCGCAGGGCCGACAGCATGGCGTCGAACGGCAGACCGACCGCATGTCCCAGGGCCAGCGCCGCCAGGGCATTGGCCTGGTTGTGGGCGCCACGAATCTTCAGCTCGCGCACCGGCATCAGGTTCTGGAATTCGAAGGCCAGGTATTTCTCGCCATTCTCTTCGCGCAACCCGAAGCCTTTGAAATCCGGCACACCGAGGCCGAAGGACCAGCATGGCATGCCCTCGCCCAGCAACGGACGAGTCAGGGCGTCCTGACGGTTGAACACTACCTGCCGAGCCCCCCGGAAAATCCGGTGCTTGGCCAGGTGATAAGCCGGCAGGCCGCTATAGCGGTCCATGTGGTCTTCGCTGATGTTGAGCACGGTCGCCACTTCGGCGCCCAAGTGGTCGGTGGTTTCAAGCTGGAAGCTCGACAACTCCATCACGTACAGCTCGACGTCATCACTGAGCAGATCCAGCGCCGGGGTTCCCAGGTTGCCACCCACGGCAACCCGCTTACCGGCCGCCGCAGCCATTTCACCCACCAGGGTGGTGACGGTGCTTTTTGCGTTGGAGCCGCTGATGGCGATGATCGGCGCCTTGGCGTGACGGGCGAACAGCTCGATGTCACCGGACAACTTCACGCCACGGGCGGCGGCGGCCTGCAAGGCCGGGGTTGCCAGCGCAAGGCCGGGGCTCACGTAGAGCTCGTCGGCGCGGCACAGGAACTCGACATCCAGCTCGCCACAACGCACGTCCACCTGCGGGTAGTCACGACGCAGCGTGGCCAGCTCAGGTGGATTTTCCCGCGTATCGGCCACGGCAAACGACACGCCCCGGTTCGCCAGGAAGCGAACCAGGGACATGCCGCTCTTGCCGAGGCCGACAACGATGCGGAAGTGGTCAGAAGCGATCAGGGACACTCGTTCTACCTCAGCTTCAGGGTGGCAAGGCCGACCAGGACCAGAATCACGGTGATGATCCAGAAACGGACAATCACACGCGGCTCGGGCCAGCCCTTGAGTTCAAAGTGGTGGTGGATCGGCGCCATGCGAAATACCCGGCGGCCGGTCAATTTAAAGGAAGCAACCTGAATGACGACTGACAGCGTCTCCATCACGAACACACCGCCCATGATGAACAGGACGATTTCCTGGCGAACGATGACGGCGATGGTGCCCAGGGCCGCGCCCAGCGCCAGCGCGCCGACATCGCCCATGAAGACCTGCGCCGGGTAGGTGTTGAACCACAGGAAACCCAGGCCGGCACCGATCAGCGCACCGCAGAACACGATCAGCTCGCCCGCCCCCGGCACATAGGGGATCAGCAGGTATTCAGCGAATTTCACGTTACCCGACAGGTAGCAGAAGATCCCCAGCGCGCCGCCCACCATCACGGTCGGCATGATCGCCAGGCCATCGAGGCCATCAGTCAGGTTGACCGCGTTGCTCGAGCCGACGATCACCAGGTAGGTCAGCACGATGAAGCCTGCGCCCAGCGGGATGCTGTAATCCTTGAGCATCGGCAGAATCAGGGTGGTTTCCACCGGGGAGGCTGCGGTCATATAAAGGAAGATCGCCGCGCCGAGGCCGAATACCGACTGCCAGAAATACTTCCAGCGGCTCGGCAGCCCCCGGGAGTTCTTCTCGATGACCTTGCGGTAGTCGTCGACCCAGCCGATGGCGCCGAACAACAGGGTCACCAGCAATACCACCCACACATACCGGTTCGCCAGGTCGGCCCAGAGCACGGTACTGATGCCAATGGACGACAGGATCAGCGCGCCGCCCATGGTCGGAGTACCGGATTTGGACAGGTGCGATTGCGGGCCGTCATTGCGGACCGACTGACCGATTTGCAGGTTCTGCAAGGTGCGGATCATCCACGGGCCCAGGAACAGCGACAACGACAACGCGGTCAGCACACCCAGGATCCCGCGCAGGGTCAGGTACTGGAAGACCGCGAAGCCTTTGTGGAACTGTTGCAGGTACTCCGCTAGCAGCAGCAGCATTAATGTTTCTCCATACGGGAACCGCACAGCGCCGCGACGATGTTTTCCATCGCGGCACTGCGTGAGCCCTTGATCAATAAGGTGGTGTTCGGGTCCTGCTCGGCGCTCAGGGCCTGAATCAACTCGGCCTGAGTGCTGAAATGCTGTGCGTGCTCGCCAAACGCGGCCACCGCATGGGCCATCATCGGGCCGACGGCATACAGTGCATCGACCTTGCCACGCGCGTAGGCGCCGACATCGTGATGCCCCTGTTGCGCCCATTCGCCCAACTCGCCGATATCTCCCAGCACCAGCACGGTACGGCCGGGGAAACCGGCGAGGATATCGACCGCGGCGCACATGGACGTCGGGTTGGCGTTGTAGGTGTCGTCGATCACGCGCATGCCGTTGCTGGCCAATTGCGCAACGGAACGCCCCTTGACCGGTTGCACCGCGTTCAAGCCGGCCACGATGCCCGGCAACGACACGCCCAAAGCATGGGCCGCAGCCGCAGCGGCCAGGGCGTTGGCGACGTTATGGGTGCCAAGCAGGTTCAACTGGACCCGCTCTGCACCGTCGGGGCTGTGCAGGTTGAAGGCCGGGCAGCCGCGAGCATCGCGGTCCAGGTCGCTGGCGTAAAAATTCGCCGCCACATTGCTCAAGGCAAATGTCAGGACCTTGCGCCCAGCCGCCCGGGTCTTCCAGATTTCGAAGGCCTTGTCGTCAAGATTCAGCACGGCGACGCCATCGGCATCCAGCCCCTCGAGAATCTCGCCCTTGGCCTCAACGATTTTGTCCGGACCACCGAACTCACCGACGTGGGCGGTCCCGGCGTTGTTGATCACGGCCACGTGAGGTTTGGTCATGCCCACGGTGTAGGCGATCTCACCGAGCCGCGAGGCACCGAGCTCAATGACCGCGGCACTGTGTTGCGGTGCCAGTTCCAGCAATGTCAGGGGTACACCCAGGTCATTATTAAGATTGCCACGAGTCGCCAATACCGGACCGCGGGTGCGCAAGATGCTCGCGAGCATTTCCTTGACCGTGGTCTTGCCACTGGAGCCGGTGATGGCCGCGACCGGGTTGCGGTATGCGGCGCGGTTCAATGCACCGAGCTGGCCCAGGGCCTGGCGAGTGTCGTTTACCTGCAATTGCGCCAGCGTGCTGTTGGTCACTTCCCGCTCGACCAGCGCCGCGACCGCACCTTTGGCGGCCACGTCGTTCAGGTAATCGTGGCCGTCAAAACGCGGCCCGGCCAGGGCAACGAACAATTGCCCCGGGGCAATCGCCCGGCTGTCGATGCTCACCCCATCGAAACTGGCGTCAGCCGCGATCAGCCGCGCCTGCAGGATATTGGTCAGCTCGCTGAGCTTCAAAGCCTTAAGCATGGGCCACCTCCCACGCGGTCAGGGCATGATCGGCTTCCACCAAATCGGAAAATGCGTGGCGTTCGCCGTTGATTTCCTGATAGTCCTCATGGCCTTTACCGGCCAGGACAATGACGTCGTCCGCCGACGCACCGGCGATCAACTGGGCAATGGCCTGGCCGCGACCGGCCACGAAGGTGACGTTATCCACCGCCGAGAAGCCGGCGCGGATGTCGTCGAAAATCTGCGACGGGTCTTCGGTGCGCGGATTGTCGTCGGTGACCACTACACCGTCGGCCAAGCGCTCCACCACTTCGGCCATCAGCGCACGCTTGCCACGGTCACGATCACCGCCGCAGCCGAACAGGCACAGCAACTTGCCCTTGGCGTGTGGCCGCAGGGCCATCAGGACTTTTTCCAACGCATCCGGGGTATGGGCGTAATCGACCACCACCAACGGTTGCGTTCCGCCGCCCAGCCGTTGCATACGTCCGGCCGGCCCTTCGAGTTTGGGCAGGACCTTGAGGATTTCATCCAGGGCGTAGTCCAGGCCAAGCAAGGCACCCACGGCGGCCAACACATTGCTCAGGTTGAAACGCCCCAACAAGGTGCTGCGCAGGTGGTGTTCGCCTTGGGGCGTAACCAAGGTCGCGCGCACGCCTTCGTCATCGAATTGCGCCTGGCGTACATAAAGGTAGGCGCTGGCATCTTCCAGGCTGTAGGTGATCAACCGGGACTCGCGCTTATCGGCGGCCAATTGCCGGCCGAACGCGTCGTCAAGGTTGAGGACCCGGCACTTCAAGTCATTCCAGGCAAACAACCTGGCTTTTGCTTCGCCGTAAGCCTGCATGGTGCCGTGGTAATCCAGGTGATCGCGCGACAGGTTGGTCAATACCGCGACGTCGAACGCCAGAGCCGTCACGCGCCCCTGATCCAGGCCATGGGAAGAGACTTCCATCGCAACAGCCTTGGCTCCGGCCTTTTTCAGGTCGGCCAGGGTTGCTTGCACGGCGATCGGGTTCGGCGTGGTGTGCAGGCCACTCTCCAGCGCGCCGTGGAATCCGTTACCCAAGGTCCCGACGATGCCGCAATGCTGACCCAGCAGATCCAGGGCCTGGGCCACCAGTTGGGAAACGCTGGTCTTGCCGTTGGTGCCGGTCACGCCAATCAGGTTCAAGTGACGACTCGGGTCGCCGTAAAAACGCCCGGCAATGTCCGACAACTGGGCCGCCAGGCCCTTGACCGGAATCAGCGGCACATCAGTGATCGGTAGCACGGTCGCGCCGTCGACTTCATAAGCCACGGCAGCCGCGCCGCGCTTCAAGGCGTCGGCGATGTGGGCGCGACCATCGAACCGGGCACCCGGTACGGCCAGGAACAGATCCCCGGCGCGCACGTGGCGGCTGTCCAGGGCCAATTCGCGAATTAGCAGATCGTGGCCGGCATGGGCAAAAATCTTGTTCAGGCTCAGGGACATCAGCCACGCCCTCCTTCGGCTTTCAAGGGTACGACCGGCGCGGTATTGGCTTGCTGGGTCGGCGGCAGGTTATCCGGGGTGATGTTCATCAGGCGCAGGGTGCCGGACATCACTTTGCTGAACACCGGTGCCGAAACCAGCCCCCCGAAGTAGCCGGCCTTGCTCGGTTCGTCGATGACCACCACGACGGCGTAGCGCGGGTCGCTCATCGGGCCGAAACCGGCGAACAGCGAACGGTAGGAATTCTCGGCATAGCCCTTGACGCCCGCGGAGGTTTTACGGGCCGTACCCGACTTGCCAGCCACGTGATAGGCCGGCACCTGGGCGCGGTACACCCCACGCGGCGCTTCGATCACCTGTTGCAGCATGCCTTGCATGGTCTTGGCGACATCTTCCGGAATGACCTGAGTGGCCTCCGGGGCCTTGTCGGTTTTGATCAGCGACAGCGGAGTCATGCGGCCGTTGTTGGCCAGCACCGAAAACGCGTGGGCCAACTGGATCGCGGTCACGGAAACACCGTAGCCGTATGACAACGTGGCCGTTTCGGCCTTGCGCCACTCACGGTAGTTCGGCAGATTGCCGACCCGCTCGCCAGGAAAGCCCAGGCCAGTGCCCTGGCCAAGACCGATTTTCTGGGCAAGACGGTAAATCGTTTCCCCACCGATATCGAAGGCGATCTTGCTCATGCCCACGTTACTGGAGTTGATCAGGATGCCGGTCAGATCGAGCACTGGGCCTTCGGTCCTGGAAACGTCCCGAATGGTGTACTTGCCGATCTGCAAAGTCCCCGGATATACCTCGACCGTGTCACCCGGCTTCCAGCGCCCGGTTTCCAGGGCCGCCGCCATGGAAACGGCTTTCATGGTCGAGCCCGGTTCGAACACGTCGATCATCGCGCGGTTGCGCATCATCGCCGGTTGCAGGTTGCGGCGATTGTTCGGGTTGTAGGTGGGCTGGTTGACCATGGCCAGGATCTCGCCGGTCTTCACGTCGAGAATCACCAGGCTGCCGGCCTTGGCACCGTTCTCGACGATGGCATTGCGCAGCTCACGGTTGGCCAGATATTGCAGGCGCAGATCAATGGACAACGCCAAGGGCTTGCCGGCCTTGGCGTTTTTGGTGACTTGGACATCCTTGATCAGCCTGCCACGCCGATCCTTGATGACCTGACGCTTGCCGGGAACCCCGGCGAGCCATTCGTCGTAGGCCAACTCGACCCCTTCTCGCCCCCGGTCGTCGATGTCTGTAAAGCCGACCATGTGGGCGGTCACTTCACCAGCCGGATAGAAACGCCGGAATTCTTCGATGCCGTAGACACCCGGCACTTTCAGGTCGAGCACCCTCTGGCCTTGCTCGGGCGTCAACCCGCGCACCAGATAGATGAATTCTTTGTTGGCCTGGGCTTCGAGGCGTTCGGCCAGGGCCTTGGGGTCCTGGCCAAGGGCGGCGGCCAGGGCCGGCCACTTTTCCTTGGCCTGCTGCATTTCCTTGGCGTTTGCCCACAGGGTAGTCACCGGGGTGCTCACAGCCAACGGTTCGCCATTGCGGTCGGTGATCAGGCCGCGGTGAGCCGGGATCGGGATGTGCCGCATGCTACGGGCATCACCCTGCTCTTTGAGGAAGTCACGGTCAACCACTTGCAGATCGATGATCCGCCAGACGATGGCCGCCACCATGATCCCGAGCAGGCCCAGAACCAGGCGGAAGCGCCACGGAAAGAGTGCCCCTTCGAGCTTCATCATGGCGCCACCATCTGCACTTCGGCAGCCCCGGGAATGCGCATTTTCAGCTGTTCGGTCGCCAGTACTTCGATGCGGCTATGGGCGGTCCAGGTGCTCTGCTCCAGGATCAACCGGCCCCACTCGGCCTGGGCCTTGTCGCGCACGCTCAGTTCGCTGTAGAGGGTGTTGAGCAACTGCCGGTTCCAGTGCGCGCTGTAGGACACGGCGATGGCCGACACGAGCACGCCGATAAACAACAGCAGCATGAAAAAGCTGCCGCCAGGCAGGGGCTTGGCGAAGAGCTTGCTCACCGCAACTTCTCCGCAACACGCATGACGGCGCTACGGGCACGCGGGTTGGCCTTGAGTTCAGCCTCGGAGGCGAACTGCGCCTTGCCATGAATCTTGATTTTCGGCACGAAGGCTTCGAAACGCACCGGCAGGTTGCGCGGCAGGTTATCGGCCTCACCCTTGGTGAGCTTGCGCATGAACAGTTTGACGATGCGGTCTTCCAGGGAATGGAAGCTGATCACCACCAGTCGCCCGCCGACTTCAAGTGCTTCAAGTGCCGCCTCAAGGCCGGCCTCCAGATCACCCAGTTCATTATTGACGTGGATGCGCAAACCCTGGAAAGCCCGGGTAGCCGGGTTCTTGCCCTTCTCCCATGCCGGGTTGGCGACTTTCAGCACTTCGGCCAGGTCGCCGGTGCGCTCGAACGGTTTGATATCGCGACGCTCGACCACGGCACGGGCCATGCGACCGGAAAAACGTTCTTCGCCGTATTCCTTGAAAACACGGGCGATTTCTTCCACCGCAGCGGTATTGACGAATTCGGCGGCGCTGATTCCGCGGGACGGATCCATGCGCATGTCCAGCGGGCCATCATTGAGAAAACTGAAGCCGCGCTCAGGGTCGTCCAACTGCGGCGAAGACACGCCCAGGTCAAGCAAGACGCCACTGACTTTGCCAGCCAGGCCACGCTGGACGACTTCCGATCCCAGCTCCGCAAAGCTGCGCTGCACAACGACAAAGCGGCCGTCTTCGGCCGCTAGCGCTTGCCCGGTGGCAATCGCTTGAGGATCCTTGTCGAACCCCAGCAGCCGACCGTCCGGACCGAGCTTGCTGAGGATCAGCCGGCTATGCCCGCCGCGCCCGAACGTGCCATCCAGATAGCAGCCATCAGGACGTACGGCGAGAGCCTCGACGGCTTCGTCAAGCAGTACGGTGATGTGGTTAAAGCCGCTATCAATAGTCACAGGATCAAATCACGCAGTTCATCAGGCATGGCGCCCGGTTGTTGAATAGCAGCAAGGTCAGCGGCAGAGACCGCATTCCAGGCATCTTCGTCCCACAGTTGGAACTTGTTCAGTTGGCCCACCAGCATCGCGCGCTTGTCCAGCTTGGCGTATTCGCGCAGGCGCGGCGGAACCAGGAAACGACCGCTGCCGTCGAGTTCGAGGTCGACGGCGTTACCGATCAGCAAGCGTTGCAGGCGGCGGTTTTCTTCACGCAGTGAAGGCAGTGCGCGCAGTTTGGTTTCGATGATTTCCCACTCATCAAGAGGGTAAACACACAAACATGGGTCAACGGCATCGATCGTGACGATTAACTGCCCGGAACTACGCGAAACGAGCTCGTCACGGTACCGGCTCGGCATGGCGAGACGGCCCTTTGCATCGAGACTGATAGCGTTAGCTCCGCGAAACACGTCAGCGTTTCTCCAAAAATTTTGCGTTTTACGCTCAAAAAACCCACTTCATGCCACTTTCCGCCACTTGCGCACACTATAGGAATGCGCCCACCGCACCGTCAAGGCGCGGAGTGAAGGAAAAGCCTTATAGATCGGAGATTTAGGAGCGTATCTGGAGGGGCGATGGGAATCTGACGTAGGATTTTTCGCCACAACTTCAGCGAACACAGGAAGCTGCGCTCAGAAGTTAAAGTGATTTGTTAAGAGTAAGATTTTTTTGGTCTTAGCAATTGCGTCTGCCAGCGATTCTGGCAGGAGGGGAAAAGGTGGAGAGTCGATCTGTAAGCCGGGTTCTGTCTTGAACAGTCATTCGTCTACGATGGCCATCACTGGACATCTTTAGCAACCTACCCGGTCCCAGCGCGGGCCACGCCTTGGGACCCTATTTGGTCTTGCTCCAAGTGGGGTTTACCTAGCCACGAACTGTTGCCAGCCGTGCGGTGCGCTCTTACCGCACCTTTTCACCCTTACCGGCGCCGAAGCGCTTAGGCGGTTATTTTCTGTGGCACTTTCCGTAGGCTCACGCCTCCCAGGCATTACCTGGCACTTCGCCCTATGGAGCCCGGACTTTCCTCCCCCCCCTAATTTTCATAGAGGGCAGCGACTGTCCGATCGACTCTCCGCCGCGAAGGTTAACGGCAGAGCGGCCGAAGAACAAGCGCTAAAAGCCCTTGGCCAGCCCCGCGCCCCGGTTTCACTGGCCCTTCTGTTTTTCCAGCGCGACCTGATACAGGACGTTCTTACGCTCGCCGGTAATCTGCGCCGCGAGGGCGGCGGCGCGCTTGAGGGGCATTTCCTCAAGCAGCAGGTCCAGGATGCGCATCGCTTCACTGCTGACGGTCTCTTCATTGTCCGGCGCCGTCCAGCCCGCCACCAGCACGACGCATTCACCGCGCTGCTGGTTGCTATCGCCTTCGACGAAGGCGCGCAACTGCGCCAGCGGCAACCCCTTGAGGGTTTCGAAGGTTTTGGTCAGCTCTCTGGCGAGCAGCGCCGGGCGCTCCGGACCAAACACCAGCTCCATGTCCTGCAGGCATTCAAGGATGCGGTGCGGCGCCTCATAAAAGATCAACGTACGCGGCTCCTCCTTTATAGACTCCAGGCGCGCCCGTCGCCCCACCGCCTTGGCTGGCAGAAAACCTTCGAAAATGAAACGGTCCGACGGCAGGCCCGCCGCCGAAAGAGCTGCGATCAAGGCGCACGCCCCCGGCACCGGCACTACGTTGATGCCGGCCGCCCGAGCCTGGCGCACCAGGTGATAGCCAGGGTCGGAAATCAGCGGTGTACCCGCGTCGGAAATCAGCGCGACGTTATCGCCCGCCAACAAACGAGTGATAAAACGACTGCCTTCTTCCCGCTCGTTGTGCTCATGACAGGCCGCCAACGGCGTTGAAATGCCGAAATGTTGCAACAAGCGTTGAGAGTGGCGCGTATCTTCGGCCGCAATGAGGGCCACCTCCTGCAGGATTTTCAGCGCCCGGGCACTGATATCGTCCAGGTTGCCGATGGGCGTCGCCACCACATAAAGCGAGCCGGCAGCGGAATTCAAAGCACCTGGAGCAGTCAAAGCGCACACCTCATGATCGGTAAAACCGCCATTGTAGCGCGTAGTGTGCGTCACGACTGCCCGCAGCGCCTCGCTGTCCGGCGACCTGCCGTGCTGCGCCGCAACATTTGAAATACCTAAATTGATCGATTCACGCCACTAACATCGCGCCCCGGCCAGTGCTTGGGTACAATTCGACGCTAATTTGATCTCGTATCAGGAACATTTACATGATCGCTTGCCTGCGGCTGCTCTCCGCCCTCTGCCTCGCTGCCCTTCTGGCGGCCTGCGCCAGCTCGCCCTCCTCCAGCCTTGGCGAACTTCCACGGACCCCGGATGCCAGTATCGAGCAGTTGCTCGAACAGGCCACTCAAAGCAAAACCCCGGAAAAAGCCGCCCTGTTGCGCCTGAGTGCAGCAGACCTGGCCTACCGCCAGGGCAATGCCGGCCAGTCCGCGCAGATCCTGCAACAGGTGCCGATGGAGCAACTCAAGCCCGGCCAGCAGATTTTCGCCAGCACCCTGGCGGCCGAACTGGCAATGACGCGCAATCAACCCAAAG
Organism: Pseudomonas sp. JL2; assembly: GCF_031570495.1. Taxonomy (NCBI): domain Bacteria; kingdom Pseudomonadati; phylum Pseudomonadota; class Gammaproteobacteria; order Pseudomonadales; family Pseudomonadaceae; genus Pseudomonas; species Pseudomonas sp. JL2. The sequence goes on from NZ_JAKUDH010000002.1 coordinate 126,285, forward strand.
CAGCGCTGAGCGCCCTGAGCCACCCGAGCCTGCAGCACCTGGGCGAGCTACCGGTGGAACAGCAGGTCCGCACCGGCACCGTCCACGCCCGCGCCCTCGAGGCCGATGGCCAGACCCTGGCAGCCGCCAAGGAACGGATCTTCATTGCGCCCCTGCTTGAAAACGAAGCGGCGGCGAAAAACCACGAGGCGATCTGGTCGTTGATCGCCTCGCTGCCCACCGATCAACTGCAACCGACCACCACCGACGACCTGGGTGGCTGGCTGAGTTTGGCCCAGGCTGTAAAAACTGCCGGTACGCTGGAACAGCAACAGGCGGCTATCGACAGCTGGCGCGAGCAGAACCCCAAGCACCCGGCCGCGCTCCAGCTGCCGACGCCGCTGGTCAAGCTCAAGGAACTGGCGAGCCAGCCCCTGAGCAAGATCGCCTTGCTGCTCCCCCAGGATGGCCCGCTGTCCTCGGTCGCAAGAGCTCTGCGCGAAGGTTTCATGGCTGCCCACTATCAGGCCCAACAGGCCGGGCAGAACCCGCCAAGCATTCAGTTTTATGACAGCTCGCGCCTGACCTCCCTGGATGATTTCTATCGCAAGGCGCAGGCCGACGGCGTGCAACTGGTGGTCGGCCCGCTGGAAAAACCTTTGGTCAAGCAGCTCAGCACCCGCCCGCAACTGCCGATCACGACCCTCGCGCTCAATTACAGCGAAGGCGAGCAAGGCCCGGCCCAACTGTTCCAGTTCGGCTTGGCCGCGGAAGACGAAGCCCGAGAAGTGTCGCGTCGCGCCCGTATGGACGGCCTGCATCGTGCTGCCGTCATGGTGCCAAAAGGTGAATGGGGCGATCGCGTCCTGAAAGCCTTCAGCGAGGACTGGCAGGCCAATGGCGGCACCATCATCGCCGTCGAACGCATCGATCAGCCCGTACAACTGGCCCAGCAGATCGCCGACATGTTCCATCTGCGCCAGAGCGAAGGTCGCGCCAAGCGCCTGCAAAGCACCGTCGACACCGCCGTCGCGGCCCAGCCGTCCCGCCGCCAGGACATCGAATTCCTGTTCCTGGCCTCGACTCCGCAACAGGCCCAGCAGATCAAGCCGACCCTGAACTTCCAGTACGCCGGCGACGTACCTGTGTACGCCACCTCGCATGTGTTCAGCGCCAGTGGCGACCAGAATCAGTACAACGACATGAGCGGCGTGCGCTTCTGCGAAACCCCGTGGCTGCTCGATGCCAACGACCCGCTGCGCAAGCAGGTCACCGCCCAGTGGCCCCAGGCCGGCGGTAGCCTGGGCCGGTTGTACGCGATGGGAGCAGATGCCTATCGTCTGGCTCCGCGCCTGGGTCAGCTAAAGACATTACCGGACACCCGCATCGAGGGGCTGTCGGGCAGCCTGGCAGTGTCGCAGTCCCAGCGCGTGCAACGTCAACTGCCGTGGGCCGAATTCGTCAACGGTCAGGTGCAGCGCCTGCCAGACACTCAGCGCTGATGCCTGACCGATCTCGCCAGCAAAGCGGACGGGATGCCGAGAGCCAGGCTCTCGCGCATCTTCAGCAACAAGGTCTGCGGCTGCTGGCGAAGAACTGGCTGTGTAAACGTGGCGAGCTTGATCTGGTCATGCTTGACGGCGATACAGTAGTATTCGTCGAAGTCCGCTACAGAAAAAATACTCAATGGGGTGGCGCGCTCGACAGCATCGATGCACGCAAGCGCCAGAAGCTGGTTTTCGCCGCGCAGTATTTCCTGCAAATCGAGTCTCGCTGGGCCGATCATCCCTGCCGCTTCGACGTGGTTGCCATCGACAGCAACGCCGATCAGTTGAACTGGTTGCAGAATGCCTTCGACAGTTGAACGTCAACACCCATGACGAGCCGAGCCGGACACCTTCACCCAATTTTTGCTCTTTGCTTTGCGCGCCGCACATGCTTGTGCCGATAAGCCGCGCTACTTAAGGTCACACAGATGGACATGCAATCGCGAATTCGCCAGCTTTTTCAGGCCAGTATCGACACCAAGCAACAGGCGATGGACGTACTTGCACCGCACATCGAGCAAGCCAGCCAAGTGATGGTCAACGCCCTGCTCAACGAAGGCAAAATGCTTTCGTGCGGCAATGGCGGTTCTGCCGGCGACGCCCAGCATTTCTCATCGGAGCTGCTCAACCGCTTCGAGCGCGAGCGCCCCAGCCTGCCGGCCATTGCATTGACCACCGACAGCTCGACGATCACCTCGATCGCCAATGACTACAGCTACAACGAAGTGTTCTCCAAACAGATCCGCGCCCTGGGCCAGCCCGGCGATGTGTTGCTGGCGATCTCCACCAGCGGCAACTCGGCCAATATTATTCAGGCGATCCAGGCCGCACATGATCGCGAAATGATTGTCGTAGCATTGACCGGTCGCGATGGCGGCGGCATGGCGTCACTGCTGTTGCCTGAGGACGTCGAGATTCGCGTACCGGCCAATGTCACTGCACGCATTCAGGAAGTCCACCTGCTGGCGATTCATTGTCTTTGCGACTTGATCGACAGCCAACTGTTCGGGAGTGAAGAATGACCCCTAATCGCCTAGGCCTTCTGGCCCTGACCCTGTGCCTCGGCATCAGCGGCTGCACATCGGTGGTTAACGCCAGCCGGGAAAAGCCGATTGAAGACGACCGCGGCACCCGCACCTTCGGCAGCAAGATCGACGATTCGTTGATCGAAACCAAGGCAGGCGTGAACATCGCCAAGGCCGACCCGGACCTGGACAACAACTCGCACATCGTCGTCACCAGCTTCAACGGTGTCGTGCTGCTGGCCGGCCAGACCCCACGCGCGGACCTCAAGGCCAAGGCCGAACAGGCTGCAAGCGCCGTGCAGCGGGTCAAGACCGTGCACAACGAACTACAGGTCCTGCCACCTTCCTCGTTGCTGGCGCGTCAGAACGATGCCTGGCTGACTACCAAGATCAAGACGCAGATGCTCACCGACGCCAGCATTCCCGGCTCGCGCATCAAGGTCGTGACTGAGAATGGCATCGTCTATCTGCTGGGGCTGCTGACCAAGCAGGAGGCTGCGCAGGCGACCAATCTGGTGCAAGGGGTTTCCGGGGTGCAGAAGATCGTCAAGTTGTTTGAGTACATTGACTGATACTGAACTTCAGGTACTCAAGAAAAACGGCGCTTCTTCCGAGACGGAAAGCGCCGTTTTTTTTGGCTTCATTTTTTTTGGGGGGGGGTGATTGGTGTGTATATCCGTTGTTGCGGTAACGGCTGCTTATGGTTCCGCCCTTACGGCGGGTCACTTTCGAAGAGCGCGAAAGTAACCAAAGCGCTCTTGCCCCACCACTTGGCACCTCGCCTAGGCTCGGTGTGCCCTCACTCCGGCATTGCTCCGTGGGCCCGCCGCGAAGGGCCATCCATGGCCCAGCGCGGCTACCTCGGCATCCATGCCGAGGTGCCCACTACGCAATACCTGCGTTCGGCCAGCGTGGTTAACGGGGCGCCACAGATCAAAATCAAAAGCGAGGCGGCCTGACAGCCGACCTGTTCAGGAGAGAACGGGTTTCCCCTGTGGGAGCGAGCTTGCTCGCGAAAGTGGAGGGTCAGTTTGCAGTGATGTTTGGATGTACCGGCGTCATCGCGAGCAGGCTCGCTCCCACAGGTTTTGTGTCGCTTGCAAATACTGTGAGCACACACAAATCAATGTGGGAGCGAGCCTGCTCGCGATAGCGGTAGATCAGCCAAATAGATACTGGCATCTACCCCGCTCTTGCTCTTGCTCTTGCTCTTGCTCTTGCTCTTGCTCTTGCTCTTGCTCTGCTTTTGATCTTGATCTTGATCTTGATCTCGACGCCCCGTTAAACCACGCTGGCCGAACGTAGGAATTGCGCAGTGGGCATCCCGGCATGGATGCCGGGATAGCCGCGCTGGGCCATGGATGGCCCTTCGCGGCGGGCCCACGGAGCAATGCCGGAGTGAGGGTACACCGAGCCTAAGCGAGGTGCCGAGTGGTGGGGCAAAGCGCTTTGGTTACTTTCGCGCTCTTCGAAAGTGACCCGCCGTAAGGGCGGAACCATAAGCAGCCGTTACCGAAGAAATGGATATACACACCAACCATGACACTACAAAAAAAATGCCCACATCTCACGATACGGGCATTTTCTTAACCAAGTTGCGACACCCGGCTTATGGCTGGATGGCTTTTTTCATACCCCGGCCACTTATTTCACCACTTTCAAACTAGGCCGCCCGCTAGGACGCGGCGGCTCGTCATCCGGTGGCGGCAGGTCATCATCAGCCTCGAACTCTTCTTCGCCATCCAACGGCGATTCCAGCTCGAACACCATACCCTGACCATTCTCCCGGGCATAAATCCCCAGGATCGAGGCGATAGGCACGTACAGGGTGTGTGGCACCCCCCCGAAGCGTCCCTCGAAACTGACCGCATCATTGTCCATGTGCAGGTGACGCACGGCGGCCGGTGATACGTTCAAGACAATTTGCCCATCGTTGGCAAAACCCTGCGGCACCTGCACCGATGGATACTCGGCGTTGACCAGCATGTGCGGGGTGCAATCGTTGTCCACAATCCACTCGTAGAGCGCGCGGACCAGATAAGGTCGACTGGAGTTCATAGCGGCTCCCTAAGCCTTAGCGCATGTCACGTTCGACACCAGACAGACTCGCCTGGAATGCCTCACGCGCAAATTGGCGCTCCATATAATCAAGCAACGGCTTGGCAGGCCGCGGCAGTTCAATACCCAGAATCGGCAAACGCCAGAGTATTGGCAATAGGCAGCAATCCACCAGGCTTTGTTCCTCACTGAGGAAGAATGGCTTGTCGATGAACAGCGGCGATACGCCAGTCAGGCTTTCACGCAATTCTTTGCGCGCCACGACCCGCGCAGGTTCTTTGGTTCGTGAATCCAGGATCAGGTCCACCAACCCGCACCAGTCACGCTGGATGCGATGGATCAGCAAACGGCTGTTGGCTCGCGCCACAGGATACACCGGCAGTAAAGGCGGATGCGGGTAACGCTCATCCAGGTATTCCATCACCACTGTCGACTCCCACAATGCCAGGTCACGATCGACCAGCGTGGGCAGGCTGCCGTAAGGGTTCACCTCGATCAGCTTCGGCGGCTGACGGCCCGCTTCGACGTAAATGATCTCGGCGCTGACACCCTTCTCTGCCAGTACGATGCGTACCCGGTGGGAGTAGTGGTCGGCGGGGTCGGAGTAACAGGCCAACCGATTGGTCACGCCCATGGCGATCCTCCTCGCTTGTTGAAATTATCGAAAAACGGAAAAACGAGCGCGCCCAAAGGGCGCCTCCCGTAACACCCGGCGGACCAGGTTCGTTACATCCAGAGACGCCCTTGGGCGCGCACGATTAACAGCAACGGTTTACAGCTTTATCAATGCACGTCTTTCCAGTATTCGCGCTTGAGCAGGTAAGCGAATACGAAGAAGAACGCCAAATACAGCAACACATAAGTACCGATGCGCTGATGCTCCAGCTTCACCGGGTTGGCCGAGTAGGCCAGGAAGGTCACCAGATTCTTGACCTTCTCGTCGAACTGCTCTTCAGTCAGGCTGCCGGTGTTCGGCAACACGGTCAACTGGTCGCAGGCTTCGTGAGTCAAAGCGGTGCCGGTCAGCGGATCGTATTGCTTCTTGCCGTCCTCGACGATTTGAACCTGTTTGCAGCCTACCACCTGGCGACCCTGCAGGCCGACCAGAACGTTTGGCATGCCGACGTTCGGGAAGACCTTGTTGTTCACGCCCCAAGGACGCGCAGGATCTTCATAGAACGAACGCAGGTAACCGTAGAGCCAGTCGGTGCCACGCACGCGTGCCACCAGGGTCAGGTCGGGCGGTGCAGCCCCGAACCAGGTCTTGGCGTCTGCCGGCTGCATGCCGATGTTCATGTGATCGCCCAGCTTGGCGCCAGTGAACACCAGCTTCTCGAGCATCAACTCATGGGGAATGCCCAGGTCATCAGCTACGCGCTCGTAACGCTGGAACTTGGCGCTGTGGCAGCCCATGCAGTAGTTGGCGAACGTACGCGCGCCATCCTGCATGGCAGCTTTGTCGGAAACGTCGATGTCGACTTTTTCCAGCTCAGGACCACCGGATGCGGACGCAAAGGACAGTACAGGCATAGCAGCAAGAATCAGTACAGAAAATAGCTTTTTCATCAGCCAGTCACCCTTTCCGGAACCGGTTTGGTCTTCTCGAGCCTGGTGTAGAACGGCATCAGAATGAAGTAGGCGAAGTACAGGAAGGTGCAGACCTGCGACAGCAGCGTCCGGCCCGGCGTTGGAGCGAGTACGCCCAGCACACCCAGGATCACGAACGAGATGCAGAACACCCAGAGCCAGATTTTGCTCAGCCAGCCTTTGTAGCGCATCGACTTGACCGGACTGCGGTCCAGCCACGGCAGGACGAACAGCACGGCGATCGCTGCACCCATGGCGATGACGCCCAGCAGCTTGTCCGGAACCGCCCGCAAAATCGCGTAGAACGGCGTGAAGTACCAGACCGGAGCAATGTGCTCAGGGGTCTTGAAGGCGTTCGCCTGCTCGAAGTTAGGCTTCTCGAGGAAGTAACCACCCATCTCTGGGAAGAAGAACACGATGGAGCAGAAGATGAACAGGAACACTACCACGCCGACGATATCTTTGACGGTGTAGTACGGGTGGAAGGCGATGCCGTCCAGCGGTACACCGTTTTCGTCCTTGTACTTCTTGATGTCCACGCCATCGGGGTTGTTCGAGCCAACTTCGTGCAGCGCCAGGATGTGCAGCACCACCAGACCGAGGATCACGATCGGCAGGGCCACCACATGCAAGGCAAAGAAGCGGTTCAGGGTAATGCCCGAGATCAGGTAGTCACCGCGAATCCACTGGGTCAGGTCATCACCGATGACCGGGATTGCACCGAACAGCGAGATGATCACCTGGGCGCCCCAGTAGGACATCTGGCCCCACGGCAGCAGATAGCCCATGAAGGCTTCCGCCATGAGCGCCAGGTAGATCAGCATGCCGAAGACCCACACCAGCTCACGAGGCTTCTGATACGAACCGTAGAGCAGACCACGGAACATATGCAGGTAAACCACGATGAAGAACGCCGAAGCGCCGGTGGAGTGCAGCAGACGCAGGATCGAGCCGTACTCGACGTCACGCATGATGTATTCGACGGAGGCAAACGCTTCTTCCGCCGAAGGGGTGTAACTCATGGTCAGCCAGACACCGGTGACGATCTGGTTGACCAGAACGAGCAATGCCAGGGAGCCAAAGAAGTAGAAGAAGTTGAAGTTTTTCGGAGCGTAATACTTGCTGAGATGGTCTTCCCACATTTTGGTCGCGGGAAAGCGCGCATCAACCCAATCCATGAATTTGCTCATCACGCTGTCTCCGTATCGACGCCAACGACAATGATGTCGTCGGTCTCATAGGAATGCGGGGGAACTGGCAGGTTCAGAGGTGCAGGCTGCGATTTGTAGACGCGACCCGCCAGGTCGTAGTGGGAGCCGTGGCAAGGGCAGAAATAACCACCGACCCAGTCCTTGCCCAAGTCGGCAGGGGCTACCTCAGGACGGAACGTTGGCGAGCAACCCAGGTGCGTACAAATCCCGATCAGCAGCAGGACTTGCGGCTTGATCGAGCGTGTCTCCGGATCGACATAGGTCGGTTGCGTCGAGTTCTTGGAGGTAGGGTCAGACAACTGGCCCTCGATCTTTTTCAGATTCCCCAGGATTTCCTCTGTACGGCGGACGATGAACACCGGCTGACCGCGCCACTCAGCAATCATCTGCTGGCCTGGCTCGATCTTGCTGACATCCACTTTCACCGGTGCACCTGCGGCTTTCGCCTTGGCACTGGGAAACCATGACCCCACGAACGGGACCGCAGCCCCCACCGCTCCTGCAGCACCCACCACGGATGTGGCTGCTACCAGGAAGCGACGCCGGCCTGCATTCACGCCGTCATTGCTCATTCAGTCCTCTCCCATCAGCTTTGTGGCCTGTTAAATCAGGCGTCTACTAAGTAAAAATCTGAACTTATAAAAATTTTGCCGAATGGTAATGAAAAGCCCCAGTTCTGACAAGGTAATTACCAAGCGACCCAACCGCCAAGCCTTGTAGTATAGGGGCTTCACGGATGTGGCAAGTTGTCACAGCATAAATCTTTCGCGCATAAAAAAACGCCCAGCTCCGTGAGGAACTGGGCGCCTTTTGAACGCGAAAGCGAAATTAACGCTTCGAGTACTGCGGACGCTTACGCGCTTTACGCAGACCGACCTTCTTACGTTCAACTTCACGAGCATCGCGAGTTACGAAGCCGGCTTTGCGCAGTGCACCGCGCAGAGTTTCGTCGTAATCCATCAGGGCGCGAGTGATGCCGTGGCGGATTGCGCCAGCCTGACCACTTACACCACCACCGATAACAGTGACGTAGATGTCGAATTTTTCGACGGTCTCGGTCAGTTCCAGCGGCTGACGAACTACCATGCGGGCAGTTTCGCGGCCGAAGAAGTTATCCAGGGAGCGGTTGTTGATGGAGATGTTACCAGTGCCCGGACGCAGGAAAACGCGTGCGGTTGCAGTCTTGCGACGGCCAGTGCCGTAATTTTGAGTCGCCGACATAATGAACTATTCCGTTAAAACTTCAGTTCTTGGGGCTGCTGAGCAGTATGAGGGTGAGCAGCGCCCGCATAAACCTTCAGCTTACGATACATGTCGCGACCCAGTGGGTTTTTAGGCAGCATGCCTTTAACCGCGGTCTCGATCACGCGCTCAGGGGCTTTGGCGATCAGCTTTTCGAAGTTGATCGACTTGATGCCGCCAGGAAAACCGGAGTGGGAGTAGTACATTTTGTCAGTGGTTTTAGCGCCAGTAACACGTACTTGCTCAGCGTTGATGACGACGATGTAGTCACCGGTGTCGACGTGAGGGGTGTACTCAGGCTTGTGCTTGCCACGCAGACGGCTCGCGATTTCGGTGGCCAGACGACCCAGGGTCTGACCAGCAGCGTCGACGACAAACCAGTCGCGCTTTACTGTTTCCGGTTTAGCAGTAAAAGTTTTCATTCTTTATAGCCTCAGGGGCCGCCCTGTAAATTAGACGGCGGATCTTACTGAATAGTGCGTACTTTGACAAGTCAAAGGCAGCCGGATACAGACGCTTTCGGGGGCTCGGGTCGGCGCGTCCGTTCAACGGCAAGATTCTTCGGCGGCGGCGCATCACTTCCACTGCAGAAAGAGGTGCGCAATTATGCAGATTGCGAAAAATAATTCAACCTGCTTTTATGATTGTTTTGCCCAAGGAGTTCCCGATGGATTATCGCCAGCTAGGCCGTACCGATCTAAACGTGAGCGCCCTGTGCCTCGGAACCATGACCTGGGGTGAGCAGAACAGCGAGGCCGAGGCCTTCGCCCAGATCGAACGCGCCAAGGGTGCCGGGATCAATTTCATCGACACCGCCGAGATGTATCCGGTACCGCCCAAGGCCGAGACCTACGCCACCACCGAGCGCTACATCGGCAATTATTTCAAGAGCCGCGGCGACCGTGCCGACTGGATCCTGGCGAGCAAGATCGCAGGCCCGGGCAACACCATCGACTACATCCGCGACAAAAACCTCAAGCACAACCGCCGCCATATCGTCGAAGCGGTGGACGCCAGCCTCAAGCGCCTGCAGACCGACTGGATCGATCTCTACCAACTGCACTGGCCGGAACGCAGCACCAATTTCTTCGGCCAGTTGGGCTATCAGCACAAGGCCGACGAAGATTTCACCCCGCTGGAGGAAACCCTCGAGGCCCTGGACGAGCAGGTCCGGGCCGGCAAGATCCGCCACATCGGCCTGTCCAACGAAACGCCGTGGGGCACCATGAAGTTCCTCGCCCTGGCCGAAGCCCGTGGCTGGCCGCGGGCAGTGTCGATCCAGAACCCCTACAACCTGCTCAACCGCAGTTTCGAGATCGGGCTTTCGGAAATCGCCATCCGCGAACAGTGTGGCCTGCTGGCTTACTCGCCATTAGCGTTCGGTTTCCTGTCGGGCAAGTATGAAGGCGGCGCACGGCCAGCCAAGGGCCGCCTGACGCTCTACAGCCGCTTCATGCGCTATTTCAATCCACAATCGGAAGCCGCATGCAGTCGTTATGTGGCCCTGGCGCGGGAACACGGCCTGGACCCGGCACAGATGGCCCTGGCCTTCGTTACCCGACAACCATTCGTGACCAGCAACATCATTGGCGCCACCACGCTGGAGCAACTGGACAGCAACATCGCCAGCTTCGACCTGAAGCTGTCCGATGAAGTGCTGGCGGGGATCGAGGCGATTCACAAGGATCAGCCGAACCCGGCGCCTTGATCAGTTCATAGCCCCCATCGCGAGCAGGCTCGCTCCCACATGGGCTCTGTGTCGATCACAATGTTGTGGTCAGACATAAATCCAATGTGGGAGCGAGCCTGCTCGCGATAGCGGTCTAACAGTCACTACGACATCAAAGCGACCGCGCAATAATTTCCTTCATGATTTCATTGGTCCCGGCATAGATGCGCTGCACCCGCGCGTCGGCCCACGCCCGGGCGACCGGGTACTCCCACATGAACCCGTAGCCGCCATGCAGCTGCACGCATTCGTCGAGCACCTTGCACTGCAGGTCGGTGCCCCAGTACTTGGCCATCGCCGCCGTCGGCACGTCGAGCTTGCCTTGCAGATGCAGTTCCAGGCAGCGGTCGACGAAGACCCGACCGATCTGGATCTCGGTCGCCATTTCCGCCAGTTTGAACCGGGTGTTCTGGAAGTCCGCGATGGATTTACCAAAAGCCTTGCGCTCGCGGGTGTAGTCCAGCGTCCATTGCAGCGCCGCTTCGGCCGACGCCAGGCCGCCAATAGCCACCGTCAGGCGTTCCTGGGGCAGTTCCTGCATCAGGTAGGCAAAGCCCATCCCGGCCTGCCCCAGCAGGTTTTCCTTGGGCACGCGAACATCCTGGAAGAACAGCTCCGAAGTGTCCTGAGCCTTCATCCCGACCTTCTCCAGGCGCTTGCCTTTTTCGAAGCCAGGTGTGCCCGCTTCCACCAGGAACAGACTGGTGCCCTTGGCGCCTGCTTTCGGATCGGTCTTGGCAACCACAATCACCAGATCGGCCAGAAAGCCGTTGGTGATAAAGGTCTTCGAGCCGTTGATGATGTACTCATCACCCTCCAGCACCGCCGTGGTCTTCACGCCTTGCAGGTCGGAACCGGCGCCCGGCTCGGTCATGGCGATGGCCGTGACCATCTCACCAGACACCAGTTTGGGCAGGTATTTGTGTTTCAGCGCTTCGCTGCCGTAGTGCAGGATGTAGGGCGCCACGATGTCGGAGTGCAGAGAGAAGCCGATGCCCGTCAGCCCCAGCCTTCCAATTTCTTCAATCACCACGGTGCTGTAGAGAAAATCGGCATCCAGCCCGCCATAAGCCTCTGGCAGATGCGAGCACAACATCCCCGCCTCCCCCGCCTTGTTCCACAACTGACGATCCACATGCCCCTGTTTTTCCCACTGACTGTGGTACGGCACCGCTTCTTTTTCGAGGAAGGTTCGTACGCTGTCGCGAAACAGTTCGTGTTCGGAACTGAACAGGGTTCTGGGGATCATGGCGCACCTTTGCATTATTGTTCGAGGGGGTTATCCAACAGAGCCTAAGCCTGCGAGGGATGACAGGACACTGGACACATCCGACAAAAAATAAGACGATCCAGCCGTCTGGTGACCACTTTCCCCTATAAAAATAAAGATCAACTATGTCCAAGCACATCTCCACGCCCTTGCGGCGCGTCAGCATCCTGGCTATCGACCGGGTTTTCGCTTCCACCCTCATGCAAGCCAAGGATTTTTTCCACCTGGCCAGCCTGCGCTACGGCAAACAACTGGGCCACGGCCTGACACCGGCGTTCGAAACCCGGCTGGTCAGCCCCGACGGCAAACCGGTGAACAGCTTCAGCGACGTGATCATGCCGGTGGACGGCGGCCTGGAAAATACCGACGTGATCATCCTCCCGGCTTTTTGGGATGATTTCGCCACCCTCTGCCAACGTTACCCGCAGGTCCTGCCCTGGCTGCGGGAACAGCATGCCCGTGGCGCAGTGCTCTGCGGCGAGGCGACCGGGGTGTTCTGGCTGGCCGAGGCCGGGCTGCTCGATGGCAAGGAAGCCACCACGTACTGGCGGTTCTTCAACGCCTTCAAGGAGCGCTTCCCCCAGGTCCACCTCAACCAGGACAAGCACCTGACCGACGCCGACAACCTGTTCTGCGCCGGCGGTACGACCTCGGCCTGCGACCTCTATATCTACCTCATCGAACGGTTCTGCGGCGCCAACGTGGCCCAGGCCGTGGCACGAGACATTCTCTATGAAGTGCAGCGCAGCTACTCACCGGGAAGAATCGGTTTCGGGGGCCAGAAACTGCATCAGGATGTGATCATCCTGCAGATCCAGCACTGGCTCGAAGAACACTTCGCCGACAAGTTCCGCTTTGAGGACGTCGCTCGGGAGCACGGTATGAGCATCCGCAACTTCATGCGCCGCTTCCAGACCGCCACGGGGGACAAACCGCTGCATTACCTGCAACGGCTGCGTATAGAAACCGCCAAGGGCTTGTTGTCCGGCAGCCGCAAAAGCATCAAGACCATCAGCTATGAAGTCGGCTACGACGATGCAAGCTTCTTCGCACGGCTGTTCCGCCAACATACCGAGTTATCGCCGAACCAGTATCGACAGCAATTTCAGCAGGCGGCGTGAATCAAGGGTTGAATACAGTCCAATGTGGGAGCGAGCCTGCTCGCGATAGCGGTGTGGCAGCCAGCATTGATGTTGACTGATACACCGCTATCGCGAGCAGGCTCGCTCCCACAGGGTTATGCGGTGCGCCGTTGAGCTCGCACGCGCAAAAAAGGCCTGCAATTGCAGGCCTTTTTTGCGCGTGCGAGCTCAACGGCGCACCGCATAACCCTGTGGGAGCGAGCCTGCTCGCGATAGCGGTGTGGCAGCCAGCATTGATGTTGACTGATACACCGCTATCGCGAGCAGGCTCGCTCCCACAGGGTTATGCGGTGCGCCGTTGAGCTCGCACGCGCAAAAAAGGCCTGCAATTGCAGGCCTTTTTTTATCCGAACCGGATTACGGCTTATGCGCCCGCGCCAGGAATTCGTGTGATTGCATTTCCAGCAAACGACTCAAGGTTCGCTGGAACTCAAAGGTCAGGCGACCGCCGGTGTAGAGATCCTTGAGTTCGACTTCGGCCGAAATGATCAGCTTCACGTTCCGGTCGTAGAACTCGTCGACCATGTTGATGAACCGGCGGGCAATGTCGTCGGTGGTGACGCTCATTTGCTCCACGTTGCTGAGCAGTACCGCGTGGAAGATCTTGCCCAGCTCGATGTAGTCGTTCTGGCTACGAGGGCCATCGCACAGTTCACGAAAGTCGAACCAGGCCACGTCATCGCAGGTCCGCACGGCGCGGATCTGGCGATTCTCGATGACCAACACATCATTTTCGACCGCCTGGGTGCATTCCGGCGTCAGGGCCCGGAAGCTCTTGCGCAGGCTTTCTTCAGCTGCGGCGTCCAGGGGGAAGTGAAACAGCTCCGCCTGCTCCAGGTGACGCAGGCGATAGTCCACCCCGCTGTCGACGTTGACGATGTCGGTGTGTTCCTTGATCAGCGCAATGGCCGGCAGGAAGCGCGCGCGTTGCAGGCCGTCCTTGTAAAGGCCGTCCGGCACGATGTTCGAGGTGGCGACCAAAGTCACGCCGTTCTTGAACAACTCCTCCATCAAGGTGCCGAGAATCATGGCGTCGGTGATGTCGGAAACGAAAAACTCATCGAAGCAGATCACCCGGGTCTCGTCGGAGAACCGCTTGGCGATGATGGTCAGCGGATTCTTCTCGCCGCCCAGCGTCTTCATTTCTTCATGCACACGCTTCATGAAGCGGTGGAAGTGCGTCCGTGTCTTCTCCTTGAACGGCAACGCCTCGAAGAAGGTGTCGACCAGGTAGGTTTTACCACGGCCGACACCGCCCCAGAAATACAGGCCCTTGACCGGGACCTGATCCTTCTTGCCGAACAGTTTGCCCAACAAGCCCGGCTTGTTGTTCGACGCGGCGACCAGATCGTCGTACAGGCGCTGCAAATGCCGCACTGCCGTTTCCTGGGCTGCGTCGTGGAAGAACTCCGGGCGTTTCAGATCAGCTTGATATCGTTCTAGGGGCGTCATATTCGTTAGCAAGGCAACAAAAACGGGCCGTCACTGTAGCGACGGCCCGCGGGAATGGCAATCGGCCCTTATTCGAGCCGATGGTCGGAATAGCCCCGGTTCAGTCCTGAACTGGCGTCAGGGCCACGCGCAAAGCCTCGATGGCAGCATCCCGAGCGGCGCTGTCCGCAAAGGCCGGACTGTCGGCCACACAGGCGCCGTCAAGCCAGACACTGAAGCTCAGCTCGTCGCTGCGCACGTCCAGGGGCTGGCCGGCTTGAAGTTGCTTGGTGACCTGGCCCGCGGTCTTGCCATCGGCAAAATTGCGCGACAACACCAATTGCTCGCCATCGGCGGCCAGCAGACGGAAGCGGAAACTGCCGTCGTCTTCGCGAAAGCTCACGAAACGTGCGGCTTTGGCCACTTTCTTTTTCGTGCTGGTCGCCACCTGAACCTGGCTGACAAACGAACGCAGGCCGACGGCTTCGCGCAGTTCGTTGAGGAACGGTGTGGCCACGGCCCGGGCTTTTTTCGCGCCCAGTTGCAGGATGTCTTCAAGGTCCGCCGGGCGTTCGATCAACTGGTGATAACGTTCGCGGGACTCGCCCAGTTCACTGTCGAGCAATTGGAACAGGCGGTTCTTGGCTTCGCCCCAACCCAGGCCCTGCAGCAGTTCGCTGCGGAACTCGTCGGACTGCGCTGGCGTGGCGAAGGCCTGGAACAAGGTGAACAGGTGGGAATTGTCCGGATCCTTGGCTTCGCCCGGTGCGCGGGAGTCGGTGACGATCCGCGAGATCGCGTCCTTCATGTCCTTGGCGCTGCTGAACAACGGGATGGTGTTGTCATAGCTCTTGGACATCTTGCGGCCATCAAGGCCCGGCAGGGTGGCGACGCTCTCCTCGATCAGCGCCTCGGGCATGGTGAAAAACTCCTTGCCCTGGCCGAACAGATGGTTGAAGCGCTGGCCGATGTCGCGGGCCATTTCCACGTGCTGGATCTGGTCGCGACCGACCGGTACCTTGTGGGCGTTGAACATCAGGATGTCCGCGGCCATCAGCACCGGGTAGCTGTACAGCCCCATGGTGATGCCGGCATCCGGGTCTTCGCCGACCTCGACGTTTTTGTCCACCGACGCCTTGTAGGCGTGGGCGCGATTGAGCAGCCCCTTGGCGGCGACGCAGGTCAGCAGCCAGGTCAGTTCCGGAATTTCGGGAATGTCGGACTGGCGATAGAAGGTCACGCGGTCCACATCCAGGCCACCGGCCAGCCAGGTCGCTGCGATTTCCAGGCGCGAGCGCTGGATGCGCAACGGGTCATCGCATTTGATCAAGGCGTGGTAGTCGGCCAGGAAATAGAACGAATCGGCGTTGGTGTCGCGGCTGGCGAGGATCGCCGGACGGATAGCGCCGGCGTAGTTGCCCAGGTGCGGGGTGCCGGTGGTGGTGATGCCGGTCAGGATGCGGGTACGAGTCGTCATGGGTTATCGCTTGTCAGACTGCTGTCAATTCGAGAGGCGCGGCAGGAGCAGATCCTTGAGATCGGTCAGCTTGCCATGGAAAAAGTGCCCGCATTCTGCCACTTTCAGCAGCTCATGGGGGCGCTGGAGCGTGTCCGACCATTGGTAAACCAGCTGGGGGTCGACCACTTCGTCGGTTTCCGGCTGGATCACGGTCAACTCGCCGCTCATCGGCAAGGGCGATTGCGCGTCCAGGCGCATCACCGCCGGGGCCACCATGAACAGGTGCTTGGGTGGCTGGCCCTGGGCTTCCAGACGTCCGCCAAGGCTTGCGGCAACGAAGCCGCCAAACGAGAAACCGAACAGGGTGAGCGGCAGTTGCGGGTATTTTTCCCGCAACCAATCGGCTGCAGCCTGGGCGTCGTCGACTTCGCCGGTGCCCATGTCATGGCTGCCGGCACTGGCGCCGACCCCGCGATAATTGAAACGCAACGTAACCAGGCCAGCATCACGGGCAGTGCGTTGCAAGGTCGAGACGACTTTGTTGAGCATGGTCCCGCCCTGCACCGGGTTGGGGTGGCAGATCAGCGCCAGGCCACGGGGCGCTTCGCTGTCCAGGTACAAGGCTTCCAGTTGGCCCACGGGGCCATCAATGACTACAGGGGTTTCGCGCATAAGCAAGGGAAAGAACTCCGTGACCCCGAATAGGGTCGACTCGTCTAGCTAAAAGTCTGTGCCTGGCATGATTGCGATGTTCTTCGCGGTATACAGCGCAGGTCCGAGCCGTTAACGTAAAGCAAAGCCGTTTATAGAGGAAGGACTCGTGGAACACTCGCTCTTAGTTTGGCTGTTGCCGACTCTTGCCCTGGTTGCCGGTGTCGCCATTGGATTCCTGCTTGCCCGACTGCTGCCCAATGCGGTGCCTAACAGCACGCAACGTCAGCTGGACGACATTCAGGAACGTTTCGACAGTTATCAGAATGAAGTGGTCACTCACTTCAACAGCACCGCTTCTCTGGTGAAAAAACTCACTCAGAGCTACCAGGACGTCCAGGATCATTTGTCCGAGGGTGCCAATCGCCTGGCCCTCGACGAGCAGACTCGCCAACGCCTGCTGGCCGCCCTGCACGCTGATGCGGCGCAGACGCCTCGGGAACGCCTGACCCCGCCAAAAGAGGTCCAGGAACCGCCCCGGGACTACGCCCCCAAGGCCCCCAATTCACCCGGCATGCTCGATGAGCATTACGGTTTGAAGAAGTAATCTCCAAGCGACACCCAAAAGCCCGCCCGATCGCATGATCGGGCGGGCTTTTTTTGACTCCGACGCCTTGTGGGAGCGAGCCTGCTCGCGATGTCGGCGGCACATCCAGCATCACCGTTTCAGACACACCGCTTTCGCGAGCAGGCTCGCTCCCACAGTTTTGATTGGGGTGTTCACAAAGTCTGTGCCCGCACCCATCTCCTGTGGGAGCTGGTGTCACAGGTTCTGCGCCACCCTGCCCTCACCCCAACACTTCACCCGCCACCTGATCGATAGCCCCTTTGGTGATGTCGACGATCAGGTCCGCCTCTTCGCGGGTCAGGATCAGCGGCGGGGCGAAGCCCAGGATGTCGCCGTGGGGCATGGCGCGGGCGATCATGCCGCGTTCCAGGCAAGCGGCCGAGACCCTGGGGCCGACTTTCAGCGCCGGATCAAAAGCGCTGCGCTGCTCGCGATCAGCCATGAACTCCACCGCCGCAAGCATGCCATCACCGCGCACTTCACCCACCAGCGGATGGCCTTCGAGGCTTTCACGCAGCCGGCGGTTCAGGTAGCCGCCGACATCCTCGGCGTTGGCGGTGAGGTTTTCCCGCTCGAGAATGTCGAGGTTGGCCAGTGCCGCCGCCGCGCAGATCGGATGCCCTGAATAGGTCCAGCCATGCCCCATGGCGCCTTCGGTCTGGGAGGCTTTTTCAATCACACTCCAGACCTTTTCCCCGATGATCACCGCCGACAACGGTGCATACGCGCTGGTCAGGCCTTTGGCGGTGGTGATCAGGTCCGGCTTCATACCGTAGCGCTGGCTGCCCATCTTCGAGCCCAGGCGACCGAAGGCGCAGACCACTTCATCGGCAATCAGCAACACGTCATACTTTTTCAGCACCGCCTGGATCGCGTCCCAATAACCGGCCGGCGGAACAATGATCCCGCCCGTGCCCATCAAAGGCTCACCAATGAACGCCGCCACGGTGTCCGGCCCTTCAGCCAGGATCATTTTTTCCAGCTCATCGGCGCAGTAGCGTACGAACGTGCCTTCGTCCATGCCCGCCGGGGCCTTGCGATACCAATGGGGGCACACGGTGTGCTTGACCCCTTCCACCGGCAGGTCGAAATGCTGGTGGAAGGTCGCCAGCCCAGTCAGGCTGCCGGTCATGATGCCCGAACCATGGTAGCCACGATCGCGAGAGATGATTTTCTTCTTCTGCGGCCGGCCCAGCACGTTGTTGTAGTAACGCACCAGTTTGACCTGGGTTTCGTTGGCATCGGAACCGGACAGGCCGTAGTAGACCTTTTTCATCCCTTCCGGTGCCCAGTCCATGATGCGACTGGACAGTTCGATGATCGCCTCGCTCGAGTGGCCGACGTAGGTGTGGTAGTAGGCCAGTTCCTTGGCCTGCTTGTAGATGGCATCGGCCACTTCGGTGCGGCCGTAGCCGATGTTCACGCAGTAGAGGCCGGCAAAGGCGTCGATGAAGTCACGGCCTTCATGGTCGCGAATGCGGATGCCCGCTGCGCTCTTGATGATCCGGCCCTTGAGCGCACCGCTGGCGTGGTCGTGGGCGTGGGTCGAGGGGTGCATGAAATGCGCACGGTCTTGTTCGAACAGCGTGTTGAATTCCTGGCTCATGCGGATTCTCCTGGGAACTGGCCTTGATGGTGCAGGCAAAAGTATTTGGTTTCGACGAAGGGCTCGAAGCCCTCGCTGCCACCCTCGCGGCCAAGGCCCGAGGCTTTCATGCCACCGAAGGGAATCGGATGGCCGGTGAACTTGACACCGTTGATCGCGACCATGGCGTGGTCGAGACGGCGAATCAGTGGATAAATGAGGTCCAGGCGGTTGGAGCAAATATAGGCTGCCAGTCCGTACTCGGTGTCGTTGGCCATTTCGATGGCTTCATCCAGAGTGTCAAATGGCATCACCCCGGCGATGGGCGCGAAATTTTCTTCGCGGTAGATGCGCATCTGCGGCGTGACATCAGCCAGCACCGTTGGCTGGTAGAACAACCCGCCCAAGGCATGGGCCTCGCCACCGACCAGGCGCTGGGCGCCAAGGGCCAGAGCATCGGCGACCCGGTCGGCAGTTACGTCGAATGCCGCCTGGTGCATCAACGGGCCAATATCCACATCCTGCTCCTGCTGATCGACCATGGCCGGGCCGACCCGCAACGCCCGAACCGCCGCGGCGAAACGGCTGAGGAACGCCTGATAAACCGGGCGCTGGACCATGATCCGGTTCGCCGCGCAGCAATCCTGGCCCGAGGTCTGGAACTTCGCCTCCACGGCGACTTTTACCGCCAGCGCCAGGTCAGCATCGGCGCAGACAATGAACGGCGCGTTGCCGCCCAACTCCAGGGCGACTTTCTTCACATCATGGGCGGCGGCTTGCAGCACCAGTTTGCCGACCCGAGTCGAGCCGGTGAAGCTCACTGAGCGGACACGGCGATCCTTGACCAGGGTTTCCATGGTCATCTGCGGCTCACCCAACACCACGTTGAAGACCCCGGCAGGAAAACCCGCCTCCTCGGCCAATTGCGCCAAGGCCAAAGCCGAGTACGGCGTTTCGTGGGCCGGTTTGATGACCACGGTGCAACCGGCAGCCAGGGCAGCGGCGGCCTTGCGGGTGATCATCGCCGACGGAAAATTCCACGGCGTGAGCAGCGCGCAGACGCCCACTGGCTCCTTGAGGGTGCCCAGGTGGGCGTTGGGAATGTGGCTGGGGATGTTCTGCCCGTACAAGCGCCGGGCCTCTTCAGCGAACCAGGGAATGAAGCTTGCGGCATAGGCGATTTCGCCACGGGATTCGGCCAGGGATTTGCCCTGCTCCAGGCTGAGGATGCGCGCCAGGTCTTCACTGTGTTCGACGATCAACGCCGCCCAGCGTCGTAGAATCTCGCCCCGGGCATCCTGGCTCTGTTCACGCCACGCGGGGAATGCTTGCTGGGCCGCGTCCACCGCCGCGACAATCTGCGGCTGATCGAGCATCGGCACATGGCCGATCACCGTGCGGGTGGCGGGGTTGTGCACGGCAATGCTCTGGCCGCTGTCGCTGTGGACCCACTGGCCGTTGATGTAGCAAAGCGCTTTGAACAGCAGCGGATGTTGATAAGTCATGACGTTCACTCCAGACCGTGTGCGTGAAACCATGCTAGGGCAGCGGCACTTGGATAATCGGGTGTTTGCCGTGGGTCATTGCTTGGTTTTTTCTGAAACAAGGGGCTGTAAAAGTGATTTCTGCGGTGCTCAGGTTGACGGTGCCAGCTCCGCCGGCAAGGCGCCGCCGGTCTTGATGGTTTTGGTGACGATGTAGGTGAAATAGCGCTCGATGCCGAGGTCTTCGAGCAGCAGTTGATCGACAAAGCGCTGGTAGTGATCGATATCCGGAGACTGGATCATCGCCAGGTAATCCACCCCGCCACCGGTGGCGTAACAGAACGCGACTTGCGGGGCGGTGGCCATGCGCTGCTCGAAGCGACGCATGTCCTGGGCGGTGTGTCGGGCCAGGGTGATTTCCACTAGCACCTGTTGACGCTTGAACACCGCGCCCCAGTCGATCTGCGCCCGATAGCCGGTGATCAGCCCTGCCATTTCCAGCTTGCGCACCCGCTCCCAGGCCGGCGTCACCGAAAGGTTGATCGCCTCGGCCAGACTCGACTTGGTGATCCGTCCATCCTCCGCGAGGATCTGCAGGATCTTGAGGTCATAGCGGTCGAGCTTGTGCATGGGCCGGGCTCCCGGTGATTAAAAACTCAAGGCATACATCAATTGTGGCGAGGGGATTTATCCCCGCTGGGCTGCGAAGCAGCCCCCAAGTTACTGACTCAATCTGTCTGCCATACCGAAGTGTCAGGTTGTAGGGTCGCTGCGCAACCCAGCGGGGATAAATCCCCTCGCCACAAGTTCAGTGCCAACCCGACTCACGCCAACACATCCGCAATCACTGCCAAGGTATCGCCACACTGCACCAGCCCCGGAAAGTGTCGGGCCGCCAGCAGCCCGCTGCGGGCGGCGCGGTATTCAACGGGGGCAACGCCGCTGCGGGTGGCGTCGTAGATACGCGCCACCACCTCACCCTGAGTCACGTGTTCCCCCAGGTCGCGGCACATTTCCAGCAGGCCGTCGTGTTCGCTGGCGATGAAGCAACTGGCATCGGGCATATCGAGCATCATCGATGGCTGTAGCTCGATTTCGCCGCGCAGGATGCCTGCGTGGATCAGCAGATTGCGTACGCCGCGCTCAGCAATCGCCACGCTGCGGGCCGTCGATGAGCCGCCACCGCCCAGTTCGGTGGTGACAAACACCTTGCCCTGGGATTCGGCGGCAGTGTCGTACATCGCCCCGGCGTCCAGTTCCAGCATGCGCATGCAATACGGCGCATTGAACGCCAGCATCCCCGCCTCGCAACGGGCCTGTTGCTGCTTGTCCGGCAACACGTGGCAGGCGGCGAATGGCAGGAAATCCAGAGTGCGGCCACCGGAGTGGATGTCCAGGACGATGTCGGCCAAAGGCAGCAATGTACGGTTGAAGTAATCGGCGATTTTCTCGGTGACGGTACCGTCCGGCTTGCCGGGAAAACTGCGGTTGAGATTGCCCTTGTCGATGGGCGAAGTCCGGCGTGCGGCATGGAACGCCGGGGTGTTCATGAACGGCACGATAATCACCCTTCCGCTCACCTCTTGCGCGGTCAACCGTTGTGCCAGCTTGCTCAGGGCTACCGGGCCTTCGTACTCATCGCCGTGGTTGCCACCACTGAGCAACGCCGTCGGGCCGCTGCCGCGCTGGATCACGGTGATGGGAATCATCACCGCGCCCCAGGCCGAATCGTCTCGCGAATACGGCAGTTTGAGGAAACCGTGCTGTACGCCCTCGCGGGTGAAATCGACCGTGGCGCTGATGGGATTGGCAGGCAAGTCAGTCATGGCTCAATCCTTCACGAACAATTGACGAGGCACGTTGCACAGCGTCTCGACGCCGGTTTCGGTGATCAGGATGCTTTCGGTGATTTCCAGGCCCCAATCGTCCATCCACAATCCCGGCATGAAGTGGAACGTCATGCCCGGCTGCAACACGCTGGTGTCGCCGGGGCGCAGGCTCATGGTGCGCTCGCCCCAATCCGGTGGGTAACTGATACCGATCGGGTAGCCGCAACGGCTGTCCTTGTGGATGCCGAACTTCTCCAGCACTTTGAAAAACGCCACGGCGATGTCGCCCGTGGTGTTGCCCGGCTTGGCCGCGTCCAGGCCGGCGGCGATGCCCTCGACCACGGCTTTTTCGCCGTCGAGAAAATGCTGCGGCGGCTTGCCCAGGTAGATGGTGCGTGACAGCGGGCAGTGGTAACGCTTGTAGCAACCGGCAATCTCGAAAAAAGTCCCGGCGCCCTTCTCGAACGGCGAGTCGTCCCAGGTCAGGTGCGGCGCGCTGGCGTCGGCACCAGTGGGCAGCAAGGGCACGATGGCTGGGTAATCGCCGCCATGACCATCGGCCCCAAGGATGCCGCTGCTGTAGATCTCGGCCACCAGTTCGTTCTTGCGCATACTCGGCTCGATCCGCTCCAGAATCCGACCGTGCATGTTCTCGACGATGCGCGCGGCGATGCGCATGTAGGCGATTTCCTGGGGGGACTTGACCGCCCGCTGCCAGTTCACCAGGCCCACCGCGTCCACCAGTTTGGCCTGCGGCAAATGTTTTTGCAGCGACAGGTATGCGGCGGCGCTGAAGTAGTAGTTGTCCATCTCCACGCCGATGGTCAGCGCGCCCCAGCCACGAGCGCTGATCACTTCCCGGGACAGGTAGTCCATGGGATGGCGTTCGCGCGACTGCACGTAGATGTCCGGGTAGCCGACGATATTCTCGGCCTGCATGAACACCGTGCGTTTGGCACCGTTGGCATCCTGGCCGCGACCGAACCACACGGGCTCGCCGTCCAGCGCCAGCAGCACGCACTGGTGTACGTAGAACGACCAACCGTCGTAGCCGGTGAGCCAGGCCATGTTCGACGGATCGGTGACCAGCAACAGCTCCAGGCCCTGGACCTGCATGGCCACACGGACCTTCGCCAGGCGCTGGGCGTATTCCTCCCGCTGGAACGGAAGATTGACGACTATCTCTGACATCCACCTGCCCTCTGATCAATGACGCACGAATAAAAGATCGGTCAACGACCGAATGGGAAACCCTTGCCTGCCGCCCGCGCCCGCTCGAAAGCCAGGTTGGCGATGGCGGTGTCCTGGGCGCCGGTGCCGGTGAGGTCGCACAAGGTGACTTGCGCCTCATCGGTCCGCCCGGCCCGCTGCCCCGCCAACACCTGGCCCAGCTCCAGCAACGCCGACTCATCGCCGACGACACCGGCCGCCAGGGCGTGATGCAATTCGCCGAGCACGCGGGTCTGGCTCAGGCGATCAGCGACGTAGCAGTCGACTGCCGCCAGGGCTTGCGGACAAATCTCGTTCTTGTGCTCCGCGTCCGAGCCCATCGCCGTGATATGCAGGCCGGGATGCAGATGCCGGGACTCGATCAGCGGCTCACGACTGGGTGTGCAGGTAATGGCGATGTCCACACCTTCCAGCGCGGCGTCGAGCGTTGCGCACGGTGTCACCGAAAGCCCCGTCTCACGTGCCAGTTCGGCACTGAAGGCCTGGGCCTTTTGTGCATCGCGAGCCCAGACCCGCACCTCCTCGATGGGCCGCACCAGGCGCAGCGCCTGAAGCTGCAACGCGGCCTGCTCGCCGGCACCGATCAACGCGACACTGCGGCTCTGCGGGCGGGACAGGCAGCGCGCCGCCACCGCCCCGGCCGCGGCCGTGCGCACGGCAGTGAGGTAGCCGTTGTCGAGTAACAGCGCCTCGAGCAAACCGGTGCGCGCCGACAACAGCATCATCATGCCGTTGAGGCTGGGCAGGCCGAGTTTCGGATTATCGAAAAAGCCTGGGCTGACCTTGATCGCAAACCGCTCCAGACCCGGCAGGTAAGCGGTCTTCACATCCACCTCACCGTTATGTTCGGGGATGTCCAGCCGCAGGATCGGCGGCATCGCCACGGCTGCCGTTGCCAGCAGCACGAAGGCCTGCTCAATGGCGTCGATGCTGGGCAAGTCGAGGGCCACGCAACTGCGCAGATCCGCTTCGCTCAATAGGGTGACTTCACTCATGGCTGGCTCCGTTGCGGCTGAAGGTTATTGAGGGGCACCGGCGATCACGCGGGCATGTTGTTCGGTGTCGACGTTGCGCCCGCTGATCACCAGCACAATGGGGCCGCGCGGTTCGATCAGGCCGTCGAGCAAAGCGGCAATACCCACCACGGCAGCGCCCTCAAGCACCAGGCGCTCCTCGTGATAGGCGTGGCGCAAGGCATTGGCGATGGAAGCTTCTGAAAGCAGGTGCAGGTCATCGCTCAGTTGCCGGGTCATGTCGAAGGTGTAGCGGTTGTCCAGGCCGATGCCGCCGCCGAGGGAGTCCGCCAGGGTGGGCAACTCCTCGACTTCCACCGGATGCCCGGCGGCGAGGCTGGCGCCCATGGCGGCGCCTCGGGCCATGCTGATGCCATGCACCTGAATCGCCGGATTCGCACTTTTGAGCGCCAGCGCCACGCCGGCGAACAGGCCGCCACCGGACAACGGCACCAGCACCTGGGCCACGTCCGGCTGTTGTTCGAGGATCTCCAGGCCGAGGGTGCCCTGGCCGGCGATGATCGCCGAATGGTCGAAGGGCGGCAGAAAGGTCGCACCCTGCTCTCTGGCGATGCGTTCGGCTTCGCGCTGGGCATCGTCCTGGGACTGACCGACGATGCACACCTGGGCGCCGAGGTCGCGGATCGCCTGGACCTTGTTGGCCGGCACCAGGTTCGACAGGCAGACAATCGCCTTGACGCCTTGTTGCGAAGCGGCATGGGCCAGCGCCCGACCATGATTGCCGGTCGAAGCGGTGACCACGCCGAGGGCCTTTTGCTCGGGGCTGAGCTGGGCCACGGCATTGCTCGCACCACGCAATTTGAAGCTGCCGGTGATTTGCAGGGATTCAAGCTTGAGGTACACCGCCACCCCCATCAGCCGTGACAGGCTGGGGGAATGCTCCATGGGCGTACGCCGCACCAGCGATTCGATGCGCTGGCGAGCGAGGTAGACATCCTGTAGCTGCAACACTGCCATGACCGCGTCCCGAGCTGATGTGTTGGGCGCAGTCTAAGAGGGCTGGATTGTGGTGATGAATGTACTAGGGCAATTTAATCAATGATTGTCCGGCCCCAAATCCTCGACCACTACAAATCCCCTGTGGGAGCGAGCCTGCTCGCGATGGGGACAGTACAGCCACAGTTTTTGTTGGCTGTTACGCCGCTATCGCGAGCAGGCTCGCTCCCACAGTTAAAAATCATGCACCTGCGGATACTGGTCAAACATCTCGCGCATGCCGATCAGCGCATGGCGCATTTCCTCATCGCTGCATTCGGCGCCTACGCATACTCGCACCGCACGGGGTTTGGGGGTGCCGCGCACGGTGAACGGGTCGGGAGAGGTTACGGCGATGTGTTTGTGCCGCAGCGCCCGCACCAGGCTGTCCACCTCCCACCGGGGTGGGATGCCTATCCAGGCATTCAAGGCGTGAGGATGCTGGCCCAGCAAATGCTCGCCCATGTACTCGGTCACCATCGCCTGGCGCCCGGCCAACAGCCGTCGTTGCAACTGCACCAGCGACTCGGCGCGGCCATCGCGAATCCAGCGGGCGGCGATCTCCGACACCATGGGCGTGGCCATCCAACTGTTGACCCGCAGGATGCTCTCGGTGCGTAGCGCCAGGCGCTTGGGCACCACCAGATAACCGATGCGCAGCCCCGTGAGCACCGACTTGGTCATGCTGGTGCAATAGAACGACAGCTCCGGCAGGTAGTGGCTGATGGGCGGCGCACGGCGCTCGTCCAGCAGCGGACCGTATACGTCATCTTCGATGATGTGCACACCAAAGCGCCGGGCAATCTCGGCGATTTCCCGCCGGCGGGTGTCGGGCATCAGGCTGGTGGTGGGGTTGTTCAGGTTCGGCGTGCACACCAGCGCGGTGATGCGCTCGTTGCTGCACATGTCCTCGAAGTGTTCAGGGTCGATGCCATAGCGATCCATCTCCAGGCCCTTGAGGGTGAAACCCAGCACCTGGGAATTGCCGATCACCCCGTGGTCGGTCACCCCTTCGCAAAGCACCACATCATCGGGGCCGGCCAGGGAAGCAAGAGCAAGGAAGATCCCATGGGCTGCGCCGTTGGTGATCAATATGTCATTGCGATCAACCTTCAACCTCTGGCGGCCGATCCATTGGGCGGCCGCTTCGCGATGGGATTCAAAACCTGCGATCGGACGAAAAGCATGAATCCACGGCTGATCTTCTTCGGTGCTCAATTGAAGGCAGGTGTCGCGCCAGAACTGGTCGTGCTCGCGGGTGTGCATGATTCGCGTGATGGAAAAATCCACCAGCGCGCGTTCGGGGCTGTCGAGAATGTAGGTTGCGACCCGATCACTCATACGTCGCGAAACGAAGCTGCCGCGCCCCACTTCACAGCGCACCAGCCCCTGGCGCTCCAGCTCCTTGTAGGCATTGGTGACGGTCTGCACGCTGATGCCCATGGCGTCGGCCACTTGCCGTTGCGGCGGCAGGCGTTGGTCATTGGCCAGGGCGCCCTGCTCGATATCGTCAGCAATGGCCTGTACCAGAATCTTGTATTTGGACTCACCGCTACGGGCCGCGTCCAAGGCTGATTTCCACTTTTCCATGACGCTGCAACCCGCGTGTGTTCTGGTGCGCACAGCATCCCGCGGCAACGGCGACAAAGCAATTGTCCTAGTGCAATACAATCGGTGCCGGGGCTTTTGTATGCTCGGTCCAAGGTTGTCATCCAGGCGGGTTCACCACCCCGACAAAAAAGCCGGATCGACCTGTACCGGCGCCGCTCCCGATTCCAGGCCAAGGCCGGATCAGCCGCTGTACGCTTTGCTCTTGTAACACTGCCTCCTACCACAGAGCCGTCAAACGACGGATCCACAAGAAACAGGAGATTTTACCGATGAGCAATTTCCTTCCCGCCACATGCGCGCCCCTGCGTCGGCTCTTAATGACTTGTGCCGTACTTGGCCTGGCTGGCAGCGTTCACGCCGCCACCCTCGATACCGTCAAAAGCAACAGCAGCATCCGGATCGGCTACGCCAACGAAACGCCGTTCGCCTTTACCGAAACCGACGGCACCGTTACCGGTGAATCACCGGAAATCGCCAAGATCATCTTCGCCAAGATGGGCATCAAGCAGGTCAACGGCGTGCTCACCGAATGGGGCTCGCTGATTCCCGGCCTGCGCGCCGGCCGATTCGATGTGATTGCCGCCGGGATGTACATCACGCCGGCGCGCTGCAAGCAGGTATTGTTCACCGATCCGCAATACCAGCTGCCCGATGCCCTGCTCGTGGCCAAGGGCAATCCCAAGCAACTGCACAGCTATGAAGACATCGCCAAACAACCGGACGTGAAGCTGGCAATCATGGCCGGTACGGTGAACCTGGCGTACGCCCGGGATTCCGGGGTCAAGGATGAGCAGATCCTTCAGGTCCCCGACACCACCGCGCAGTTGCAAGCGGTGCGCGCCGGTCGCGCGGACGCTGCCGTCGGCACGCAACTGACCATGAAGGGCCTGGCCAGCAAGGGCGGTGACAAGGTTGAGGCGATGACCGAGTTCAAGGACGACCCGTCGCACATCGGCTACGGCGCCCTCGCCTTCCGCCCCGAAGACAAAGACCTGCGCGATGCGGTCAATGCCGAGCTGAAGAAATGGCTAGGCTCTGAAGAACACCTCAAGGCCGTTGCGCCGTTCGGTTTCGACAAGTCCAACGTGACCAGCAAAACCGCGGCCGAGCTCTGCGCTCAGCCATAGCCGAAACGGGCATGACGCGCAGTGCGTGATGCCTGTTCCCTGCTTCATCGGATATCGGGTTGAACCATGGGCGAATTACTTCCGTTATTGATTCAAGGGGCCTGGGTCACGCTTCAGGTGACCTTTCTCGGCTCACTGCTGGCGATCGTCGCCGCGGTCCTGGCGGCCTTGGGGCGGCTGTCACCGTGGCGAGCGCTGCGCTGGTTTTCCATCACCTACATCGAAGTGTTTCGTGGCACGTCGCTGCTGGTGCAGTTGTTCTGGTTGTTCTTCGTGCTACCACTGCCGCCGTTCAACGTTGAGTTGAGCCCCTATGCTGTGGCGATTGTCGGCCTGGGCCTGCACATCGGCGCTTATGGTGCCGAAGTCATGCGCGGCGCCATCAGCTCGGTGGCCAAGGGGCAATACGAAGCCTGCACGGCGCTGAATTTCAGCGGCTTCAAGCGCTTCAAACGGATCATCCTGCCCCAGGCCCTGCTGGCGGCGATCCCACCGGGCACCAACCTGCTGATCGAGTTGCTGAAGAACACGTCGCTGGTGTCGTTGATCACGTTGTCCGACCTGAGCTTCCGCGCGCGGCAGCTGGATCAGGCAACCTTCCAGACCCTGGAGATCTTCAGCCTGGCGCTGGTGATGTATTTCATCCTCGCCCAGGCCATTAACCTGGGTATGCGCCATGTCGAACGACGACTGAGCCGGGGCCGGATGCGTGGAGGTCTGTCATGACCCTGTTCGACTGGTCCTACGCCGCACAGATCCTGCCGGACTTGCTGCGCGCCTCGCTCAATACGGTGGGCATCACCCTGATCGGCTTTCTGATCGCGATTGTCCTGGGGCTGTTCCTGGCAATTGGTCGGCGCAGCCGGAAAGTCTGGCTGTCATGGCCGGCCACCGCCGTGATCGAGTTCATCCGCAGTACGCCGCTGCTGATCCAGGTGTATTTCCTCTATTACGTGCTGCCTAACTACGGCTTGAGCCTGACGGCCATGCAAGTGGGGATCCTGGGTATCGGCCTGCACTACGCCTGCTACATCGCCGAGGTCTATCGCAGCGGCCTCGACGCGGTGCCGCGGGCGCAGTGGGAAGCGGTGACGGCACTGAACATCGCTCCGTACAACGCTTACCGCAACATCATCCTGCCCCAGGCGCTGCGGCCGATCATACCGCCGCTGGGCAATTACCTGGTGGCGATGCTCAAGGACACGCCGGTGCTGTCGGCGATCACCGTGGTGGAAATCATGCAGCAGGCCAAGAACATCGGCTCCGAGCATTTCCGTTACCTGGAACCGATCACCATGGTCGGCCTGTTCTTCCTCGCCCTGAGCCTCGCCTTGGCCTATCTGGTACGGCGCCTTGAAACGCGCATGGAGCTACGCTAATGACTTTACCCCTGTCCTCGCCCACCGATTTGTCCCGGCGCAGCACGCTGGCGTCGCAGCAGGAGGCCCCGGCCATGCAAGATCAGACACCGTCCCGGCCGATCGTGAGTTTCCAGGACGTGACCAAAAGCTATGGCAGCTTTACGGTGCTCGACCATCTGAACCTGGATGTCGCGCCCGGTGAAAAAGTCGCGATCATCGGCCCCAGCGGCTCGGGCAAGTCCACATTGTTGCGGGTGTTGATGACCCTGGAAGGCATCGACCAGGGCCAGATCCGCATCGAAGATGACTCCCTGACCCACATGCCCAACCGCAACGGCGTGCTGGTGCCGGCCAACGACCGGCACATCCGCCGTGTGCGCGGCAAGATCGGCATGGTGTTCCAGAGCTTCAATCTGTTTCCCCACATGACCGCGCTGCAAAACGTGATCGAGGCGCCGGTGCAGGTGCTGGGCATGAATCCGAAGGAAGCCCGGGAGCGCGCCGCCGATTTACTGGAGCTGGTAGGGCTGGGCAGCAAGCTCGACCATTACCCTTCGCAGTTGTCCGGCGGCCAGCAACAACGGGTGGCGATTGCCCGGGCGCTGGCG
The DNA here is from genome assembly GCF_031570495.1 of Pseudomonas sp. JL2. Lineage (NCBI taxonomy): Bacteria > Pseudomonadati > Pseudomonadota > Gammaproteobacteria > Pseudomonadales > Pseudomonadaceae > Pseudomonas > Pseudomonas sp. JL2. The sequence continues at coordinate 156,088 of NZ_JAKUDH010000002.1, forward strand.
ATGCGACCCAAGGTGATGCTGTTTGACGAAGTGACCTCGGCACTCGATCCGGAACTGTGTGGCGAAGTGCTGAATGTGATCCGCAAACTGGGAGCCGAGCACAACCTGACCATGCTGATGGTGACCCACCAGATGGGCTTCGCCCGGGAATTCGCCGACCGGGTGTGCTTCTTCTACAAAGGGCAGATCCACGAACAGGGCACTCCGGCGCAGATCTTCGAAAACCCGCAGCAGGAGCGCACGTGCGCGTTCTTGAGTGCGGTGAAAGAGGCTAACTGAACCTATCTACTAAAGTGAACACTGTTGTGGCGAGGGAGCTTGCTCCCGCTGGACTGCGCAGCAGGCCCAAAACCAGCCACCACGATGTGTCTGGGGATTGAGTCGATAGATTTTGGGGGCTGCTTCGCAGCCCAGCGGGAGCAAGCTCCCTCGCCACAAAGGTCCAAACGCTAGCCGCAAAAAAGGGGGCCCCTGTTTTCAGGGGCCCCCCTTTCATTTACCGCCCAGCGGTTATGGGTACTGCTGGTAAGTCTGCCCCTGCTGCGGCGCTGTCTGGTATTGCTGGCCCGGAATGGCCTTGAGGTTGACTTCGACACGGCGGTTTTGCGCGCGGCCATTGACGTCGGCGTTGCTGGCCACCGGATTGTCCGGGCCGGCACCGCGGGCCGTCAGGTTGGCGCCACTGACACCTTGGGACGTCAGGTAGGTCGCCACGCTCTGTGCACGACGTTGCGACAGATCCATGTTGTGCTGGCGGCTGCCGGTGCTGTCGGTATAACCCACGATTTCGATCTGGTTCTGGTTGAACTCCTTGAGGGAGTTGGCCAGGTTGTTCAGCGGCTGGTAGAAACTGGACGCGATGTTCGCCGAGTCGGTGGCGAAGGTGATGTTGCCCGGCATGATCAGTTTGATCTGGTCGCCCTGACGCTGCACTTCAACGCCGGTATTGGCCATGCTGGCACGCAGTTTCTTTTCCTGCTGGTCGGCGTAGTAACCGTAGCCGGCCGCGGAAGCCCCCACGACCGCAGCGCCGATCAATGCACCCTTGCCACGGTTATCGTGACCGATGGCCGCACCGGCCAACGCACCGGCCAGGGCACCGAGGCCGCCGTACTTGGCAGTCTTGCTCATGCCGGAGGACTCTGTGGAGGCCTGCCCCTGGTTGTCATAAGGATTAGGCGACGCGCAGCCGGACAGCAGGGCCACAGCGGTTGCGACAACAATCAAGCGACGCGAGGTGAACATGAAGGTGCTCCTGGTATTTTAATTCTGAAGTGCCAGTATCGACTCTGGCTGGCGTTGGAACACGGCAATTGGCAAAAATTCCGTCCAGCCGTGTCGCACTTGCCTTAATCCTGCGCCAGGCACCGGCTCACCCCCCTGACGATCATCTCCACTTCCCGCCCATCAATGGTCAACGGGGGCAGCAGGCGGATGGTCTTGCCGCGAGTGACATTGATCAGCAGAGCGTGGTCACGTGCGGCACAAAGGCTCAGGTCGCGGACCGGTTGCTTGAGTTCGACGCCGATCATCAAGCCCTGGCCGCGAATCGCCAGCACGTTCGGGTTGTCCGCCAGTTCGGCCGTCAGCCGGTTGAGCAACTGTTCACCCTGATGCCTGGCGTTGTCCAGCAAACCTTGCTCCTGGATGATGTCCAGCACCGTGCAGCCCACCCGGCAGGCCAGCGGATTACCGCCGAAGGTGCTGCCGTGGCTGCCAGGGGTAAACAGTTCGGCCGCTTTGCCCCGGGCCACGCAGGCGCCGATGGGCACGCCATTGCCCAACCCCTTGGCCAGGGTCATGACGTCCGGCACGATGCCTTCGTGCTGGAAGGCAAACCATTGGCCGGTGCGGCCGATACCGGTCTGGATCTCGTCGAGCATCAGCAACCAGGCGCGCCGGGTGCACAGTTGACGCAAGGCCTTGAGATAGCCGGGCGGCGCCAGTTGCACACCGCTTTCGCCCTGGATCGGTTCCACCAGTACCGCAACGATGCGCTCGCCATGAACCTGCTGAATATTTTCCAGCGCCGCCAGATCACCGAATGGCACCTTGATGAAATCCCCCGGCAACCGATTGAAGCCCAAGCGCACCGCCGGGCCATCACTGGCGGACAAGGTGCCCAATGTGCGTCCGTGAAACGCATTCTCCATGACCACCACCAGTGGCTGCTCGATACCTTTGTGCCAGCCATAAAGGCGCGCCAGTTTCAGTGCGGTTTCGTTGGCCTCGGCACCAGAGTTGTTAAAAAACACCCGATCCATGGCTGAGAGCTGAGTGAGTTTTTTCGCCAACCGTTGCTGCCAGTCGATGCCGTACAGGTTGGAGGTGTGCAGCAGCAGGCCAGCCTGCTCGCTGATAGCCTCCACCAGTCGAGGGTGGGAATGGCCGACGTTGGTCACAGCCACGCCCGCCACCGCATCCAGGTACTCGCGACCGTCCTGATCCCACAGGCGCGTACCCAACCCATGGGTAAAATTCAGCGCCAGGGGTTGGTAGGTGGTCATCAGGCAGGCGGCGGTCATGGCTTCAAGCTCCATCAGGTGGTTTTTTCCAGTATGGTTAGCCACTCTTGCTGGATAAACGCTACATTCCTTCAATCATTTTAAAGCCAGGCTTGATAATGGATCTTTTTCAGGCAATGACGGTTTACGTCAAAGTGGTGGAAACCGGGAGCCTCACAGCGGCGGCCCAGGCGTGCGAAATGTCCACCACCATGGTGGGTAATCACCTTCGCGCACTGGAAGAACGTCTTGGCGTGCGCCTGATCAACCGTACGACGCGGCGCCAGCGCCTGACGGAATTCGGCTCTTCCTATTACCAGCGCTGCCTGGAAGTACTCGGGCTGGTGGCCGATTCCGAACGACTGGCCGAGCAGACGCAAGGCGAGCCCACCGGCACCTTGCGCATCACCGCGCCACTGACCTTTGGCACCGAGCGACTTGCCCCGGCGCTGGCCGAATTCAGCCGGCTCCATCCCCAGCTTAAACTCGACGTGGTGCTGACCAACCAACGCCTGGACCTGCTGGATCACGGTTTCGACGTCGCCATCCGTCTCGGCCCCATCGACCCTAAGCTGATCGCCCGACCATTGATGGACTACACCCTGACCATCTGCGCATCCAGGGCCTACCTGGCGCGCCGAGGCACGCCGCAAAGACCCGCTGAGCTTGAGCAGCACGACTGCCTGTCCTTCGCCTATTCCGCCGGCGACGAGTGGCGCTTCGCCCAGGATCACTGGCCCATCAACGGGCCGGAAGGTGAAATCAAGGTGCCGGTGACCGGGCCGATGCTGATCAACAGTTCCTCAGGACTGCATCGCGCGGCCCTGGCCGGCATGGGCGTGGTGATGCTGCCCGATGCACTGGTGGCGCAAGACCTGGAAGAAGGCCATCTGGTCGCGCTGCTGCAGGACTATCAACTCCCCCACCGGCCAATGAACCTGATGTATGCCCAGGATCGCTATCGGTTGCCCAAACTGCGCAGCTTTGTCGAATTTGCGATGCAGCAATGGGGCAAACCCCAACCCGAATGACAAAGTAGGAGCTGACGCGTGCAACGAGGCTGCGATCTTCCCCCCAGCGCTTGAGTCCCACACAGACCGTCCACCCCCGGCCCTCGTCAGCGCCCCAACAGAGCGAACCCCGCTAGTGCCCCCCCGCCCCATCAGCTACTCTTCTTCCTTGGACGAGCATTTTGATATCAAGGCTGATTGAGGAAACGACGATGGGCGACGCCTCGAACATCGATATGCTGCGCCTCGACCTGTCCGGTCTGGACGAAGGTGTGCTGCACACCATCCTTGAGCTGGTCAGCGATGGCATCTGGGACTGGAACGCCAACACCGGTTTCGTCTACCGCAACCCTGGCTGGTACACGATGCTGGGGTATCCGCCTCACTCACTCGATAACACCGTGCTGACGTGGGAAAGCGTGATCCATCCCGATGATTACCCGCAGGTGATGGCTTTGTTCGACGACCACCTGCAACAACGCTCCCATCACTACCAGGCCGAATACCGCTGTCGCACGCGCGACGGCTCCTGGATGTGGATCGAGGACCGTGGCTATGTGATCGCCCGTAACCCCGACGGCACGGTGGCGCGGATGATCGGCGCCCATCGCAGCATTGACGACAAGAAGCGTCTGTTCGAACAACTGGAACGGCGCAACAAATCGCTGGAAGCCGTCATCCAGGAGCGCACCCTGGAACTGTCCCGTGTCAACCATCAGTTGCAGATCCAGCTCGACGAAAACCGCAGGCTTGCCGAAACCGACGCCCTGACGCGGGTTGCCAACCGCTATCGTCTCGAACAGGCCCTGCCGCTGGCCTGCGAGCGTGCCCAGCGTTTTCGCGAGCCGTTGTCACTGATCGCCATGGACGTCGATGACTTCAAGGACATCAATGATCATTACGGTCATGCTTTCGGCGACGCCGCGCTGGTGCAAGTGGTGCAAGCCGTTAAACGCTGCGAACGCGACGGCGACTTGCTCGCACGTTGGGGGGGTGATGAATTCATCATGATTTTGCCCAATACCTCCCTGGCCGACGCCTGCCTGATGGCTGAAACCATTCGCCGCAGCCTGTCCGATCTGCTGCCGGTGGGCGATTTCCAGGTCACCATGAGTTTTGGCGTGGTGCAGCGGCGTGGGGATGAGCAGCACACGATGCTGCTGGACCGGGCGGACCAGGCGCTGTATCGCTCCAAGGTGGCCGGCAAGAATGTGATCTGCCAATGATGCGTACCTGAACAACAAATGCCGACCTGCCACCGGTTCAACCGTGACAACGCCGCCCGGGTCCAATAGATTAGGCGACCGGAAAAAAGCTCAACGCCTTTCTCGCCTCATCCAGCTAACAGAAGTAGTGAAATTTCAATGTCCGATTCCAATACCGCTGAATCCGTAGTCACCCTGTCGTCCAAAGCGGAATACGAAAACTCCATCAATCTTTCACAGCATCTGCCTCAGGCCAAAAGCATCAGTGAGATGGTTCTCGATGCGTTTCAGTCGAACCGCGAAAGCGATCAGATCCGTGAGCTGCGCAACGCCATCCGCCAGGCCCATGACGCGTTCGACGATGACAAGGCCTACGAACTGATGGGCCAGCTCAAGCAGCTCAAGGACGCCGAAGCCGCCGATTTCGCGGCACTGGAAGACCTGAGCAGCCGCTTCCCCATCAGCCGTATCCTGTCCAGCTACAAGGACGACCCGACCTTCCAGGAACTGGTTTATGGCCTGGCCCTGAAAGTGCTGAACCAGACCCACCAGGCCATCAGCAATCCGAGCGGCAGCAAAGGTAAGGCTTCGCGGCCCAAGAAAGAGGCCGAAGTGTTTGTCATCAGCAAGGACGGCATCAGCGTCACCCTGCCCTTGCGCACCCCACGCTCCAAGCCGAACGTCGACCGCGAGGCCTTCGAATTCCTGGGCTTCAGTTTCGTCGGCGAAGGCGACCAGGCCGAGCTGGAAAGCGAAACCTTCCTGGACAACGACGGCACCGAACAACCGGTCACCCGCAAAAGCATCGTCACCGCCCTGCAACAGCAGAAAGCGTTCGACGGCTACAGCATCGCCCAGCAATAAGCCTTCTTGTTCGGCGGTTGTCAGCCCGCCGCCAGAACCTGTGGGAGCGAGCTTGCTCGCGATAGCGGTGGTTCAGCTTGCATCGATGTTGAATGGGCCGGCGTCATCGCGAGCAGGCTCGCTCCCACAATGGATCAGCGGCGTTCGCAGATTATGTGCTCGCCGTAGACCTGTGGGAGCGGGCTTGCTCGCGAAGGCGCCCTGTCAGTCAACATCACCTCAGCTGACCCACCGCTTTCGCGAGCAAGCCCGCTCCCACAGGAATGTCGACAGTTCGAAGCAACACCCACAAAAATGCCCCGCGCTTCTCTCGAAGGCGGGGCTTTTTGTGTGGCGTCTGAAGCTTAAGGCGCGTAAGTCAGCAACAACTCACTCGGCACTTTGAAGTCCAGGGACATCATGACGCTCAGGGCGGTGATGGTGAAGATCGAGAACACGAACAGCTTGCGTGCCCAAACCGTGTCATCCACCGCCTTGTAGCCGGTCCAGGCCATGTACAACCAGTACATGCCCATGGCGGCGGCGACGGCGAGGTAGCTCATGCCGGCGTAGCCGCTGAAGGTCAGCATCAAGGTTGCCACGAGGAAGGCCAGGATGTAGAGCAGGATGTGCTTCTTGGCCACCTGGATGCCGCGCTTGACCGGCAGCACCGGAATCGAGGCGGCCAGGTAATCGTTGAAGCGGAAGATCGCAATGGCATAGGAATGCGGCATCTGCCACAGGCTGAACATCACCAGTAGCGTCAGCGCCGCCATGTCGAAGCTGTTGCTCACCGCGACGTAACCGATCACGGGCGGCATCGCCCCCGACAGACTGCCCACCAGCGTGCCGTGGACCGACTTGCGCTTGAGGTACAGGCTGTAGAAACCGACATAGATGACAAACCCGATCACCGCGAACAGCGCCGCCAACGGGTTGGCCACCCAGTACAGCAGCGCCACACCGGCGACACCCAGCACCGTGGCGAACGCCAGGGCCAGTTGCACCGGGATCAGGCCCTGGACCAGGGCGCGGTTCTTGGTGCGTTCCATCTTGATGTCGATGTCGCGGTCGATGCAGTTGTTGAATACACAACCGGACGCCACCACCAGGGAAGTGCCGATCATCGCCGCCAGAAAGATGGCCAGATCGACATGCCCTTTCGAGGCCAGGAAAAACCCGCCTGCCACAGAAAGCACGTTACCGAAAATGATCCCCGGCTTGGTGATTTGGATAAAGTGCTTTAAGGACATCCGGACTTTCCTCAGTGCGCCATCATGTTGGTGTGGATGCTGAACATGATCCACAACGACAGGCCGACCAGCAGGACAATGACGATCGCGGCAAAGACAAACGCGACCACGTTGTTACGCTGGGCAGCGGAGCGGTCCAGGTGCAGGAAGTACACCAGGTGCACCAGTACCTGGACCACGGCGAAGATCAGGATGATCCACAGGGTCAGGCTTTTCGGCAGCGTCGGGTACATCACCAGGCCAAACGGAATGACCGTCAGGATCACCGACAGAATGAAACCGATGGCGTAGGACTTGACGCTGCCGTGGCCGGCGTCGTGGCCATCGTGGGAATGTGCGTTAGCCATTTACAGGGTCCCCATCAGATAAACAACGGTGAATACGCAGATCCACACCACGTCCAGGAAGTGCCAGAACAGGCTCAGGCAGCTCAGGCGCGTCTTGTTGGTGGCGGTCAGGCCGTTTTTGTGGACCTGGTACATCATGATCGCCATCCAGATCAGGCCGCTGGTCACGTGCAGACCGTGGGTGCCGACCAGGGTGAAGAGCCCGGACAGGAAGCCGCTGCGGCTAGGGCCGTAGCCTTCGGCGATCAGGATGTGGAACTCGTTGATCTCCATGGCGATAAAGCCAGCGCCCAGCAGGAAGGTCATCGCCAACCAGCCCAGTACCTGGGTTTTCTTGCCCTTGAACAACGCCAGCATGGCGAAGCCGTAGGTGATCGAGCTGAACAACAGCAGTGCGGTTTCGCCCAGCACATACGGCAGCTCGAAGATGTCGTGGCCCGACGGGCCACCGGCGACGTTGTTAACCAGCACCGCGTACACCGCGAAGATCGACGCAAACAGAATGCAGTCGGTCATCAGGTAGAGCCAGAAACCGAATACGGTCATCTCGCCCGAGTCGTGGTGATGGTCATCGTGCCCATGGTCATGACCATGGGCGTGTCCAACATTGGTCACTAAGTTCGACATGGTTTAAGCCTGTTCCAACGAGGTTTCAACACGGGTGGCGGTGGCTGGGACTTTCCCTGCCGCGACCAGACGTTTGTGCTGCTCGGCTTCGATGCGCTCGATGACATCCACCGGCACCATGTAGCCCTGATCGTCACGGGCGGCATGAATGGTGAAATACACCACGGTGCCGACCAGACTGGCGATGGCCAGCCACCAGATGTGCCAGATCATCGCGAAACCGAACACGGTCAACAGCGCACCCATGACCACACCGGTCGCGGTGTTGTTGGGCATGTGGATCGGCGCGTACTTGGCCGGGGTCTGGTACGCGGTACCGTTTTCCTTGGCTTCGGTGAACGGGTCGATGACGTCGGCTTTCGGCAGCACGGCAAAGTTGTAGAACGGTGGAGGCGACGAGGTCGACCATTCCAGGGTATGGGCATTCCACGGATCACCGTGTTCGCACATGTTCTCTGGCTTCTTGCGGTCACGCACGCTGACGTACAACTGGATCAGCTGGCAGGCGATACCCACGGCGATCATCACCGCGCCGAACATGGCGACGTACAGGTACGGCACCCACTCAGGGTTGGTGGTGGCGTTCAGACGACGGGTCATGCCCATGAAGCCCAGTGCATAGAGCGGCATGAACGCGACGAAGAAGCCCGAGATCCAGAACCAGAATGCAGCCTTGCCCCAGCCCTCGTGCAGCTTGAAGCCGAACGCTTTCGGGAAGTAGAAGGCGAAGCCGGCGATGTAGCCGAATACAGCGCCGCCGATGATCACGTTATGGAAATGCGCGATCACGAACAGGCTGTTGTGCAGCACGAAGTCCGCACCCGGGATGGCCAGCAGTACGCCGGTCATGCCGCCGATGGCGAAGGTCACCATGAAGCCCAGGGTCCACAGCACGTGGCTGGTGAAACGCAGACGGCCCTGGTAGATGGTGAACAGCCAGTTGAACAGCTTCACACCCGTCGGGATAGAAATCAGCATCGTCGCCAGACCGAAGAAGGCGTTGACGCTGGCACCCGAACCCATGGTGAAGAAGTGGTGCAGCCAGACCATGAAACCCAGCACCGAGATCGCACCACTGGCGTAGATCATCGAGTGGTGGCCGAACAGCTTCTTGCCGGAGAACGTCGAGATGACTTCGGAGAAAATCCCGAACGCCGGCAGAATCAGGATGTACACCTCGGGGTGACCCCAGGCCCAGAACAGGTTGACGTACATCATCGGATTTCCACCCAGTTCATTGGTGAAAATGTGGAAATCCATGTAGCGGTCAAGCGTCAGCAAAGCCAGGGTAGCGGTCAGGATCGGGAACGAAGCGACGATCAGGACGTTGGCCCAGGTGCAGGTCCAGGTGAAGATCGGCATGTCCATCAGCTTCATGCCCGGGGTACGCATCTTCAGCACGGTGGCCAGGAAGTTGACCCCCGTTAGCGTTGTCCCAAGTCCCGATAGCTGTAGCGCCCAGATGTAGTAATCCATCCCCACGCCCGGACTGTATTGCAGTCCCGACAACGGTGGATAGGCAACCCAACCGGTCTTGGCAAACTCGCCAACGCCCAGGGACAGGTTGATCAGCACCACACCGGAAACCAGCAGCCAGAAGCTCAAGGAGTTCAGGAACGGATAGGCCACGTCACGCGCGCCGATCTGCAGCGGCACTGCAAGGTTCATCAGGCCGGTGAAGAATGGCATCGCCATGAAGATGATCATGATCACGCCGTGGGCGGTGAAGATCTGGTCATAGTGTTCAGGCGGCAGGTAGCCAGGCGAACCCTCGGTGGCCATGGCCAACTGGGTACGCATCATGATGGCGTCGGCAAAACCGCGCAGCAGCATGATCATGGCGACGATGATGTACATCACGCCAATCTTCTTGTGGTCGACCGACGTCAGCCACTCGGTCCACAGGTAGGTCCACTTCTTGAAGTAGGTAATCCCCGCGAACAACGCCAGACCACCGAGCGCGATCACGGCAAGGGTCACCATGACAATCGGCTCGTGGAACGGGATCGCTTCCCAACTTAATTTACCAAACATCGTTTACTCCTCTGCCCCGGCAGCTGAATGCGAACTCATGTCCATCCCTTCCATGTTGTGGGCCACATCCTTTTCGTTCTTCTCGTGGTGCATCGGCTTGCCCGGGTTCATCCCTTCATACTTGTCGATGATGGTCTGGAACAGGTTCGGCGTGACCGAAGAGTAGAGCTCGACTGGGTTGTTCTGGCTCGGTTTGGAAAGGGCTTCGTATTCAGCTTTTTCAAGCTGTTTAGGTGCCTTCTTCACATCGTTGACCCAGGCGTCGAATTCTTCCTGGGTCGTGGCGATTGCTTTGAACTTCATGCCGGTGAAACCTGCGCCGCTGTAGTTGGCGGAGATACCGTCGAGTTCGGCGTTCTGGTTGGCGATCAGGTGCAGCTTGGTCTGCATGCCCGCCATCGCGTAGATCTGGCCACCCAGGCCCGGGATGAAGAACGAGTTCATCACGGTGTCGGAGGTGACTTTGAAATTGATCGGCGTGTGGGCCGGGAACACGATCTTGTTGACCGTGGCGATGCCTTGTTCCGGATAGATGAACAGCCACTTCCAGTCCATCGAGACCACTTCAATGGTGATCGGCTTGACGTCGGAGTCCAGCGGACGATACGGGTCAAGGGCATGGGTGGACTTGTAGGTGATGTAACCCAGGGCAATGATGATCAGTACCGGAATAGTCCACACCGCCACTTCGATTTTGGTCGAGTGCGACCACTTGGGCGTGTACGTGGCACTGGTGTTGGACGCGCGGTATTTCCAGGCGAACAGGAAGGTCATGACGATAACCGGCACGACGACCAGCAACATCAACAGCGTAGCGGTGATGATCAGATTACGTTCATCCAGGCCGACCTGACCCTTGGGATCGAGCAAGGTCATGTTGCAGCCTCCCAGCAACAACGTGCCGAGCAAAGGCAACAAGCCTAGTAATCGGGGGTACCTGTTTTTACTCATCTCACGACCTCTAAAGCAGCTTGCGCAATGCAGTTGGGTTTTGATCGCCAACACTTCACCCTGCCAAGGGTTGGCATTTTTCTTGGATTGAATAAGGGCTGACCGTCGCAGCGTCAGACGCTGTTCGACACATCCCGGGCCAGCAGTGAGTTCTTATTCGAATTCGTAGGTCAAAGGCCTTGTTACAGCCCAATTCCATTTGGTGCGGGTAGTTGGAAGGCACCGACACCTGGGGTCGCATGGGGCGTTGAGCCCTTCGACCACCTCACGGACTCAAGCTTGAGCCGGGTCGGAAATTCGGTGCGGGCGATTGTAGTGAGCTGAGGCGCCGGAGACCATGTCTTATCCTGAAATAATTTTCATCAAATCGAGCAACAATCTTTCGCAGAATTCGAAACAAGCCGGCATCTTATCGAAATTCATTCTCAACAAGAACCCCAGAAAACGTAGGTCTACTACGCCCGATTTAGACAGCTTGCGCTGATTAAAGAGGCTTTTTACGCCCGTAGAGCCCCCGTCATTCGGGGGCTGAGCGGCAAGACGCCCGACTGTTAGAAATGCCTGCTCCGGGGGGAGCCAGTTAGCCGGATGGAGCCTGCAACGGCTGATTTTTCATTGCAGAACGAGGTGCTTATTCGCGCAGCAAGTGGCCGGATGACAGCAAATGTGTGACAACGTGTCGCACGCTGTCGCGACTCATTATTGTCTCGGATCAAGGCTGGCACGCAGTAAGACTGAAACGCAAAACGCCCCGGCTTCCTACAGAAAACCGGGGCGTCTGATTGAGGCGCTTTAGGGCAGTTGTTTGCGATTGCGCGACACCAGCAACGGCACCAGGATCGCCGTGAGGACGAACGCCACCAGTGCCCATTGTGCCAGGGACAAGCCCAGGATCGGCGGATACGGGGTGGAGCAAAAGCCGTCGACCTGGAAGCCCAACGGGAAGATCTTCGCCAGCGGGAGGTCATCGACAATCGGTTGCAGCACGTCGACGCCACAGCTGACCGCCGGGAAGAACTGGGTGTACACGTGATGCCCCGCTACCGCCGCGCCGGCCAGGGCGCTGAGCACCACCAGGCCTTCGAAAACCGTCAGGCTGCGACGGGTACGCATGGCCGCACCAATGAAGGCAAAAATGGCGATCAGTAACAGTGCATACCGCTGCAGGATGCACAGCGGGCACGGCGCCTCGCCGAGCGCCACCTGCATATACAGCGCACCGCCGATCAGCGCCAGACAGATCAGCCCCAACAGCACCAGATAGCGCCGTTCACGGCCTAAGCGCAGCATTTGCTCATTCATTGCGTTTCCCTTTGTATGCATTGGATCGACGCGCAGCCTGGAGAAACCCGGCGCACTGTCGGATGGCCAAAGTCTACACGCTGACCATGACAGAGAACGAGCGGCTGCCGCCCAAATTGAGGGGAATAAACAGGAGGGAGGTTAAGTACGGATTAATTTTGCTTGGAGAAGTCAGGCGGGATGGGGTGAACATGGCGCCGCTATCGCGAGCAGGCTCGCTCCCACAGTTGTCTTTGCGTTGATCACCCAATCGTGCCCGCCGCAAATCCATTGTGGGAGCGAGCCTGCTCGCGATGCAGACGAACCGGATCACCCCGGCTCGCCCCGCCGTTACTCCAGCGCCGCCGCCGGGCCGAAGAATTCGTAGCGGCTTTGCCCGTCCGGCACACCCAGTGCCTTGAGGTGGCGCTTGACGGCGGCCATGAAGCCCTTGGGCCCAAGGAAGTAGGCATCCAGGTCACGCTGCTGCGGCAACCATTGCGCCAGTTGTTCCTGGCTCAACAAGCCGACCTTGTCAGCCGCCGGGCTCAAGCCGTCATCTTCGTCATAGCAATAGAAGCGCTTGAGTTGTGGATGCCGCTGGGCCAGGTCATCGATCCAGTCACGGAACGCGTGCACGCCGCCGTTACGTGCGCAGTGGATAAAATGCACCGGCCGCTCGGTTTGCAGCGCCGCCTGCAACATCGCCAGGGTCGGCGTGATGCCGACGCCGCCGCTGATCAGCACCAGCGGTTTGTCGCTCTGGGTCAGGAAGAAGTCCCCTGACGGTGGAAACAACTGGATGCTGCTGCCAATCGGGAAATGATGGTGCAGGTGGTTGGACACGCGCCCGCCCGGCTCGCGCTTGACGCTGATGCGATACTGACCGTTGTCCGCCAGGGCCGACAGAGAATAATTGCGGCGCATCTCCTCGCCATCCAACACCAGCTTCATGCCGATGTACTGGCCTGGTTCCGCCACCAGGATCGCGCCTTTGTCCGCCGGTTCGAAGTAGAACGAAGTGATTTCCGAGCTCTCCTGCACCCTGGCTGCCAGGATGAACTCACGCTCGCCCCGCCAGCCGCCCGGCGCTGCGGCTTTCTGCTCGTACATGCCGGTTTCGGCACCGATCAGGATATCGGCCAACTGGTTATAGGCAGCGCCCCACGCGGCAATCACTTGCGGCGTGGCGATCTCTTCACCCAGCACCTCGGCGATCGCCCGCAACAGGCAGGCCCCCACAATGGGGTAATGTTCCGGCAGGATTTGCAGGGCGACGTGCTTGTTGACGATTTTGGCCACCAGGTCGCCCAACTGATCGAGCTGGTCAATGTGCCGGGCGTACATCAATACGCCGTTGGCCAGGGCACGGGGCTGATCACCGCTGGCCTGGTGAGCCTGGTTGAACAACGGGCGCACTTGCGGGTATTCGGACAGCATCATGCGATAAAAGTGAGTAATGAGCGCTTCACCACCGCTTTCAAGCAAGGGCACGGTGGAGCGGATGATGGCGCGTTCTTCTCGGCTGAGCATAAGGTGACTCCTGGCGTATTACGAAAAACTGATACCTATGCCTATCAGGTTTCATGCCATAAAATTTATTGAACATTTTCAATTGCTTACGAATTAAGTAGTCATAAAGACATATGGTATCTTATAGTCATTAAGACCATATGGAGTCATTATGACCGCAACCTCCCTGCTGACCTCACTGCTTCCGCTGGTGGCCGACCTCTCCCGCGAGTTGCCGGAAGGCGAGCGCTACCGACGCCTGCTTGGCGCGCTGCGAGCCCTGTTGCCCTGCGACGCCGCCGCGCTGTTACGCCTGGATGGGGACTGTCTGGTGCCGCTGGCGGTGGATGGCTTGAGTACCGATACCCTGGGCAGACGCTTCCGGATTAGCGAACACCCCCGCTTCCAGGCACTGCTGGCCAGCCCGCAGCCCACTCGCTTTGCCGCCGACAGTGACCTGCCCGACCCGTACGACGGATTGGTCGAAGGTCTGGCTGAGCACTTGGAGGTCCACGACTGCATGGGCTGCCCACTGTTCGTCGACGAGCAACCGTGGGGCCTGCTGACCCTCGATGCGCTGAACCCCGAACGCTTCGAGCCCATCGACCTGAGCGCCTTGCAGGCCTTTGCCAGCCTGGCCGCCGCCACCGTCAGCGCAGCCGAACGCATTGATCGGCTGGCCTTGAAAGCCGAAGACGAACATCGCCGCGCCGAGGTCTACCGCCAGGCCAGCGGCCAGCTACCTCGCGACATGGTCGGCCAGAGCAAGGCCCACAAGCGATTAGTGGAAGAAATCAACCTGGTGGGGGGCAGCGACCTGACGGTGCTGATCACTGGCGAAACCGGGGTTGGCAAGGAGCTGGTCGCCCAAGCCATACACGCGGCCTCCAAGCGCGCCGAGCAGCCGCTTATCAGCCTAAATTGCGCCGCACTGCCGGATACCCTGGTGGAAAGCGAACTCTTCGGCCATGTACGCGGCGCCTTCACAGGGGCCACGAACGACCGGCGCGGCAAATTCGAACTGGCCGATGGCGGCACGTTGTTCCTCGATGAAGTGGGCGAGTTGTCCTTGACCGTGCAGGCCAAGCTGCTGCGAGTGTTGCAGAGCGGCCAGTTGCAACGGCTGGGCTCGGACAAGGAACATCGGGTCGATGTACGCCTGATTGCGGCCACCAATCGCGATCTGGCCGAAGAAGTGCGCAACGGGCGATATCGGGCCGACTTCTATCATCGCCTGAGCGTGTACCCGTTGCTGGTGCCGGCACTACGGGATCGCGGGCGCGATGTGCTGCTGCTCAGCGGTTTTTTCCTGGAGCAGAACCGTTCGCGCATGGGCCTGGGCAGCCTGCGCCTGACCAGTGACGCCCAGGCCGCATTGCTGGCGTATGACTGGCCGGGGAACGTGCGTGAACTGGAGCACCTGATCGGCCGAAGCGCCTTGAAAGCCTTGGGCCGGTGTCCGGTGCGGCCAAAGATCCTCAGCCTCAGCGCCCAGGACCTGGACTTGCCCCGCAGCCCGGAAGAAAACCCGCCACCTTCATCCGCCAGCCCCGCACCTGCCCTGGAGGGCGTCACGGGGGACTTGCGTGAGGCCATGGACGACTTTCAACGCAAGCTGATCATCGCCAGCCTTGAACGGCATCAGCACAACTGGGCCAGCGCCGCCCGGGAACTGGGTCTGGATCGGGCGAACCTGGGGCGGATGGCCAAGCGGTTGGGACTCAAATAAAACCTTCTGTACCTCCGACGCCCCATGTGGCGAGGGCATTTATCGCCTGACCATAGCGTGTGCATTCCCAGGCCACTGAGCTGAAATCGATTGTCTGTGGGTTTCGCCCTAAAGCCAGCCCCCATCGGGTCGATAACCCAATATCAAAAGCTGTTTTGGCGTTCTTCACGCTCGCCCCACCTTTTTCCACAGAAGGTTTTTATGTCTTCCAACAAAGCCCGCGCAGACTCACTTTCGCTTCTGCTGTTTACCTTGCGCAGCGGCAAGCTGATGGCAATCAACCTGCTCAAAGTCAGCGAAATCATTCCCTGCCCGCCGTTGACCAAACTGCCGGAATCGCACCCGCACGTCAAAGGCATCGCCACCCTGCGCGGGGCCTCGTTGTCGGTAATCGACCTGAGCCGTGCCATCGGCGAACGGCCCCTGGAAGATCCGGATGGCGGCTGCCTGATCGTCACCGATGTGAGTCGATCCAAACAGGGTCTGCATGTGCAGGCGGTGAGCAAGATCGTGCATTGCCTGACCACCGACATCAAACCCCCGCCTTTCGGCTCAGGCGGCGTACGCGCCTTCATCACTGGCGTGACGTCGGTGGATGGCACGCTGGTGCAGGTGCTGGACATCGAAAAAGTCATCCACGGTATCGCCCCGGCGCAGATTGAAACGGCGCCCACCGAGCTGAGCATGGAAGACGCCGAAGTCCTGGGCAACGCGCGGATCCTGGTGGTCGATGACAGTCAGGTGGCGTTGCAACAATCGGTACACACCTTGCGCAACCTCGGTCTGCAATGCCACACCGCTCGCAGCGCCAAGGAAGCCATCGAATGCCTGCTGGACCTGCAAGGCACGGCACAGCAGATCAACCTGATCGTTTCCGACATCGAAATGTCGGAGATGGACGGCTACGCCCTTACCCGGACCCTGCGGGAAACGCCGGACTTCGCCCACCTCTATGTGTTGCTGCACACCTCGCTGGACAGCGCCATGAACAGCGAGAAGGCTCGGCTATCCGGGGCCAATGGCGTGCTCACCAAGTTCTCCTCACCGGAGCTGACCAAGTGCCTGATCACGGCCGCCAAGGCCGTTGCCGAGCAGGGCCACTGAGTCATGCCTGATGATCATTCCCACGCGTATAGGGGAATGATCATCCCGGCACCTCAGGCATACTCCTGTCCTGGCTTCCCAGAACAAGGATCTTGCTGATGAAAATCCACGCACTCATGTTTTTAGGCTTCACGGCCCTCGCCGCCCAGGCCCACGCCTCCAGCCCAGAAGCCTGGGCCACCCATGACAAAACCGTGCTTGCCAGTTGCATCAAGGCCAGCGGCTTGAAGAACGCCGAGCCTGTGGGCACTGCCGCGCAGTTCGATGACCGGGTGGGTTATACCGCGCTGTTGCTGCAAGGCCAGTATCCGCAGAAACACATGAAAGGCGCGACGGGCACCGAGCTGTGCCTTTACCGTAAGAAATCCAAGACCGCCTACGTGACCGAGTGGGACTCCATCCGCCCCGCCGACAACAGCCGGTGATGGCGCACAACTTGCTTCGCAACGGTTAATCGCGGCGTTTTTCTGTCGCCGCTTTCCAGCTTTTGACCGGGCGCTCAATGAACACAACGTTTTCCTGCGTAGGGTGTGGCAAATGCTGCACCGATCACCATGTCCCCCTGACCCTCGACGAGGCCCGGATGTGGGCTGACGACGGCGGCCAGGTGATTGTCCTGGTGGAAGCCTTCCTGCCCAACGGCCTCGGCCTGCCGGCGGCGCAACGCGAACACGCTGAGCGCCGTTCGGCGCGGGTCCACAGCGGCGCCACCGAGGCCTTGGTGGCAATCACCTTCGCCGCCTATAACGCCGGGCGCTGCCGCAATCTTGACGAAGAAAACCTGTGCCGTATCTACGAGCGCCGCCCCTTGGTGTGCCGTATCTATCCGATGGAAATCAACCCGCACATCCCGCTCAACATTGCCGTAAAGGAATGCCCGCCAGAGTCGTGGGAGACCGGACCGCAACTGATACTCGGCGGTGAACTGGTCGACAAGGAACTGGCGCAGTTGATCGAACGCTCACGTCAGGCCGATCGCGAGGAAATCCGGATCAAGGAGCGCATCTGCGCTTCGCTGGGCATCCTCACCACCGCGCTGAAGGGCGACGGTTTTACCGCGTACCTGCCGGACATGAGCGCGTTCGCCGCCGTCATTGATCAGGTCCGTTTGCAGCCACTGGAGCAAGCGGCCAGTGAATGGCAGTTCCATTTGTCCGGTGATGACGTGGCCTGCCAGGTCCTGGCCAGTGGAGCACGGGTCGCCACTGAGGCACCGGTCAACTACGCGTTTATTTCGCTGCGGGCAGCGTAAACACCCCAGGGATGAAATAGAAATCCCTTGTGGGAGCGAGCCTGCTCGCGATAGCGGTGGATCAGTTTGCAGTGATGGTGGATGTGCCGCCGTCATCGCGAGCAGGCTCGCTCCCACATCCAACATAGATGCTCCCCCATAGGTACTGCCCATAAGTACTCCATTCCTGCCACTGACTCGCCTCAATCGACGCTCCCCCTCTCGCCTAACCCACATCCAGAATGTTAGCGTGCTTGGTATTCCTTGCCTGATGAGCCCTCTGCGATGAAAAAAACCGTACTTGCCTTCAGCCGTGTCACACCCGAGATGGTCGAACGACTGCAACAGGATTTCGACGTGATCGTGCCAAACCCGTCGAACGGCGACATCAATGCACAGTTCAACGAAGCCTTGCCCCACGTGCACGGCCTGATCGGTGTCGGACGCAAGCTCGGCCGCGAACAACTGCAGAACGCCGCGAAGCTGCAAGTGGTGTCCAGCGTGTCAGTGGGTTACGACAACTATGACCTGGCCTACTTCAATGAGCGTGGAATCATGCTCACCAACACCCCTGACGTGCTCACCGAAAGCACCGCCGACCTGGCTTTCGCCCTGCTGATGAGCAGCGCCCGGCGCGTTGCTGAACTGGACGCCTGGACCAAGGCCGGCCAATGGCAGGCGACGGTCGGCCCGCAGCTGTTCGGCACTGACGTGCACGGCAAGACCCTGGGCATCGTCGGCATGGGCAACATCGGCGCCGCCATTGCCCGGCGTGGCCGGCTGGGGTTCAACATGCCGATTCTCTACAGCGGCAACAGCCGCAAGACCGAACTGGAAGATCAGTTGGGCGCACAATTTCGCGAGCTGGATCAGTTGCTGGCCGAAGCGGACTTTGTTTGCCTCGTGGTGCCATTGAGTGAGAAGACCCGCCACCTGATTGGCCAGCGCGAACTGGCCCTGATGAAACCGAGTGCCATTCTGGTCAATATTTCCCGCGGTCCGGTGGTGGATGAGCCGGCGCTGATCGAAGCCTTGCAGAACAACCGCATCCGCGGCGCCGGGCTGGACGTTTACGAGAAAGAACCGTTGGCCGAGTCGCCGCTGTTCCAGCTGAAAAACGCCGTAACCCTGCCCCATATCGGCTCGGCCACCCACGAAACCCGTGAAGCCATGGCCAATCTTGCCGTGGAAAACTTGCGCAGCGCTTTGCTGGGCGAGCGACCGAAGAACCTGGTCAACCCGCAAGTCTGGAAGTAAACCATCGGGCAGGCGCCGGGTTCGGGCCTGCCATCCCCTGGCTCAGCGTGCGCCCAGGGCGGCTTGCGTCGCCACGGGCCGGGGTTTGCGAAACACCAGCACGTTCCCCAACATCACCAGTACCAGCCCAAGCAGTGCCGGCGCCGTCCATTGGTAGCCCTCGACCAACGCCGAGACGTTCAACGCCACCACCGGAAACAGCACCGTGCAATACGCCGCCCGCTCCGGGCCCATGCGCCCCACGAGCGTCAGGTAGGCGGTGAAGCCGATCACTGAACCTGGGATCACCAGGTACAACAGCGAGCCGACATAGCGCGCGTTCCATTCCATATCGAACGGGATGCCTTTGAAGAGGCACCACACCGCCAGCATCGCCGCCCCATAAGCCATGCCCCAGGCGTTGGTGGTCAACGGTTTGAGACCGGCCTTCTGCTGCAAACTCGAGAGCATGTTGCCCGCCGAAAAGCACAAGGTTCCCAGCAACGCCAAGGCCAACCCGAGCAGCGTTTGCGGGCTCGCGCTATGACCCGCCAGCTCCGGCCAGAACAGCAGCGCCAGCCCCAGCAACCCCAAGGCGCCGCCGAGCATGACGTTGCGGGCGATCCTTTGACCGAAGAACACGCGGGCATTGAGGGCATTCCAGAGCGTGGCAGTAGAGAACACCACCGCGACCAACCCACTGGGAATCCATTGGCTGGCAGTGAGGAAACACATGAAGTTGATGCAGAACAGGCACAGGCCCTGGGCCACGCAAATCAAATGACCGCGCCGGTTCATTGCTTGCAGACGTCGGCTGAGCAAGAGCATCACAAACAGAATCAGCGCCGCCAGGCCGAAGCGATAGACAATCGACACGGGGATGGCGACCACGCCCAACTGCAATTTCAGCGCAATCCAGGTAGTGCCCCAGATGAGCACGGTAAGCAGATACAACGAGAGGTTCATGACGGCAACTCCTGACAATGACCGCCAGTGTTGCGCCGCCCACCACCAGGCGCTTGCGTAAACTTGCGGTTTTGTCGGTTTGCAGGCTGGCATGAGCCGATCGACGGAGTAGGATGCAAGGCGTTGGAGAGACCCGATCATGCCCACACTGCAAACCCTGCAAGTCTTTCAAGCCCTCAACAGTTCGCCCAATGCTCGCCTTGAGCACAGTGCCGAGCTTGGAGATGGCATGGCGGCCGCTTTGTGGAGCAACCATCACGACGCCCAAGACTACGAGGCGCCGACTCACCACACGCTGTCGTGCTACATCGCCGGTGGTACCGGCACGTTTCGCCGCGAACGCCCCGACACCACCGGGGCACCCGGCAAACTCTGCGTCCTGCCGGCCGGGCACGAATCGGCCTGGGTCATCAATGGCGACATTCGCCTCGCCCACCTGTACTTCAGCCCTGAGCAATTCGCCCTCGGTTGCGTCACGCTACTGGATCGCGAGCCGCGGCAAGTGCAACTGCGCGAAGCCACCTTTCTCGACGACCCGCAACAGGCACAGCGCTTTCGCCAGTTGATCGCCCTGAACTGGGATGAGCCCGGTGAACGCCTTCTGACCACCAGCCTGGCCCATGACTTGCTCAACCATCTGCTATTGAGTCAGGTCGGCCAGCGCCAGGGGCTTCGCCTCAAGGGCGGACTGGCCGCTCACCAGCGGCGAATGCTGGTGGACTACATCGACAGCCATCTGGCCGACGCCATCAGCCTCGGCCAACTGGCGGCGCTGTGTGCGCTGTCCGAATACCACTTTGCCCGGATGTTCCGCGAAAGCTTCGGCCTGCCGCCCCATCAATACGTACTGGCACGACGTCTGGCCCACGCGCGGCACTGGCTGCGCAGCACGTCAAAACCGCTGGGTGAGGTCGCGTTGGCCTGCGGGTTCGCCAGCGCCAGCCATTTTACGAATCGTTTCCGGCAGGCCCTCGGCGCGACACCCGGCGAGTATCGACAGGCGTTTTTGCGCTAGGCATCAGCGTGCCCCGGTCAAATGAAACAAGCAGGTACTGATCCCGATTGCCGTAGCCACCGCCGCGCCCCTACAATGCGAACAATTCTTGTTCTCTAGCACAGCTCATCGCTGTCGGGATGCTCCTCGTTGCCGCCTGCACACACCGTCGAAGTGCTCTACAACGCCCATCACAGTTGGCTTAACGGCTGGTTGCGAAGAAAAATCGGCTGCCCCGACAGTGCCGCCGACCTGGCCCAGGACACGTTCATGCGCGTACTGACTGCGCGCGACCCGCAGCCTGTCCTGGAACCCCGGGCGTTTCTTACGACCATTGCCAAGCGCGTACTGTTCAACCACTACCGACGCCAGGACCTTGAGCGCGCCTACCTCGATACCCTCGCCCAACTGCCGGAGCAGGTGGTGCCGTCGGAGGAAGAACGGGCAATCATCCTGCAAAGCCTGATGGAACTGGACCAACTGCTCGATGGTTTGCCGCGAGCGGTCAAGCAGGCGTTTCTGCTGGCCCAGGTCGATGGCCTGACCTACAACGAAATAGCCCGTGAACTGGGAATTTCATTGGCGACGGTCAAGCGTCATTTGAACAAGGCAGCGATGCGCTGCTACTTCGCCTTATGACCCCTGCGATGAACAGCGCACCAGATGTCAGTGCGAAAGTGGCCGAACAGGCCGTGCACTGGCTTATGGAAATGCAGCAAGGCCCACTCGATACTCGCCGGCAGAAAGCCTGGGAGCAATGGCTCAATGCTCACAACGAACATCGCCGCGCCTGGGAGCATATCCAGCGGGTCAATCAGCGGCTGCGCAGCGTGCCCTCTCCGTTGGCCCATGCGGCCCTCAATGCACCGAAGTCCGCTGCGCGGCGTCGAGCGCTCAAAATGTTGTTGGTGCTTGGGGCCGGTTCAGCGTTGACCTGGAGCCTGCGTGAACGCCAACTGCTACCCCCATTGATGGCCGATTTTCGCAGCCCGGTAGGCGAACGGCGTCGTCTGACGCTGGATGACGGCAGTCAGTTGCAGCTCAACAGCGGCAGTGCGGTAGACGTTCGCTTCGACGCTCAACGCCGCTTGATCCACCTGCTGGAGGGGGAACTGTTATTGACCGCTGCCCGCGACCCAAGGCCCCTGCAAGTGCTGACCGCCCATGGCCTGCTGGAAAGCCGCAACGCCCGGTTCAACGTACGCGAGTATCCGGACCACACCCAGGTGGCGGTGTTTGAAGGCCAGGTGGACATTCGTAGCCGACACGGTCCGGCGTTGTTGCTGGCGACGTCACGGCAACTGAGCCTTGGCATCAACGGCGCCGGGCCCGCCACGGCCCTGGATGCCAACAGCGGCGCCTGGACAGAGGGCATGCTGGTAGCGGCGCACATGCGCCTGGCGGACTTTCTCGACGAGCTAGGCCGCTACCGACGTGGCCAATTGCACTGCGACGAGGCGGTCGCCAACCTTCTGATCTCCGGAACCTATCCGCTGGACGACAGCGAGCGAATCCTCGATCTGCTGGAAGTCAGCCTGCCGGTAAAAGTGCGTCGTTTCACCCGCTATTGGATCTCGGTCGAAGCTCGAGCCTGAACCACGGCCACCCCAGCTGAAAAAAAGTGATGCACCAGTGAGCCGTTTTCCACACCTGGGGTGACAGAGAAGGAAAGCACTTCGATACAACCTTCTCGGGATTCTCATCCATGCCGCAACGACCCACCCGTCTCACCCCGCTCGCCCGTACCGTGCGTCAATTGCTCCTGGGGGCCAGCTTGAGTTTCGTCGTACTGCCTTGCGTACAGGCTGCAGATGCCAAGCCCTATCACATCGCGCCGTCGTCACTGGAAAATGCCCTCAATCAATTCGGACGCGAGGCTGGGGTGTTGATTTCCTTCAGCTCACAGACGACCGCAGGCCTGCAGAGTCGTGGCCTGGAAGGCAGCTACAGCCCAGAGCAAGGGCTGAGCGCGCTGCTCGAAGGCACAGGCCTGCAAGCCCGCCCTGAGGCAGACAACGCCTTCAGCCTGCAACCGGCCGCCAGCACCGCGCTGGACATCGGCACCACCACCGTGGTCGGTGACTGGCTCGGCGATGCCGCGCCGACCAATGTCTTCGAACACGCCGGTGCCCGAGACGTCATCCGTCGTGAGGCGTTCGAACGCCAGGGCGCGACCCAGGCCCGGGATGTGCTCAATCGCATTCCTGGCGTCAACGCACCGGAAAACAACGGCACCGGCAGCCATGACATGGCGCTGAACTTTGGTATCCGCGGGCTCAATCCTCGCCTGGCCTCACGTTCCACGGTGCTGATGGACGGCATCCCGGTGCCTTTCGCACCCTACGGCCAACCGCAGCTATCGTTCGCGCCGGTCAGCATGGGCAACATGGACGCGGTGGATGTCGTGCGCGGAGGCGGCGCGGTGCGCTACGGTCCGCAAAACGTCGGTGGCGTGGTCAACTTCGTGACGCGGGCGATTCCCGAGGCGCCGACGGTAAAGGGCGGCTTCCAGACCGAGACCAGCCCGGCTTCCAGCCACGACGGCTTCAAGACATCCGCCAACCTGCTGGCCGGCGGCACCGCCGACAACGGCCTTGGCGGTGCCCTGTTGTACTCCGGCACTCGCGGCGGCGACTGGCGCGAACACAGCGACACACAAATCGACGACTTGATCCTCAAGGGCAACTACCAACTGGACGAGGCCAACAGTTTTAATGCCATGGCCCAATACTACGAAGGCGAGGCCGACATGCCCGGCGGCCTGAATGTGGCCGACTACGACGCCAACCCGTATCAGTCCACCCGTCAGAATGACCGCTTCTGGGGCCGTCGCACCCTGGTCAACTTCGGCTACCGCTACCAGCAGGATCGACGCGAATTTACCGCCAGCACGTTTTTCACCAAGACTTTGCGCAGCGGCTACCTGGACCAGGGCACCTTCCTGTCCCTGTCGCCTCGCGAATATTGGGTACGCGGCCTGGAAACCCGTTTTGCCCAAGGTTTCGACCTCGGGCCGACCAGCCACGAGGTCGGCGTCGGCTATCGCTACATCAACGAGGCCGGCCATGAACTGCGTTATCGCACGCCGATCGCCAGCAACGAATTGCCGACAACCTCCAGCCGAAACGACCGCGATACACGGGGTGGAACCGAAGCCAATGCAATTTTCATCGATGATCGGATCGATATTGGCAAATGGACGATCACGCCCGGTATTCGTTACGAAATGATCGAATCGCAGCAGACAAACAATTTGACCGACGTGAAATACAAGGGCGACTACAACACCGCCCTGCCAGCGCTGAATGTGCTGTACCACCTGACCGACGAATGGAATCTGTATGCCAATACCGAAGGTTCATTCGGCAGTGTGCAGTACAGCCAGATGCCCAACCGTGTGAGCAGCGGTGAAGTGAAACCGGAGAAAGCCCGCACCTGGGAACTTGGAACCCGCTATGACAATGGCAACCTGCGGGCGGAGATCGGTGCGTTCCTGATCAACTTCGACAACCAATACGAAAGCAACCAAACCAACGATTCGGTGATTGCCCGTGGCGAAACCCGCCACCAGGGCATCGAAACCAGCATCAACTACGCCCTCGACGGCCTGAGTCCGGCGCTGGCCGGTTTTGACGTATATGCCACGTATGCCTTCGTCGATGCCACCATTCGGGAAGACGGACCGAACAAAGGCAACCGCGTGCCATTTTCTTCCAAGCACAAAGGCACACTGGGCGTGGGTTACACGGACGGGCCGTGGAAATTGAACCTGGACAGCACCTATCAGAGCGCGCAGTTTGCCGACAACGCCAATACCCGCGCCGAAAGCGCCGACGGCAGTACCGGCAATATCCCTGGCTATATGCTGTTCAGCAGCCGCGCCGCCTATGATTTCGGCCCGCAACTGTCGGACCTGAACGTGGCGGTGGGTGTGAAGAACATCTTCAATACCCAGTATTTCACCCGCTCGTTCGACGATAACAACCGGGGCAAATACGTAGGGGAACCGCGCACGCTGTATGTGCAGACGTCCGTGGCGTTCTGATCAGGGGCTGCGATGGATCGCTGAAACAAGACGGGCCTGCGATTGCAGGCCCGTCTGTTCGGTGGGTAATTTTAAATGATCGGGCTCAGCCGTTGAGTGCAGCCCGTTCGTTCTCCAGGAATTCTTCTTCCAGCATCGCATCGGCCAAGGCCACCGACTCGGTCGGCTTCTCAGCGGTGGCGCGTTTGACGCGCAGTTTGCCGAACAGATGCTCCAGGGCATGTTCAAGCTTGGTGGCCGCCCCTTCGATGGCCAATTCCAGCGTATCGGCCTTGTGTGTCACCGAGACCGGTTGCAGACCCTTTGGCCGTGCTTCCAGCTGACAACGCAAGTCATGGGGACCGGGCTTGTCGCCGTTCTCGTCCCGCAAATGGACCTCGACCCGTGTCAGGTCTTCTTCATAACGTTCGAGCGTGCTTTCGATGGTAGTACGTACCCACTCCTCCAGTCGGATGCTGCTTTGAATATGGTTATCGCTGTTGACTTGGATTTGCATAGTTCATCCCTTATTTCGGCTAGCTCGCCAGGGGCCAATCGACGGTAGCGCGACGACCCCTTGAATACAGAGTCGGGCTGGCGGCAGAACAATTCAACCCCTTCGAAAAGATAAATATTCATACGCAAATAAAGCCGGACAACGGACAAAAGCGCTGTTAATGTCGGGAGTTGCCTCGCCTTGCTTACCCCACGAAAATTCTGCGCTCACCCTGCACCGTCAGCGACCATTCGCCCATTCCTGCACAGAAACGGGCAGCCTCCCGGGCCGCATGCCAAGGCCTTCAGCGCCTATGCGCCGTGATCATTGTCCGACAGTTTTTCCGGCATGCCCCTTGCTACCTCTCTGCTGGAGCGGTCGCAGGTTGGGATCTTCCGATCCAGCCTCTGCCTGGCTCTGGATGAAGCACGATCATGGAATGGCCGGTGGTCCGGTATCGCGAACTAATCCCGATCACGGCCGGTCAACAACTGCACGTTCAATCAGGCGGTGACGCATCATGGACAACCCTTTTCAGCTCATTACCGACGCTTTTGCGCCGCAGTATCAAATCAATCTGAGCATCCAGGGCCTGGACGGCAGCATCATGCTGACCCTCTCCAAGGCCGGGCGCATCGTCGCCAAGCGCATGATCAGCGCCCAGCAACGCAATGACCCGGAACGCCTGCGGCGCCTGGTCCAGAGCATCCAGTTCGGCATCGCCATCGAGCAGGGCCACAGCGCTGTGGCGATCCTCGAAGCCATGACCGGCGGTGACAACGTCAAGCTGCCACCACCGCAGACGCAGGGCGCGACATCCGCCCCCGCCGGTTTCTAGATCTCGCCCTTCTCCACTTCGGCGTGCTCGCTGGAACCCGCGCCAACCTTGCGGTGCGGGTGCTCGATTTTCACCGAAGGGAACTGTGAGGAAGCGTAACGCACCACCAGGATCGCGAACGCCAGCAGCAAGATGCCGCCGCACAAGTAGATGATGCCCAGGTCAGGCGGACTGTGGTGGGAGACGTTGGAAATCAACAAGCGCGTCAGCGCCGTGATCGCCACGTAGATCAGGAACCGCACCGGCATGTGGTTGGTCTTGAAGTAGATCCCGACCATCGCTCCCAATTCCAGATAGATGAACAGCAGCAGGATGTCATCGATCTTGATGTGCCCCTGCTCGAGCATCTGCAAAAACTCCATCACCGCCGCCCAGGCGGTCACCGCTCCGATGGCAAACAGTGCCAGGTAATGGAACGTCTCGACGAACAGATTGCCCAGGGATTCGGCCAACTGATGTACGTTCTGGCGCAGGTTCTCGGCCCAGTTGATTTTCACGATGTAGTTTCCTTAGGTCGACTCGACCGGATGATGCGGGTTGGACGTGACGGTTGTTCTGCATGCAGAAAAAAGGCCAGCGGCTGAGGGTGAGATGGCGATGGGCCGCAACCCGACACTTTTACGATGTTGATGCCGCCCTGTCGTGAGCAGGCTGGCTCCCACACCAGCGCTCGCGACAAATGTGCAAATACGTCTACATTAAAAAGCCACTATCCAAAGGGAAGGGATTCGCTTATCCTTTTGGCTGTATATAAATACAGTAGTCACAAAGATAACCAATGTGAAGGCATGTGAGGTGGTGAATGGCCGTCGAAGTGGTATACCGCAGCAGCCGAGATCTGGAGCGCTTGTTCATGGATAAAGCCGAAGCTGACCGTCATGACAAAATGCTGGAACTCGCCGAATTGCTGGCAGAAGTGTTGCAAAAAGCCGTTCCCTCGCTGAGCGAGAAACAGGTTGAGGAAGCCGGCATCTACATGGCGAAAAATCGCGATGTGTTCGCCAAGGCGTTCAAGAGTCAACCGGACGCCTTGTCCGAACTGCTCAATGCCCCTGCTGAATAAGCCTTGAAAAGATCGCAGCCTTCGGCAGCTCCATGGAATCCACCCAGGAGCTGCCGAAAGCTGCGATCTTTTTTATCGGTACAACAAACGCTCTGCCAATTCATCGGCCACCCTGGCCGGTGAGCGTTTTTCTGCCTGGGCGTGGGCAAAGACTTCCGTAAGCCGGGCGCCGATCTTCGACAAATGCGCGGTGATCGTCGACAGCTCTTCGCCGCGATGCTTCAAGGCGACATAGATCAGGCCTCCGGAGTTGATCACATAATCCGGCGCATAGAGGATCCCGCGCCGTTCCAATTGATCGGCCACCTGCAGGTTGCTCAACTGGTTATGGGCCGACCCGGCAACCGCCGAGCAGCGTAGTTGCGCCACGCTCTGGCTATTGAGCACCCCGCCCAGGCCACAGGGGGCGAGGATGTCGCACGGGGTACTGAGCAGTGCATCGTTGGCGATCGGATGCGCGCCCAGTTGCTCCATCGCCAGTTGAACCTTGCCAGGGTCAATGTCGCTGACCAACAGTTCGGCGCCTGCGGCGTGCAACTGTTCGGCCAGGGCGAAACCGACATTACCCAGGCCTTGGATCGCTACCCGCAGGCTTTCCAGGTTATCGCTGCCCAGGCGGGCCATGGCCGTGGCACGGATGCCGGCGAATACCCCCATCGCCGCGTGAGGCGCTGGGTCTCCCGAAGCCGTGGTGCTGGTCACATGACGGGTCTGTTGGGCGATGCAGTCCATGTCCGCCACCGAGGTGCCGCTGTCGATGGCGGTGATATAGCGGCCATCCAGTTGCTCGATGCAGCGCCCAAATGCCTCAAACAGCGCAGCGCGGCTTTCGACATGGGCCGGACGCATGATCACGGCCACGCCGCCGCCCACCGGTAAGCCGGCCAGTGCGGCCTTGTAGCTCATGCCCTGGGCCAGGCGCACGGCGTCGACCACGGCACTTTCATCGTCGGGGTAGGACAGATAACGACATCCACCCAGAGCAGGCCCAGGACGGCTGCAATGAATGGCAATCACCGCCTTCAACCCGGTGGCCGGGTCTACGCTCAGGTGCAGCGATTCAAGGCGGGAGCTTTGCATGAGAGCAAACATCGACAGGCTCCCGAATCACTTTTGTTTGTTCCGCCAGTATAGGCGTGCGCTCAAAATTTGCTGGAGCGCGCCGGAATAAGTCGAGCGGACGGCCAGTCTTTTGGGCATAACCTGATTCCTTCCCCGGACGAGACTGGACGAAAGCCCGCAGCAGAGCTAAAAACGAGGCATAGCCCGGAGACTGTGATGACACCGCGCCAAGCCTTTTTTGATTGCCTGCACCGCTCCCCACCGGCGCTGTTCGAAGCAGCGTTGTGGATTGCTGCCGAACATGATCGCGAAGTGGACGTACCGGCGTTGCTGAACGATTTCAAGGATCTGCAACAGCGTGTCAGCCATGACCTGCCGATGCTGCCCGTCAGCGAACTGGGCCAACCCTTGCTGCGCCGCCTCAATGACCTTGGATTCGCCCAGGATGATTTCACGCCCCTGCGCCCACGGGCCGCGTTGCTCGACAAGGTGCTGACGCGTAAACGTGGACAGCCCCTGGCCCTCGGCCTGATCGCCCTGGAGCTGGCTCGTGGCCTGGAGATTCCGATGGTCGGTGTCAATTTCCCCGGTCACTTCCTGTTGCGGGTCCCCGGTGCCGATCATCTGCTCGACCCGTGTGGCGGACGCCGGTTGTACCCCAACGACTGTCGGGAACTGCTGCAACGCCAATACGGCGCCAACATGCCCCTCAAAGCCGAGCACCTGGTCAGTGCCGAGCCCATGCAGATGCTCCAGCGCCTGTCGCGCAATCTTCGCCAATTGCATCTGACCAACGACGACTACATTGCTGCACTGATCGACGCCGAACGGGTGCTTGAACTGGGCAACGCCAGCGCCGCCGATTACCTGGCCCGCGCCAGCCTGTACCAACGGCTCGACTGTCCCAACGCCGAACGATTCGACTTGGAGCACGCGCTGATGCTCAGCGAAGACCCGATCCAGCGAATCCGGCTGACGGAACGGCTGGGGCATCTGCCGCCCAATTCAATTGTGCATTGAGCGGGTGTAGATCGCGGAGGACGAGGTGGTAACTCAAGGGCTCGCCCCCTCTCCTTCTGTGGGAGCGAGCCTGCTCGCGATAGCGGCGTGTCAGACAACATGTTTGTAAGCTCAACCACCGCCATCGCGAACAGGTTCGCTCCCACAGGGGGCTCAAGGTGTATCAGGCTGATTTGCCGGATGCGCCTGTTGAAACGCTGGATGCGCAGCCGCCAACGCCGCAACGCGACGGATCCGTGGATACGTCTCCAGAGAGACATTGAACCGTTCTGCCGCGTACACCTGCGGGATCAGATACACGTCCGCGATCCCGGGTGCTGCACCGAAGCAGTAGCCGTCATCCCCAATCAACTGTTCCACCGCCGCCAGTCCCTGGCTGATCCAATGCCCGATCCACTGCGCCACCTGCGTTTCATCGTGGCCCCACTGCCGCAGCTGGTTGAGTACGCTGACGTTGTGCAGCGGATGAATATCGCAACCGATCAATGCCGCGACGCCTCGCTCATGAGCCCGAACCGTCAGGTCGGCGCTGAGCAACGGCACCTGTGGATAACGCTCCTCCAGGTACTCGATGATGGCGGGTGACTGCACCAGCAACGCGCCTTCGTCGGTACGCAGCGCCGGAACCCGGCCCTGAGGGTTGATCGCCAGATAGGCCGGCTGACGATGTTCGCCCCCAGGCGCAGCGATCAGGTTGACCGGCAAGGCCTGGTAATCCAGGCCCTTGAGCGCCAGGGCAATGCGCACCCGGTAGGACGAAGTGGAGCGGTAGTAGGTGTAGAGTTCCATGCCCTGTCCCTCACCGCGCCGGCAGGATCTTGCCCCGGCATTCGCCAAAGCCGATGGACGCAACACCTTCGCGGCTGCAACGGGCACGCAGGATGATCTCGTCACCGTCCTCAAGGAATTTGCGCACTTCGCCAGAGGCCAGCTCGATTGGCTTTTTACCGCCCTCGGTAATCTCCAGCAGGCTGCCGAACTGACCGCTCTCAGGCCCCGACAAAGTGCCCGAACCGAACAGGTCACCGGCCTGCAACTGGCAACCATTGACGCTGTGGTGGGCGACCATCTGCGCCACGGTCCAGTACATGTACTGGGTGTTGCTCAACGTCAGGCGATGGGCCGGCAGGTTCTGCTCGCGCATGGCTTCGGTCAGCAGCAGGACTTCCAGTTCGATGTCGAAAGCCCCACCGGCCTGGTCACGCTTGTCCAGCAGATATGGCAACGGCTGCGGATCGCCTGCCGGACGCGCCGGTTGTGGGCGACGGAACGGTTCGAGGGCTTCGGCCGTCACCACCCATGGCGAGATACTGGTCAGGAAGCTTTTGGACAGAAAGGGCCCCAGCGGCTGGTATTCCCAGGCCTGGATATCCCGGGCCGACCAGTCGTTGAGCAGGCAGAAACCGCCAATGTGCTCGGCAGCATCACCGATGGCGATGGGTTCGCCCAAGGCGTTGCCCTTGCCGATCCAGATGCCCAGTTCCAGCTCATAATCCAGTCGCGCGCACGGGCCGAAGGTCGGCTCGGTCTGGCCGGCGGGCAGGGTCTGGCCCTTGGGACGACGCACATCGGTGCCGGACGGGCGAATGGTCGAGGCACGCCCGTGATAACCGATGGGCACGTACTTGTAGTTGGGCAACAGCGGATTGTCGGGACGGAACAACTTGCCGACGTTTTGCGCGTGTTCGATACCGACGTAGAAGTCGGTGTAGTCATTGATCCTGGCCGGCAAATGCATCTGGCAGTCCGCTGCGCGGACCAGCAGTTTCGCGCCCTGGGCTTCGATCTTGCCCCGCAGCGAGCTGTCTTCGCGCAGCAGCTCCAGCAAGCGTTCACGCAGGGCCACCCGGGCGCTGCGGCCGAGGTCGAAGAATGCATTCAACTGGCCGTCCTTCATGGCTTCGACGGCTTCGCGCGCCGCGCCGTCAAACAAGCCCGCCTGCAACGCGGCCTGCAAATCGAAAATCTGCTCACCAATCGCCACGCCGCTACGGGGAGCACCGTCATCGATACTGAAGATGCCCAGCGGCAGGTTCTGCAGCGGGAAGTCGGCATGGCCATTGGCGGAGGCGACCCAGCTACGGGCAGGGGAAAGTTGAGTCATGGGTTATCTCCGGGTCGGGTCGAAAGTGACCGGCAGCGAGGCCCAGCAGGCGTCGTAGTCAGTTTGCAATTGTGGGCAGTCCAGGGCGAAACGGCTCGGGCGCAGGACCTGGCTGGTTTCGAACATGAAGGCCATGGTGTTGTCGATTTTCGCAGGCGTCAGCTCGGCGTTGATCGCCTTGGTGCAGGTCTCGCCGTCCGGGCCATGGGCACTCATGCAACTGTGCAAGGAGGCGCCGCCGGGCAGGAAACCTTCGGCCTTGGCATCGTAGGCGCCCTGGATCAGGCCCATGAATTCATTCATCAGGTTGCGATGGAACCACGGCGGACGGAAGGTGTTTTCAGCCACCATCCAGCGCGGCGGGAAGATCACGAAATCGAGATTGGCCAGGCCGTGGACGCTGGTGGGTGAGGTCAATACGGTGAAGATCGACGGGTCCGGGTGGTCGAAGCTGACCGTACCGATGGTGTTGAAACGGCGCAGGTCATATTTGTAAGGCACGTTGTTGCCATGCCAGGCCACCACATCGAAGGGCGAATGATCCAGCTCGCAACCCCACATCTCACCGAGGAATTTCTGCACCAGCGCAGTCGGTCGGGCGAGGTTTTCGTAATGAGCGACCGGCGCCAGGAAATCCCGCGGGTTGGCCAGGCCGTTGCTGCCGATCGGCCCAAGGTCCGGCAGGCGCAACGGCGCGCCATGGTTTTCGGCGATATAGCCGCGGGCTTGTGGATCAAGCAGCTCGACGCGAAATTTCAGGCCCCGGGGGATCACGGCAATTTCCAGCGGCGCCAGTTCCAGCACTCCCAGCTCGGTGGCGATCCGCAGCCGTCCCAGCTGCGGCACGATCAGCCATTCCCCGTCAGCGTTGAAGAACACCCGTTCCATGGAACGGTTGGCGCGGTAATGGTAGACGCTGATAC
The DNA here is from genome assembly GCF_031570495.1 of Pseudomonas sp. JL2. Lineage (NCBI taxonomy): Bacteria > Pseudomonadati > Pseudomonadota > Gammaproteobacteria > Pseudomonadales > Pseudomonadaceae > Pseudomonas > Pseudomonas sp. JL2. Next base: position 188,445 of record NZ_JAKUDH010000002.1, read on the forward strand.
CGGCCGGTTTGTCCGAGCCGGCATTGGCCGCCATGCGCACCAGTCCATCGATGAAATCGGTTGGCTCGGCAGGAATATCCAACGGGTTCCAGCGCAGGCGATTGGGCGTGACCTCACCCAGAGGACCGCCCGCTATCTGATGTTCAAGCTTGACGAAGGCCGGATGATTGGCCGAAGGCCGGATGCGATACATCCAGGTCCGCCGCGCTTCGCTGCGAACCATGGTGAAGGCAGTGCCGGAGAATAATTCGGCATAGAGACCGTAAGGGGCTTTTTGCGGGGAGTTCTGGCCAACGGGCAAGGCGCCGGGCAGCGCCTCGCTGGCAAATTCATTGCCAAAGCCTGACTGATAAGCCAGGTCCGACACTGTGGAATCGAGGGTCATGGAGCCTCCTGAACACAGGACTGGGTACGACCTCGTCGTTCCACGAAGAAACGTCAGGCGCACAGGTTATTTTTATCGTAATTCAATTACGCATAACGTAATTTGCTCGACAGCGACCGTCAAGCTATAAAGACGCCCATTCGCCTCTGGACTCAGCGCCTCCATGGAAACCCCGCTCAGCAACGGTAAACAGAAAGTCCGCTCGGCCGAAGTCGGCACCGACATCCTCAAGGCCCTGGCCGAACTGTCGCCCTCCACGTCGCTGTCGCGTCTGGCCGAACACGTGCAAATGCCGGCGAGCAAGGTTCATCGGTACCTGCAGGCCTTGATCGCCAGCGGTTTCGCTGAACAGAACACGTCCACCAACCACTACGGCCTCGGGCGCGAAGCCTTGCGCGTGGGCCTGGCGGCGTTGAACGGCATGGACGTGTTGCAAGTGGCCGCCCTGCCCTTGGCCGAACTGCGCGATGACTTGAACGAAACCTGTTTCCTGGCGGTGTGGGGCAATCACGGCGCCACCGTCGTTCGGATCGAACCCGCCATACGGGCAGTGACCGTGGTGACGCAACTGGGGTCGGTATTGCCGCTGCTCAGCTCGTCCACGGGGCTGGTGTTCAGCGCCTACCTGCCGACGCGCGAAACGATCGGCTTGCGCGAACAGGAAGTGAGCGCTTCCACCGCCCACGCCCTGGCCGACGACCAGGCCTATGCCACCCTGTGCCAGCAAATACGCAGTCGCGGCCTGCACCATGTGCATGGCTTGCTGATGCCCGGCGTGGATGCCCTGTCAGCCCCGGTATTCAATGCTGTCGGCCAAGTGACGGCGGTGATGACCATTGTCGGCCCGACTTCCCTGTTCCATGCCGACGAAAACGGCCCAGCGGCGCAACGACTGCTGGCGGCGACCCGGGCCGTGAGCTGGCGGATGGGGTATGAGGCAGGCGCAGGATCGGATCAGCCAACGGGCCAATCCTGATCACACCATTGATGTGAGCGGTGATACGTAGCGGTGGCAGCTAATCGTCTTGTCCTTGGGAATTCTTTATCTCATCACGCCCATGACTTTGGCCTTGGCGACCGCCTGCGTGCGCCGCTGAACGCCTAACTTGCTGTGTATCCGCCGCGAATGGGTTTTTACCGTGTGCAAGGATATGAACAAACGTTCGGCAATCTGCTGATTTGAATAGCCCTGCGCAATGAGCTCCAGCACTTCCAATTCCCGATGACTCAACAACGTGTCTTCGACTACCTCCGCCGGCTGCTCGATGTGCTCAGTCGATTGCGCCCAGCCCAACAGATCGGGCTGACGCGCGCGTAACTCGCACAAGGCTTGCTGGGCGCGCCAACAGGCAACTCGCTTGAGGCCCTCTTGCACAAGCGATCGTGCCTGGGAACGATCAGCGGACAGCCAGACGACTTCAGCCAGCGCCAGATACAGTTCGGTCTCCAGGCCATGCATTTCACAGTGCTGTGCCCGGTCGATCATTGCCTTGAGTTGCGCTTGCGGGTCTTGCGCCCGATGCAGATAAACCTCGGTCAGCACCAGCAGGTACTCAAGCCGAGGAATCAACTCCAGGGTCGCAGGTGGGGCATGCTTGGCCTGCGGCCCGCGAAAATGACGCAAGACTCGGGTCAGGGCCTCGAGGGCCAGTTCCGGGCGTCCCTGTTGCAGCCAGAACTGGCAACTGGTTTGCAACAGCACGCCACGGTACACCGTGTCGGGGATGTGCCGCTGTTGCATGATCCGCTCGGCATCGCGCAGTTGCAGGAAAGCCTCGCCATAGTCGCCGCCATTGGCCGCCAGGGTGGCCTTGCCGAGAAAACCATAAAGCACTTGTTTGTCCTGGCAATGCAGGCCCGTTTCCAGGCCCGCCTGGAACTGCTCGGCAGCCTGCTCGGCCAACCCCATGCGCAAAGCCAGACGGCCACGGCGCAAGGCAATACGTCCCAGCAAGGCAGAAAAGTCCTGGCCAGGCTTATCGAGCAACCCCTGAACTGCGCTCAACAGATGATCGGCCCGGTGAGGAGCACCGCGTTGCTCCAGGACTTGGGCGTGATCCAGTTCCAGCAAGCCCTCGAAGACCAGTGAGCCTTGGGCGCGCGCCAGGCACAGGGCTTGGCGATTGATCCATTGCGCAGTGGCCAGTTCCCCCTTGAGCAGTGCCTGCTGTGTCAGCCCCAACTGGCACAGCAGGTGCAAGGCCCAGGCCTCTGGGTCGAGGCTCGCCTGGGCCTGGAGCAAGTGCTCGCGGGACTGCTCGCCATCCCCCGAAAGGTGCAGCAGCCAGCCCAGCAGAACCTGCCACCGGGCCAGCAGTTGCCGCTGCAGGCAGGCCGAAGGTTGCGGCATGAACCTGGCCAGTTGGTCGATGCACGCCGATGCCTGATCGAAGCGTCCGGCGAACAGCAACGCGGCCGTGACCAACCCCACCGATTGCGGCGTGCCGAGTGTCAGCGCCTCACCTTGTTGATCATGCAGCTTCAGCAACAGCGTCACGTTGCTGCGCTGCAATACGTGTTCAAAATTCAGATGCTGCAGGAAACTGACGGCAGCCTCGAACTCTTGCGCATGCATGGCCTGCTCGAATGCCATTTGCCAATCCTGCTCGGCGGCAAACCACTGGCAAGCCCGCCGATGCCAGGAGCGTCCCTGCGGCCAGGGCTCGTCACGCACCAGTCGGGCCAGGGCCGGGAAAATCTGCAACCAGTCCGAAGACTGCTCCCACGGTTCGATAAAACAGCCCAGGTCCAACAACAAGGGCAGGCATTCGGCGCCCACCGTGTCACCAAACAGATGCTCGCAGAGCCGGGCATTGAAGCGCGGCAGATGCGCCAGCACTCGCCAGGCCTGCGCCAGGTCCGGGGTCAGCGTACTGAACAGCTCATATTCAAGGTAGTCATGCAGGGTCCCGGGCCGCCCCGGCGACGCGTGGCTGCGCGCCCATTCACAACGTTCAAGCAGGGCGATACGCACCCCGGCGCACCAACCACCACTGCGCTGTATCACCTCGCGCGCGGTGCGAGCGCCCTGGGGACCGGGCAAATGTTTGAGCAACTGCTGGACATCGTCATGGGTGAAGACCAGCGCCTGGGCATCGAATTCATGCAGTTCGTCATCAAGTAGCAGGCGCGGCCAGTTACAGTGAGGACGACGGCGACCATTCAACCAAAGGTGAAGCGCCGGACTGCTGATGCTCAACAGACGATCGAGAAACTGATCCAGCTCGGGGTTGGGTACCCGACAGTAATCATCCAGGAACAGCCAGGTCGGTGCTTGCAAGCCCGCCAGGTGAGCCAGCAGCCCCCCTTCATCCAGCAACGGCAGCCCGAGGGTCTGCGCCAGCCGCTCGCACATTTGCGCCGCGTCCAGCATTGCGCCCCCAAGCGGCAACCAATGCAACCGGCAAGCGGCGGGGGCTTGCAGGAAACACTCAGCGAACAACGCACTCTTGCCACTGCCCGCCGGTGCGCAAAGCAGTTTTACCCGCGCCTCGGAGGCCAGCAAGGGCTCGCTCAAGGACCTGCGCGGCACATGGGTCGAAGACAGGCGGGGCAGCAATCCAGGACGGTCCGGACACGGGGTCATGGCGGTCATGTGCGAAGTCCAGTTTATTATTGTTTCATCACCCTAGTCCTGTGGCGCTCACCTTTGGAGAAGTATTCAGCGCGCTGATTGGCGCCCATAAAAAAAGACCGGCAAATCGATTGCCGGTCCTCACGATTATCTAACGTCAGCCATAGTCAGCTTCAAACCGCCGGGTCTCAACGAACCCCCGTCGAGCGCAGCGCCGCTGGCGTGAAGTCCGCAGCCCTGGCTTCGAAACCGTACTCGTAGCTGCGCTTCTCTTCGTTCTTCATCCCCAGCGCAATGTAGCGGCCGGCGATGATGTCGTAGAGCGCCTCAAGGGTGTAGCCCGGGTTCTGGTTGGCGTAGTAGAACTGGGCATGACCTTCGGCCACCCGCCACAGTTGACCGCGACCGTCGTAGTGATCCACCAGTGCCGCCTGCCAGCTGTCTTCATCGAAATACATGTGGCGCTTGGCGTAGATGTGACGTTCGTTTGGCTTGACCGTACCGACCACTTCCCAGACCCGATGCAGTTCATAGCGGGTCAGATCCTGATTGATGTGGCCGGCCTTGATCACGTCGTCATACTTGAGGCTGGGGGAATCCAGTTTGTAGCTGTTGTAGGGGATGTACATTTCCTTCTTCCCCACCAACTTCCAGTCGTAGCGGTCCGGCGCGCCGGAGAACAGGTCGAAGTTATCGGAGGTACGCAACCCGTCAGCGGCGGTGCCCGGGCCGTCGTAGGCCACTTGCGGGGCGCGACGCACACGGCGCTGGCCGGCGTTGTAGATCCAGGCCAGGCGCGGCTCCTTCACCTGGTCAAGCGTTTCATGCACCAGCAGCACGTTACCGGCCAGACGCGCCGGCGCGGTGACCGACTGTTTGAAATAGGTCAGCACATTGCTGGCCTTTTCCGGATCGGCGTCTTTGATCAGAAACGGCACGGCGATCTCTTCTTCGAAGCGAATCGGGGTGAAGCTGCCGTTGGTTTGTGGGGTGGCCTGGGTGATGATGCGCCGCACGTTGCCGCCGTGATAGCGGGTGACGTGGTTCCACAGCACTTCCACGCCGTTCTTGGGGATCGGGAATGCGTAGTAACGGTTACCGGTGAAATTGGCCAGGCCGTTGCCGTCATTGATGGTGGTGACGTTGAGGGCGCTGCGCTTGGCCGACTCGTAGATCTCGGGCGGTAGCGAGACGCTGCGATGGGTCGGATAGACCGGAATCTTGTAGGTTTGCGGATAGCGCTTGAACATCGCTATCTGGCCTTCGGAAAGCTTGTCCTTGTACTTGTCCACGGTCTCGGCGGTGATGGTGAACAGCGGTTTTTCCCCGGCAAAGGGATCGGCCAGAAAGCCTTTGCTGTCCACCGCCCCGGCGTTTTTGGCGATGCCACCGGTCCAGGCCGGAATCGAGCCATCAGCATTGCCTGCCATTTCCGCGCCCAACGGCGTAAGGCTGGTGCCCAATTTATTTGCTTCATCCGGCGAAACCGCCGCCATCACGTTCGCGGCCAGCAGGCTCAGGGCCAGGGCGCCGCATTGCAGAATCATCTTGCGCATTGGTTTTTCCTTGTCAGCCAGATCAGAAGTTCACGCCAAAGCTCAACGCGAGGAAGTCGCGGTCTTCGAGGACGTTGTAGTCGCCGCCGAAAAAGTCGGTGTAACTCAGGCTGGCGGTATAGGTGTTGCGGTAGTCGGCATCGACACCCAGGCTGATGGCCTTGGCACCTTCGTTGAACAAGCCGTTGGGGCCGTAGCCGGCCACGTCATGGGACCAGGAGACATTGGGCTTGAAGTTGATACCGGCAACGACGTTGGAGTAGTCAAGAATTGCCCGGGCGCGATAGCCCCACGAGGTCGAGGTGACGAAACCGTCGGTGTCACCGCCAAACCCGTACTGGCCGTAGACCGAGTCACGGCCATAACGCAGCTTGTCCTTGGATTCCAGGCCACCGACGTGCACCACCGCCGCCTCGCCCACCACGGTCAGGCGATCAGCGCCCAGCACCTGGTCGAAGAAGTGCGTCAGGGTGCTCTGGATCTGGGTCAATTCCTTACGACGATAACCGGTGTTATCGGCCCCGGGCGAGGTCGCGATGGGCGAAGCTGCACCGCCTGCGATCGGGTTGAGCAAGGTCAAGGTCAGATCGTTGGTGTTGAGCTGCACAGGTGCGTTGGGGCGGTAGCTGATTTCCCCGGTCCACGCGGTGCCGGTAGGCAGCGTGGTGGCGAAGCTGGCACCGTACAGACGGATGTCCTCGGGGTATTCAAGGTAATACTGACCGCGCCCCAGCATCACGCTTTGCGCCAGCCCCGAACCGCTGCCAGGGGCAAGCCCTTCTGCAATCGCGACCATTCCCGGCAATGCCGACAATGTAGACAGGCCGGCGGTGGTGGTGCCCACGGTTGGCGTGCGGCTGTGGTAGTTCATGAAGTACAGGCCGTACTCGGTGTCGTCACCGAGCCAGCGCAACGCCGTGCCCCACTGGCCGGAATCACGTGCGTCACGGTCACCGCTGCGAGCAATGACAACGCCTTCGTCATTCACCTGTATGCCTTGGCCAAAGGCCTGAGTCAATGGTACGAATGGCGCAATCGCCGGGCTGCCCACGGTGTAGCCGCTGGTGCAGCCATCGGCTACCACGTCGTTGCCAAAGAAAGTGCCGCAGTTATCGACGACCGTCTGATCCCATTCCAGTTGGTAGAAACCTTCGATGGTGAGCTTGTCGGTCAAGCCCTGGGAGGCGAACAGCATGTTCACCGGGATCAGGCCTTCCTTGATCTCGGCACCCGGCCGGCGGAACGCGGAGACGTCCACCGGGTTGATGCTGTTGATGGAGTTGCCGATGAAGGTACTTTCACCCCAACTGACCACCTGCTTGCCCGCACGCACCGTACCCGGCAAGTCGGCGATGGAGTAATTGTGATAGACAAACGCATCGAGAAGCTGCGCCCCTGACGACTTGGAGCCTTCCTTGCGGTTGCTGTCGCTGATGTCCTTGAACGGGCGGCTTTCGTCCTTGAGTTCGAAGTCATACCAATACTTGCCGCGCACGAACACGCCAGTATCACCGTACTTGAGTTCGAGATCGTGCAGGCCTTTGAATATCTTGGAAAAGGTCTCGCCCTTCTTGAAGTTCAGCCGCCCATCGTCACCGGTGGACGACTGCCCCGTACCGCCGTTGACGCTGCCGACCAAGTCCCGGTCGGCGTCGCGCATGCCCCAGCTCGCGCCCACGGACAACGAGGAGTCGAACTGCCCCTCGATCTCGCCAATGTTGAATGAAACGGCCTGCGCCTGGGCAGAGCAACCCAAGGCCACCGCGACGGCCAGCGCCTGCGGTTTGAAGATGGCGCGCATTGTTATTGTTGTCATGCGTCTTCCCCGGTGAGTGACAGAGCCTTCACCCTACTGCCGCACGACATGGGCGATAAGCGCACCAAGGAGGTATTCGCGCTGTACCCCGAAAGGATTACAGGTCATGGAATACGGGGCTTTGCGCCGCGCATGGACGCACTGGATGATGGGTCATCAGCGCCGCGCATATTCATCGGGCCTGTTAACTGTTGCGCGCCCTGCAACGGTGCATGTCTGGATCCGGGCTGTTTCCGACGATGGCCAATCCCTATGCTGGCCGGGCTTTCAGGGCAACGGGCCTGCAGGCACAAGCCGCCATCGCGTCCCTCGCGACCGGCGCACCGTCATTCGGATGGATTGGCGCATCGGTCCATCACCTCCCGTGTTCACTGACGTTGGTTTTCTGCTCCTTTGCAACGTCATTTTCAGGCCGCTGCTTTTTGCAGCGGCCTTTTTTATGCGTAGTTACTTGCGAGTTAAAACTTCTTTCAAACGGGAGCAAGCGCCCTCGCCACGCAATCATTCACCCGCGTATGCGTCGTCTCGTTTAACGGCTGTTTTACTCTGTAGATTATCTCCAACTAAACTTTCTCAATTCCTACATCACCGTCAGCTTTCGCCATAGGAAATGGCAGCCACACCCTGTTTCCACTAACGATTAATTCCCGGACATCCAAACGCCTGTTCCTACAACAAAGCAAGAAACCCACTACGGCCATATCAAAAACTCACTGTTAGGCTGAATGTCAGTCACAGCATTCTGTTTTGACTTTAAACCTCAGTGAGTTTTTATGACACTTATCAACTACAACAGCTATCGCTCGGTAAAAGGCTTCAACAATAGAATTCGTTTTCTAGTCTTTCATTACACCGCCGCGAACTTTTCATCCTCCATCAACGCACTGACCGGTTCCTCTGTCAGCGCCCACTACCTCATCCCGGACTTCAGCGACCCGAGTTACTTGAAAGCAGGTTTCCAGGAACCGCAGATTTTCAATCTGGTCGACGAGAACCAACGAGCCTGGCACGCAGGGGTGAGCAGTTGGGGTGGTCGCACGAATCTGAACGACACCTCGATCGGTGTTGAAATCGTCAACCTGGCCACCGATAACCACGGGCAATTCACTTTCCCGCCTTATCAACCTCAGCAAGTCGAGGCGATCGAATACCTGGCGTTGAACATCCTCAAGCGCTATCCGGACATCAGCCCGGTCAATGTGGTGGGACACTCGGATATTGCCGCTGGCAGGAAAAGCGATCCCGGCCCGATGTTCCCCTGGCATACGCTGTATCTTAAGGGCATCGGCGCATGGTTCGATGAACCCACGCAGGAAGCTTACACCCGCGCCTACCAATGCAACGGCCTGCCGACTCGCGAGCAACTGCTCGGCTTGTTCCGCAAATATGGGTATGACACGTCGGCAGCCGCCACAAGTGCGGGTTTTCAGCGTTTGGTGCGAGCCTTTCAGCTGCACTTTCGTCCAGCGAAATACGACGGTGTGATGGACATCGAGACTGCCGCGAATCTGGCGGCGCTGGTGAAGAAATACGTCCCCTGACCACCGTTGCCGCGCGTGACGGCAACGGGTCGAGGCCGCAAGGTCAAACGGTGTAGCGCTGCAAGTTCGCCATCATTTCCTTCAACGCTTCAAGGTTGTCATTGGGGTGTACCGCACCCTCGAAATCACAGATTTGCTGCCAGTGGGCCGCGACGTCTTCGGGCGAGAAACCTTTGTTTGGATCGAAGCCGGCACCCAGGCTGCGCTCCCAACGCACCTTGCCCATCCAGCCGCCGCCCACTTCGAACAACCCGGAGGTTTCCTGGCAGGTCTCGCTGGCCAGATACACCACCAACGGGCTGACGAGTTCAGGCTTGAGCTGTTCGAACACCTGCGGCGGGATCAGGCCTTCGGTCATGCGGGTGCCACCGGTGGGCGCGATGGCATTGACCAGAATATTGTTCTTGCGACCTTCGATGGCCAGGGTGCGCGTCAGGCCATAAAGGCCGAGCTTGGCCATGCCGTAGTTGGATTGACCGAAGTTGCCGTAGATGCCGGACGTGGAGGCCGTAAAGATCACCCGCCCGTAATTCTGCTCACGCAGGTGTGGCCAGGCGGCGCGGGTGACTTTGTAGGCGCCCTCGACATGGACGCGGTAGACCAGATCCCAGTCGGCGTCCTCCATTTTGTGGAAGGTCTTGTCCCGCAGGATCCCGGCGTTGTTGACCACTACATCGACCCGGCCAAATACGTCGAGCGCGTTTTGAACAAGCTTGTCGCCATCGGTGACGGAGTCGTGGTTCGCTTCGGCAATGCCGCCGGCTTGGCGAATTTCAGCGACCACCCGATCCGCCGCCGAGGCGTTGGCCCCTTCTCCCTGGGCAGAGCCGCCGAGGTCGTTGACCAGCACTTTGGCCCCCTGCCTGGCGAACAACAGGGCATGGGCTCGCCCCAGGCCACCGCCGGCTCCCGTGACGATCACGACTTTATCTTCGAAGCGCACAGATTCACTCATGGGCAGAACTCCAGCAGGCAATAGGACAATGCCCCGAGTGTCGGGCACAGGGCGGGTGGTCACAATCAACAGGGTTACAAGTGAATGGTGGCCAATAAGGTGAGGGGATGATGCGAGCCGGTTCTGCTGTGGGAACAGCGGCCCTCATCAGGTGGCGGGACCGAGTCGCTGCTATCGCGAGCAGGCTCGCTCCCACACAGGCCTGCGTAGACTCGCCTCTCTGTGGGAGCGAGCCTGCTCGCGATAGTGCTCCAACCTTCAGCACTTATGAGCAGACCACCTGCCTGACCGGTGCGGCCATGTTTTCGCGAAACTCCAGGTAATGCTTGAGTACCTGCACCGGGGCTTCGGTGTGCGGGTAGTGGCCGATGTCGGGCAGCAGTACGGTGTCAGGGTTGGGGATCAGCGCCTCGTAGCGCGCCACCATGTGTTCACCGGAAATCGGATCGACCGCGCCGTCGATCACCCGCAGCGCCACCTCGCCGCGCTGCATGGCCTGCACCCAGCGGTCACGCTGCACACGCCGTTCGGGAATGTAGGCAATGAGTTTGTGCATGATCCGCGGTCCGTGATGGGTTTCGACCAGGCTCCAGTAATCGTCCAGCTCGCTTTCGGTCGGGCCAGTCCTGGGGCCGAATATCTGGCGAAAACTCTTGACCAGGCCTTCTCGGGAAAAAGCTCGGCCCAGTAGCCAGCCCAAGGGGCTGAGCAACAGTTTTTGCATCAGCACCGGACGATGGGTTTCGGGAAACAGACCGCCGTTGAGAAAGACACAACTGGCGAGTTCGATGCGCGCCTCGTAGTGACGGGCGATCAGTTCCTGGGCCACGCTGTCACCATAATCATGGGCCAGTACATGCACGGCTTGCTTCACATTCAAATGCGCCAGCAAAGCCTGCTGCAGGTCAGCCTGCTCCAACAGGCTGTAGACATGATCCGTCGGCTTGGCCGAGTCGCCAAAACCGAGCATGTCGCAGGCGATCACCCGATAACGCTGTGCCAGCGGCTGCCACAGGTAATGCCAGTCCCAACTGGCGGTGGGGAAACCATGGATCAGCAACAACGGCTCGCCGTGCCCCGCCACCCAATACCGGATAGCGTGGCCACGGAACATCAATGTCTGGCCGCGCTGGCGCCAAATACGCAGGGGAATCTGGACCAGAGGCATCAGCATCTATAACCCGAATCTTGTTGATCCAGCTTGCGCAGCAACGCCGGCCATGCCAGCGCGCCTCCCATGCCTTGGGCGCTTTTGGTCACCCCGGCAATCATCGCCCGGGCGCCGGCCAGTATCTGCGGCTCGATGGCGATCAGTTCAGCCCCACCGTTGAGCGCCAGGACCTGGATGTCACAGGCTCGCTGGAAGGTGAACATCATCAGGAAGGTGTCGGCAATGGTGCCGCCACAGGTCAGCAGACCGTGATTGTGCAGCATCAGGAAATTATTGGCGCCCAGATCCGCCTGCAGGCGGGCCTTCTCTTCGTGATTGAGGGCCACGCCTTCATAGGCGTGATACGCCAGACTCGACAATACGAACAACGATTGCTGGCTGATAGGCAACACACCCTGCTTCTGTGCCGACACAGCAACGCCGGCCGCCGTGTGGGTATGCAGCACACACACCACATCGTGCCGCACCTCATGCACCGCACTGTGGATGGTATAACCGGCCGGATTGATCTCGTAGGGGCTGTCCATCAGCTTGTTGCCGGCCTGATCGACCTTGACCAGGCTCGAGGCGGTGACCTCATGAAACATCAACCCGAACGGGTTGATCAAAAAATCATCGGTCCCGGGCACCTTGGCGGATATATGCGTGAAAATCAGGTCATCCCAGCCATACAGGGCGACTAGCCGGTAACAGGCGGCCAGATCGACGCGAGTTTGCCATTCGGCGGCACTGACCTGATCCTTGATGCTGAGTGTCGATGGGACGGGCGCTACGCTCACGGCTCTGACCTCTGCTTTCTAGTTATAGGTGCTTGTTCTGAAACAGTCATGAACAAGCTAACCAGTCTAGTCAGCTCCCGCGAGGTCGGTAGTTGCATTGGCAGCCAGCTTACTGGCCGAGCGAGTCATCCGGGGGTGGCCGTTCACCTCACATTACGTTAGCGACGCAGCGCGTCGATCAACGCCTCCAGCCAAGGTTCGGCATCGGTTTCCGGGGTGACGCTTTCGCTGGCATCCAGACGCAACATGGGCAATACCTCGCGCACGCCCAGCTCGGCGAACAACTCGCGCATCTGCTCGCCACCGCCGCAGAAGGTATCGCCATAACTGGCGTCGCCCAGGCCTATCACGGCACCCGGCAGGTCACGAAAATAGGCTGGCAATTGGTCGCGAATCGTCGAATATAAGGGCATCAAGTTGTCCGGCAACTCTCCCATGCCCGTCGTGGAAGTCACGGCCAGCAAGGCCGCCGGGCCAAACGCCTGAATGTCCGCAAGGCTTGCGCGCGGGTTGTGCAGCGTTTCAAAACCCGCTTCACCGAGCAGTTTGGCGGCGTGCCGAGCGACTTCTTCGGCGGTCCCGTAGACGGAACCCGAAAGGATGGCGACTTTCATCAATCTGATCCTGAACCTGAATAAAAAGAGCGGCGATAGTAGCAGGCTCAGACGCAACGCTGCGATTGACTCTCAACATCCAATAATGGCCAGTAGACATCGCGGTAGGTTCTTCTAAAATGCAGCGCACACAGGGATGTTCAAGGGATGTCGCCCATGATTAATGCTCAACTGATGCAACTGGTCATCAACGCCTCGAACGACGGCATTGTCATCGCTGAAAAAGAAGGCGATGAAGACAATATCCTGATCTACGTAAACCCGGCTTTCGAACGGCTGACCGGCTACAGCAGTGAAGAGATTCTTTATCAGGATTGCCGATTCCTGCAGTCAGGTGATCGCGACCAGCCGGCCCTGGAGCAGATTCGCACGGCCCTCAAGCAGAACGGTGCCTGCCGGGAGATTCTGCGCAACTACCGCAAGGACGGCAGCCCTTTCTGGAATGAGTTGTCTCTATCGACGGTGAAAAACGAGGCTGACGGACGCACTTATTTCGTGGGTGTGCAAAAAGACGTGACCGCTCAGGTCAAGGCTCAGCAACGCGTCGCCCAGCTGGAAAAGGAGCTGGCCGAAGCACGAGCAACCATTGCCCGACTCGAAGCGACGAACGGCGCAAACAAACCGGCGAATTAGCGGTCAGTCACTACAATCACCAGTGAAAGTGTAATTCCTCTTTTCGAGCACATCATGCAGCGCGACGCCCTACTGACGCAGGATGAATTGGATTTCATCCGGACCATGCAGCACAACCCGCAACTCAACGAGCGGGATGTAACGTCGAGCTTGCTGGTAAACGGCGGGTCGCAGATTCGTGACTTGCTGACGCGCCTGGCGGCTAACGAACAGGTGACGCTGCAAGCCAACTTCGAAAACCAGCAAATGACTTTTCCGTTGCACCTAGTGGAAGACGAATTCCACGCAATGCACCTGCGTCTGGGTGTGCCCAGCATCTATGAAGATGGGCCAAAAATTCGGCCATGGCGCCTCACGCTTGACGAGCCAGTGGCACTGGAAAATGCCAAGGGCCTGCCCGGGCCGCTCTGGGTCCATGAGGTCTCCTGCAAAGGAATCCTGTTGCAAAACCGCAGTCGGACCAAGCCGCCGAAGCAATTTGCCTTGTGGTTCAGCCCGTCAGGTTATGAAAGGATTTCCTTGCGCGGCACACTGGAACGGGAAACCGATCAGGGCCTGTACGCCTACCACCTGAGCCAGAATGACGAGGATGAGACCGAACGCCTGCGCCAATACATCCTTCAGCAACACCGTCTGACCCATCCGGCCATGCACATCTAGCGCACGGCTTGACCTGCCGGTTATCAGGTATCCAGATTTCCCGCCAATAGCTGTCGCAACCGCTGATGTATCAAGGTCCCTTCACTGCCCAAGCAACCTATCGACGACCCCGCGAGGCTGTCCTGAAGCAGATCGGACGCATCACCGGCCAGCATCAGCGGGCAGTCCAGGCCCATCGCCAACTTGTTCAGGCGCTTGGGTAACTCGGCAGGGGGTGCATGGTTGGAAACCAGCACCAACGCCAACGGCTGGACCTTCTGGCACACCAGGGTCAGTTCGTCGAATGGCAGCCCAATGGTCAACACCCTGACGCCGACTTCCGCCTTGGAGACGAACAGCGCCGTGACCAGCAACTCCAGCTCTCGACATTGACCGACAATGCCCACGACCAACACCCGCCGCGCATGGGCTTCGCGTTTGAGCAGGAGTCGCTGGATGATGCGTGAACGCAGGAACCCATCGAAAAATACCCATTCGCTGGTTTGTCCGAACTCCTGCTGGCGTTGCTGCAACTGCCGCCAGACCGGCATCAGGATGTCCTGGAATACGATCGGCACGGCGTAGGTGGAAAATATCTGCCCGTAGATACGGTCCAGCTCTATATCGTCAAAGTTGCCAACCGCCCCAGCCACCTGTTGTTGCCACTGGGCATAATCGGCTCTCACCAGATCCGAGGAAATAAGCGCGGAAACCGGTTGCACCGATTCGGTCTTGGTCAGGATCTTTCCCACTTTGCTCACGGCCACCCCGCGCTCAATCCAGGCGAGGATGCTGCGCACCTTTTCGATATCGCCCACGGAGTACAAGCGATGCCCGCTTTCGGTGCGTGTGGGCTGAATCAGACCGTAGCGACGCTCCCATGCGCGCAAGGTCACGGGATTCACGCCGGTCAGTCGCGCTACTTCGCGGATGGGGAACAGTTCCTCCTGCCTCAAGGCAGTGGTTGCCTGGAAAACGAAGTTATCCTCTGTGATTACGCTCATTTTGGCAGACAATTCCGGCTGGCAAATTGGATCCCAGTGTACTCCCTCTGAGTCATAGGATGACAAGAACAAATGCCACTGATGCGCGATTTTGTTGCTTTTCACTCAAGAAGGAATAAACCTTGCGTGCTTTTTGGCGAACGGACGCGCCCCACCACCCTGGGGCGTTCCCGCGAATCTCCTATCCGGAGTACCGCACCTGTTTTACGGAGATACATAATGTCTACCTCACCCGTCACCTTGATGGTGGCCCGTCGTGTCGCCAATGGGCGCTATCAGGACCTGATCGTCTGGTTGCGCGAAGGCGAACAATTGGCCACCGACTTTCCCGGCTACTTGGGTTCCGGTGTACTCGCGCCACCGCCTCAGAGCGATGAATTCCAGATTATTTTCCGCTTTGCCGACGAGCAGACCCTGCATGCCTGGGAGCACTCGGCCTCGCGCACGGCGTGGCTGGCGCGAGGCAGCGAGCTGTTTGCCCACCCTTCGGAACACAGGGTGCGCGGTATCGACGGTTGGTTTGGCGCCGGCGATCAACGTCCACCGCGCTGGAAACAGGCCGTGGCCATCTGGCTCGCGTTCTTTCCGGTGTCGCTGCTGTTCAACTTTCTGCTGGGGCCATTGCTCAGTGAGCTGGGAATGATGAGCCGCGTGCTGATCAGCACACTCATTCTGACGCCATTGATGGTCTATCTGTTTATTCCGATGTCGACTCACCTGCTGGCGGGTTGGTTGAACGGTGCAGCGCCCAAAGCACTGCCAGCCAAGCCGGCTACGCAGAATCAGTGATGCCGGGCCGCTCTCGTCGGCCGCAGCGTTCGCGTTCAACAAGGGTCACTGTGGGAGAGGGCTTGCTCCCACAGAGTCGTCGCCACCTTGCGTCGCTGTTATAGTTTTGCGATTGCCGTGAACCGAGCCTTCCTATGTCCAGCGCCACCGCTCCGATCCTGATCACTGGCGCAGCCCAGCGCGTCGGTTTGCACTGCGCCCGTCGATTGCTCGAAGACGGTCATCCGGTAATCGCCACTTTCCGCACCGAGCGCCCGGGCGTGCAGGCGTTGCGGGATCTGGGGGCGATCGTGCTGTTCGCTGACTTTTCCAATGAAACCGGGATTTCGGCCTTCATTGATCAGCTCAAGCAGCACACCGACCGATTGCGCGCCATTGTCCACAACGCCTCGGCATGGCTGACCGAGACGCCCGGCCACGAAGCGAGCGCGTTCAACGCCATGTTCGCCGTGCACATGCTCGCCCCCTACCTGATCAACCTGCAGTGTGCCGAGCTGCTGCAACGCTCAACCCCGGCGGATATCGTGCACATCAGCGATGACGTCACGCGCAAGGGCAGCAGCCGGCATATCGCCTATTGCGCCACCAAGGCCGGGCTCGAAAGCCTGACCCTGTCGTTCGCGGCGAAATACGCGCCACACATCAAGGTCAACGCAATTGCCCCGGCCCTGCTACTGTTCAATCCCGAAGACGACGCGGCCTACCGTGCCAAGGCCCTGGCCAAGTCCGCGCTGGGCATCGAGCCCGGCAGCGAAGTGATCTATCAGAGCCTGCGTTATCTGCTGGACAACCCCTACGTCACCGGCACGACCCTGACCGTCAACGGCGGCCGGCACGTCAAATAGCCTTGCTTCGAGGATGCACCATGGCGCTATCGCCCCAGAACTATCGCGAGATCCTCATCGGCCTGGGTGAAGACCCGGAACGCGAAGGCCTGTTGGATACTCCGGTGCGAGCGGCCAAGGCCATGCAGTACCTTTGTCACGGCTATGAACAAAGCGTCGAACAGATCGTCAACGGCGCCCTGTTCGCCTCCGACAGCGATGAAATGGTGATCGTCGCCGACATCGAACTCTATTCCCTGTGCGAACATCATCTGCTGCCCTTCATCGGCAAGGCTCATGTGGCTTATATTCCTACGGGCAAGGTCCTGGGGCTGTCGAAGATCGCCCGGCTGGTGGACATGTTCGCCCGCCGCCTGCAAATCCAGGAAAACCTCACCCGGCAAATTGCCGACGCGGTGCAGCAGGTCACCCAGGCGGCCGGCGTTGCGGTGGTGATCGAAGCCCAGCACATGTGCATGATGATGCGCGGTGTCGAAAAACAGAACTCGACCATGAACACCTCGGTGATGCTCGGCGTCTTTCGCGAATCCAGCACCACCCGCCAGGAGTTCCTGCAATTGATTCGACGGAGCAAGTAAATGCCACAACTTCAACCCGCCATGGCGCGCATCAAGGTCAAGGACTTGCGCTTGCGCACGTTCATTGGCATCAACGAGGACGAAATCCTCAACAAACAGGATGTGTTGATCAACCTGACCATCCTCTACGCGGCCCAGGATGCGGTGCGCGACAACGACATCGACCACGCTCTGAACTACCGCACCATCACCAAGGCGATCATCGCCCACGTGGAAGGCAACCGTTTCGCCCTGCTCGAACGCCTGACCCAGGAACTGCTCGATCTGGTCATGGCCAACGAATCGGTGCTGTATGCCGAAGTCGAAGTCGACAAGCCCCACGCCTTGCGATTTGCCGAGTCGGTATCGATTACTTTAGCTGCAAGCCGCTAGCTACAAGCTGCAAGTTGAAGCGACTCGGCTTTTACTTGCGGCTTGAAGCCTGAAGCTTGAAGCTATCCCCACCCTTACATTCGCAGTGAATACTATGTCCCCTCAACAACGCCTCGAACTTGAAGCCGCCGCTTTCCGTCGGCTGGTTGCCCACCTGGACAGCCGCAAGGATGTGCAGAATATCGACCTGATGAACCTCGCCGGCTTCTGCCGCAACTGCCTGTCCAAGTGGTACAAGGCAGCTGCCGATGAACGCCAGATCGAGGTCAGCCTCGATGACGCCCGCGAAGTGGTTTACGGCATGCCCTACGCCGAGTGGAAAGCCCAATACCAGCAAGAAGCCAGCGCCGAACAGCAAGCGGCGTTCGCCAAAGGAAAACCCGATGCCTGACCTGAACACCCTGCGCGCCAGCCTCAAGAGCGGCGAACACATTTTTGCCGACACCCTGGCGTTTATCGCCAATGGCTACGACTACCAGCCTCAGCCTTTTAAAAACGGTGACGTCGACAACGCCGCCGGGCAGAACGAAGGTTCCTGCAAGACCCTGGGCCTGGCGCTGCTCGAAGGCTTGAGCGATGAAGAAGCGCTGCTGGCGTTCGGCGAACATTACCGCTCGGTACTGGCCACGCCTGAGGGCAGCGACCACGGCAATATCCGGGCGCTGATGGCCCATGGCTTGGCGGGTGTGAAGTTCGAGACTCAGCCGTTGCGGCGGCGCTGACCCAACGCGCCTCCCCTCTGTGCCGAGGTCCGCTTTTCTGTGGCGAGGGAGCTTGCTCCCGCTGGGCTACGAAGTAGCCTCCAGACGGCCCCGGCATGTGAACTGATGCACCAGGCGTGCTGATTTGGGACTGCTGCGCAGTCCAGCGGGAGCAAGCTCCCTCGCCACAGAAACAGTTCTCGCCAGACTCACTGATCTCACATCCCGACTTTTAAGATTGACCCGGCAACTTTATTTCGTTTGCCGGCCACCTCTGCTCGCGGCTTAGATAAAGGGAATCTTTCCTTCCTCCGAGCCGTCATCCATGAGCAGTGAAACCATCAGCCAATCGATTTCCACCGTGCACCCTGTCAGCCTCAGCCACGGCAAAAATGCCGAGGTCTGGGACACCGACGGCAAACGCTACATCGACTTCGTGGGCGGCATCGGCGTGTTGAACCTTGGCCACTGCCATCCCCGTGTCGTCGAAGCCATCCGCGAACAGGCAACCCGGCTGACGCACTACGCCTTCAACGCCGCCCCGCACGCCCCCTACATCGAATTGATGGAGCGTCTGGCAGCATTTATCCCGGTGGATTACCCGGTCAGCGGCATGCTCACCAACAGCGGCGCCGAAGCCGCGGAAAACGCCTTGAAGATCGTGCGCGGCGCCACGGGGCGCACGGCCGTCATCGCCTTTGATGGCGGCTTCCACGGCAGAACCCTGGCCACTCTCAATCTCAACGGCAAGGTCGCGCCCTACAAACAGAAAGTCGGCGTACTGCCCGGACCGGTCTATCACCTGCCCTACCCCAGCAAGGACAACGGCGTCACCTGCGAAGAAGCGTTGAAGGCCATGGAGCGGTTGTTCAGCGTCGAGATCGACGTAAATGACGTGGCGTGTTTCATCGTCGAACCGGTGCAGGGCGAAGCCGGTTTCCTGCCGATGGATATTGCCTTTGCCCAGGCCCTGCGGCAGTTCTGCGACGAGAAAGGTATCGTGCTGATCATCGATGAAATCCAGTCCGGCTTCGGTCGCACCGGCCAGCGCTTTGCGTTCTCGCGACTGGGCATCGAGCCGGACCTGATCCTGCTGGGTAAAAGCATTGCCGGCGGCGTCCCCCTGGGCGCCGTGGTGGGGCGCAAGGCACTGCTGGACAATCTGCCCAAAGGTGGTTTGGGCGGCACTTACTCAGGCAATCCCATCGCCTGCGCCGCCGCATTGGCGACCCTGGAGGAAATGACCGACGCAAACCTGCAAGCCTGGGGCACGCAACAGGAAGAGGCGATAGTCAGCCGCTACGCGTCATGGCGCAGTCGCGGGCTGTCCCCTTACCTGGGCCGCCTGACTGGCGTCGGGGCAATGCGCGGCATCGAACTGGCCCATGCCGACGGCAGCCCGGCTTCGGCACAATTGACACAATTGCTGGCCTTGGCGCGGGAGTCTGGTTTGTTGCTGATGCCCAGCGGTAAATCGCGGCACATCATTCGGCTGCTGGCGCCGTTGACGACCGAGGCGGCAGTGTTGGAGGAAGGGTTGGATATTCTGGAGACGTGCTTGGCGAAGCTGTCTTGAAATACAGATTCCCCTGACCACACAAAAACCTGTGGGAGCGAGCCTGCTCGCGATTCGGTGGCACATCCAACACTGATGCAAGCTGACCCGGCGCCATCGCGAGCAGGCTCGCTCCCACAGGGGGGTTGTGGTGAACAAAACATCTTGTCCACTGAACAGAAAAATCCCGCGCATAAAAAAACCGGCCGAAGCCGGTTTTTTTGTACCTGTTGAATCAGAACGAAGCGTTCTGCAGACCATCCAGGTAACGCTCGGTGTCCAGGGCTGCCATGCAACCGGCACCCGCCGAGGTAATCGCCTGACGGTAGACGTGGTCTGCCACGTCGCCGGCCGCGAAGATACCTTCGACGCTGGTGGCGGTGGCGTTGCCGTCGCGGCCGCCCTTGACAACCAGGTAGCCGTCCTTGAGTTCCAGTTGGCCTTCGAACAACGAGGTGTTCGGAGTGTGGCCGATGGCGATGAACACACCGTCGACTTTGATCTCGTCAAAGCTGCCGTCGTTGTTCTTCAGCCGGGCACCGGTCACGCCCATGTTGTCGCCCAGCACTTCATCCAGGGTGGCGTTGAGCTTGAGGATGATCTTGCCTTCAGCCACACGGGCATTGAGCTTATCGATCAGGATCTTCTCGGCGCGGAAGGTTTCGCGACGGTGGATCAGGGTGACCGTGCTGGCGATGTTGGCCAGGTACAGGGCTTCCTCAACGGCGGTGTTACCGCCACCCACCACAGCCACGGGCTTGTTGCGGTAGAAGAAGCCGTCACAAGTGGCGCAGGCGGAAACGCCTTTGCCCATGAAGGCTTCTTCCGATGGCAGGCCCAGGTAACGAGCGCTGGCACCGGTTGCAATGATCAGGGCATCACAGGTGTAGGTCGCGCTGTCACCGGTCAGGGTGTACGGCTTGGCGGCGAAGTCCACGGCATTGATGTGGTCGAAAACAATCTCGGTCTCGAAGCGCTCGGCGTGCTCTTTCATACGCTCCATCAACACCGGGCCGGTCAGACCGTGGACGTCGCCCGGCCAGTTGTCGACTTCGGTGGTGGTGGTCAATTGACCGCCGGCTTGCATGCCGGTAATCAGCAACGGCTTGAGGTTGGCACGGGCGGCATACACCGCAGCGCTGTAACCGGCAGGGCCGGAACCGAGAATAATCACTCGCGAATGACGCACTTCAGACATGACCTGCTCCTGTTGACCGGCCCTTGCGGGCCGGAACGCCGGGTGAGCGGCGCGAATAAAAGGGACTGTTGACGCACTTGGGGAAGGCTTGGGTTCGACAGTCCTGAAAAGAATGGGTGCAGCGTATCGAGGGAGCGAAGATTAAGGAAATACGGTTTAACAATCCAGCTCATAGGTGAGCTCTATCCAGATCAGTCAGTTCAATAAACTCGGCAAACGTTGTTACACGCCATGTCGATGCTTTCCCGAGCCCGGCAAAGCCGGTATGGTCGGCGCGTTCATCTTCGCTCGGAGCCTCTTATGCCCGCCCCCGTCCTGTCCGGCCCGCAATATTTGCGAGAAGGACTCAAACTGGTCTTAAGCCCGGGTCTGCGCTTGTTTGTGCTGTTGCCATTGGTGATCAACCTGGTGCTGTTCGTCGGATTGATCTACTTGGCCGGCCATCAGTTCAGCCTTTGGGTCGACACGCTGATGCCGTCATTACCGGATTGGCTGAGCTTTCTCAACTATGTCCTGTGGCCACTGTTCGTGGTGCTTGTGGTGCTGATGGTGTTTTTCACCTTCACCATGCTCGCCAATGTCATCGCCGCGCCGTTCAACGGTTTTCTCGCGGAGAAAGTCGAAGTGGTGATCCGTGGCACCGACGACTTCCCGGCCTTCAGCTGGGGCGAGTTGATCGCCATGATCCCTCGCACCTTGGCCCGGGAGGCACGCAAGCTCGGCTACTTCCTGCCCCGCGCCCTGGGCCTGCTGGTGCTGTCCTTCATTCCGGTGATCAATATCGTCGCCGCGCCGTTATGGCTGCTGTTCGGGGTGTGGATGATGGCGATCCAGTACATCGACTACCCGGCGGACAACCACAAGCTGGGCTGGAACGAAATGCTCGCCTGGCTGCGGGAAAAACGCTGGCAGAGCCTGGGTTTTGGCGGCAGCGTGTACCTGGTGCTGCTGATCCCGGTGGTCAACATCCTGATGATGCCGGCAGCGGTAGCCGGCGCGACCTTGTTCTGGGTGCGCGAGCAAGGCGCCGAGACCGCGTTGGCCCGCCAAGGCTGACCTGTCACAAATCCATCATTCAAGCGTCACAATGGCGAAATAGCCCCGGTCGACACTGGGGTCATGAGCACACACCTGCATATCACCCTCATCACCGAAACCTTCCCGCCGGAAATCAATGGCGTGGCCAATACCCTGGGCCGCCTGTGCGACGGCTTGCGCGCTCGCGGGCATCAGGTGGAATTGATACGGCCCCGTCAGGCTGGCGACCAACGCCAGGCCAGCGACGAGCAGTTGTTGCTGTGCCGAGGCTGGCCGCTACCGGGGTATCCGGGCTTGCAGTGGGGCCAGGCTTCGATGCACAAGCTGCTGCGGCGCTGGAAACGTCATCGCCCGGACGTGCTGTATATCGCCACGGAAGGCCCGCTGGGTTTATCGGCATTGCGGGCCGCGCGGCGCCTGGGCATCTCGGTGGTCAGTGGCTTCCACACCAATTTCCAGCAATACACCCAGCAGTATGGCCTCGGGTTGTTGAGTCGGGCCCTCACGCATTACCTGCGCTGGTTCCACAACAGCTCCAGCCTGACCCTGGTGCCGAGCCTCAGCCAGCGCATGGAGCTGGAGCGCCGGCATTTCGAGCGTGTGGCGCTGTTGTCCCGCGGTGTGGACAGCCAACTGTTCCATCCGATCAAACGCTCGACAACCCTGCGTGAGGCCTGGGGCTTGGGCGATGACGATATTGCGCTGATCCACGTCGGGCGTCTGGCGTCGGAGAAGAACCTGGGTCTGCTCAAACGCTGTTTCAACACACTGTGCAGCGCTTTCCCGGACCGGCGGCTGAAACTGGTGGTAGTAGGCGACGGTCCACAACGGGCCGCGCTGCAACAGGAACTGCCCGACGCGATCTTTTGTGGGGCCCAGCGTGGCGAATCGCTGGCCTGCCACTATGCGTCCGGGGATGTATTCGTCTTTCCGAGCCTGACCGAAACCTTCGGCAATGTCGTGCTGGAGGCGCTGGCGTCCGGGTTGGGTGTGGTGGCCTATGATCAGGCCGCGGCGGCGCAACACATCCGTCACGGTCACAACGGCGTGCTGGCCATGCCGGGGGATGAAGAGGCATTCTGCGACGCGGCCCGGTGGCTGCTGGAAGAGCGTGAAACCTTGCGTTGTGTGCGGCTCAATGCGCGCCAGCATGCCAGTCGCCAGGGCTGGCCATCGGTGATTGAGCAGTTCGAGACGCAGTTGCGCGGGGTTTGTGTCGGTGAACAGGTGATGCCGGCTGCGCCGACGGTGCGCTGATTTTTTCAGTGATGCTGGGGCCGCCATCGCGAGCAGGCTCGCTCCCACAGGGTGTTGTGTTGATCACACGTTCGGTGAACAACCCAAATCCGGTGTGGGAGCGAGCCTGCTCGCGATGGCAGGCGCCGCTTAAACCAGTGTCATCAACGCCTCACGGCTGAACGGCAAGATCTCCTGCTCCCGGCCTTCACGCACTTTTTGCGCCCAATCCGGGTCTACCAGCAGCGCACGCCCCACCGCCACCAGGTCGAACTCATCATTGTTCAGGCGCTCCAGCAGTTTCTCCAGGCTGGCCGGCTGCGCGACTTTGTCGGTGTTGACCATAAACTGCAGGAACTCGCCATCCAGGCCAACGCTGCCGACGGTGATGGTTGGTTTGCCGGTCAGCTTGCGGGTCCAGCCCGCCAGATTCAGCTCGGAGCCTTCGAATTCAGGCTCCCAGAAGCGACGTGTCGAGCAATGGAAAATATCCACACCGGCCTCTGCCAAAGGCTTGAGGAATTCGCCCAAGGCCTCTGGCGTTTGCACCAGACGCGCGCTGTAGTCCTGCTGCTTCCATTGGGAGAAACGGAAGATGATCGGGAACCCTTCACCTACCGCAGCACGCACGGCGCGGATCAGTTCGATGGCGAATCGCGATCGGTTGGCCAGACTTCCACCATAACCGTCGGTGCGCTGGTTGCTGCCCTCCCAGAAGAACTGGTCCACCAGGTAACCATGGGCGCCGTGGATCTCCACGCCGTCCATGCCGATGCTCTGGGCGTCTTTCGCCGCCTGGGCGAACGCTGCGATGACTTCGTCGATATCCGCCTGGGTCATGCCGTGAACCACGACCTGGCCGTCCTTGAGTTTTTCCGAAGGACCATAGCCCGGCACGCTGGCGTCCGGCTCGGTCCCCAAGCGCCGCACGTTACCTACGTGCCAGAGCTGCGGAACGATCTTGCCGCCTTCGGCATGCACGGCATCAACCACTTGTTTCCAGCCGGCCAGCGCGGCCTCGCCGTAAAAATGCGGCACGTTCGGATAACCGTTGGAGGCCTTGTGCCCGACGGTCGTGCCTTCGGTAATGATCAGACCGACGCCGGCCGCCGCGCGACGGCGGTAATATTCCACGACCTTGGTGTTCGGCACGCCGCCTGGGGAAAAGGAGCGAGTCATCGGCGCCATCACTACCCGGGTCGGCAGCTCCAGCGCACCGAGATGGAAGGGTTTGAACAAGGCTTTTACAGGCATGGGACACTCCACGGAAACAGGGTCGCAGGTCGAATATGACAGCGATAATATGGACCGTGGAAAGCAATGGGTAGCACTATTGATTTGAATGATTGTAGATCAAAAGGAAGCCGAGAGAAGTGTGCCCGCACACAACAGGGTGATGGTTGCTCCAGAGGTTCAGCTCAAGGCTTTTTCGATAGCCTGGATCACGGCCGGATCATCCGGCGCCGTGCGCGGTGAGAAACGCGCCAGCACCCGACCGTCCTTGCCCAGCAGGAACTTCTCGAAGTTCCAGGTGATGTCCCCCGGAAACTCGGCCCCCTCGCCTGCCAGCAGACGGTACAACTGATGACGGTCGTGCCCGTTCACTTCCAGCTTGCTGGACAACGGGAACGTCACACCATAATTGAGGCTGCAGAAATCCTGGATTTCCTGTTCCGTCCCCGGCTCTTGTCCGGCGAACTGGTTGCAAGGCAGGCCCAGCACACAGAACCCCTTGGCCTTGTATTGCTGATAGAGGTTTTCCAACGCAGCGTACTGAGGTGTCAGGCCACATTTGGAGGCGACGTTGACCACCAGCACGACTTGCCCCTTGAACGGCGCCAGATCAAGTTCCTGACCATCCAGGGCTTTAAGTTTAAGGTCGTGGAAAGCACTCATGACGAACTCCAGGTTTGCGGATCTTTTCGAACAGCCATGGACGATGCTAACAGCAACCGACTAAAAAGGCGCCGTAAGGCGCCTTTCCAGTTACTTGAGCGTAGCGCACAAATCAGTGGTGATGACCACCTTCGCCATGGACGTGACCATGGGCGATTTCTTCCTGGCTGGCATCACGAATGTCGACGATCTTGACCTGGAAGTTCAAGCGCTGACCGGCCAACGGGTGGTTGCCATCAACGGTGACGTCATCGCCTTCCAGGTCGCGGATGGTGACGATCTGCATCTGGCCATCGGGGGCCGAAGCGTGGAACTGCATGCCTACTTCCAGCTCATCCACGCCCTCGAACATGCTGCGGCTCAGGGTGCTGACCAGCTCGGCGGAGTATTCGCCATAAGCATCTTCCGGCTCAACGGTAACGTTCAGCTCGTCACCGGAAGTTTTACCTTCCAGGGCTTTTTCCAGACCCTGGATGATGTTGCCTGCGCCATGCAGGTAGACCAGCGGAGCGCCGCCGGCAGAGCTGTCGATGACCTCACCAGCGTCGTTGGTCAGGGTATAGTCGATGGAGACAGCCTTATTGGCGGCGATCAGCATGGGGCGAGACCTTTTGCATAAGAATGAAGAACGGACAAGTCTAAACAAGGATTTGCCCGAAAGCGAACGGAACCCGGACAAACGGGCTTGTTCGAACAGACCGACGGTCACCGGTTTTCATCAGGATGAGGACGGGCACTGGGTGGCCGAGCTGTCCTGTGGGCACACCCAGCATCTGCGCCACCTGCCGCCGTGGCAGTCCCGGGCCTGGGTGCTGGACCCGGCGCAACGTATTGAAAAAATAGGCCAGTCCTTTGACTGCGGCTGGTGCGCACAGGCCCCGGTTAGCGATAACCTTGGCGCCTGAATTGACGGTAGACGGCAGTTATAGCCTCGCCTTTGCCATGCACCTTTAGAGAATCCGCATGCAAACTTTTTTTATCGCGCCCACCGATTTTGGTGTGGGTCTGACCTCCATCAGCCTCGGGCTGGTGCGCACACTCGAACGGGCCGGGCTGAAAGTCGGTTTTTTCAAACCTATCGCCCAGCCCCATCCCGGCGATACCGGACCGGAACGCTCCACCGAACTGGTGGCCCGCACCCACGGCCTCAAACCGCCGCAGCCGCTGGGCCTGGCGCACGTCGAACGCATGCTCGGCGACGGCCAGCTCGATGAGTTGCTGGAAGAAATCATCACCCTCTACCAGCAGGCTGCCATCGGCAAGGACGTGCTGGTCGTCGAGGGTATGGTCCCGACCCGCAACGCCAGCTATGCCGCGCGGGTCAATCTGCACCTGGCCAAGAGCCTGGACGCCGAGGTCATCCTGGTGTCGGCGCCGGAGAACGAAGTGCTGACCGAGCTTTCCGGTCGCGTCGAGCTGCAGGCGCAGTTGTTCGGCGGGCCCAAAGACCCGAAAGTCCTCGGCGTGATCCTGAACAAAGTCCATACCGAGGAAAGCATGGAGGCCTTCTCCGCGCGGCTCAAGGAGCACTCGCCGCTGTTGCGCAGCGGCGATTTCCGCCTGCTGGGCTGCATCCCGTTCCGCCCCGAACTCAACGCCCCACGCACCCGTGACGTGGCCGACCTGATGGGCGCGCAGGTGCTCAATGCCGGCGATTACGAAACCCGGCGCATGAGCAACATCATTATTTGCGCCCGCACCATGCGCAACACCGTGGAGCTGCTCAAGCCCGGCGTGCTGGTGGTGACCCCGGGTGATCGCGACGACATCATCCTGGCCGTGAGCCTGGCAGCGCTCAACGGCGTACCGTTGGCCGGCCTGCTGCTGACCAGCGACACCCTGCCCGACCCGCGCATCATGGACCTGTGTCGAGGCGCCTTGCAGGCGGGGCTTCCGGTGCTGTCGGTCAGTACCGGGTCTTACGACACCGCCAACCTGCTCAATGGCTTGAACAAGGAAATTCCGATCGACGACCGCGAACGTGCGGAGATCATCACCGATTTTGTCGCCAGCCACCTGGATGCCAAATGGCTGCATCAGCGTTGCGGTACGCCAAGGGAAATGCGCTTGTCGCCGGCCGTGTTCCGCTACCAGCTGATTCAGCGCGCCCAGGCTGCCGACAAACGCATTGTGCTGCCTGAGGGCAGTGAACCGCTGACTGTCCAGGCCGCTGCCATTTGCCAGGCCCGTGGCATCGCTCGCTGCGTGCTGCTGGCCAAACCGGCCGACGTCGAGGCAGTGGCTCGTGCCCAGGGCATCGAACTGCCGCCGGGGCTGGAGATTCTCGACCCGGATTCGATTCGTGAGCGTTACGTCGAACCGATGGTGCGGCTGCGCAAGAGCAAAAGCCTGAACGCGCCGATGGCCGAACAGCAACTGGAAGACACCGTGGTGATCGGCACCATGATGCTGGCGCTCGATGAAGTCGACGGGCTGGTATCCGGTGTTATCCACTCCACCGCCAACACCATCCGCCCGGCCTTGCAACTGATCAAGACCGCCCCGGGATGTTCGCTGGTGTCTTCGGTGTTTTTCATGCTGTTCCCCGAAGAAGTGCTGGTCTATGGCGACTGCGTGATGAACCCGCATCCCAGCGCCGCGGAGCTGGCGGAGATTGCCCTGCAAAGCGCCGACTCGGCTGCCGCGTTTGGCATCACGCCACGGGTGGCAATGCTCAGCTATTCCAGCGGCGAGTCGGCCAGCGGTGAAGAGGTGGAGAAAGTCCGCGAAGCCACCCTGCTGGCCCACGAGGCGCAACACGGCTTGCTGATCGACGGGCCGCTGCAATACGACGCCGCCGCCAACGAAACTGTGGCCCGACAACTGGCGCCCAATAGCCAGGTGGCCGGCCGGGCGACGGTGTTCATCTTCCCGGACCTGAACACCGGCAACACCACCCACAAGGCCGTGCAACGCAGCGCCGATTGCGTCAGCCTCGGGCCAATGCTGCAAGGCCTGCGCAAACCCGTAAACGACTTGCCCCGCGGCGCTCAGGTCGACGACATCGTGTACACCATCGCCCTGACCGCGATCCAGGCCGCCAACCGACCCATGGATATTTAAATGCTGGATTTCCTGCCTGCTCCTGTGCGCGGCGTCATTGCCTCGCTGCTGTTGGCGTTGAACACCATCGCCTGCTGCACCCCGCTGTTCATCGTGGCAATCTTCAAGCTGTTGCTGCCCTTCCCCGCCGCCCAGCGTTTCACCGACTGGCTGATGGGCCACATTCATGAAGCCTGGATCAGCAACAACAAGGCCTGGATGAACCTGCTGCGCCGCACCCGCTGGCACCTCAGCGGCCTGGAAGGCCTGGACTACCAGCACTCGTACCTGATCACCAGCAACCACCAGAGTTGGGTCGATATCATGGTGTTGCAGTACGTGCTGAACCGGCGCATTCGCCCATTGAAGTTCTTTCTCAAGCAGGAACTGATCTGGGTACCGGTGATCGGCCTGGCCTGGTGGGCCCTGGGGTTCCCGTTCATGAAGCGCTACTCCAAGGCTTACCTGGAGAAGTACCCGGAAAAGAAAGGCAAGGACCTGGAAACCACCCGCAAGACCTGCGCGAAATTTCGCAACAACCCCGTGGGTATCTTTAACTTCGTCGAAGGCACACGCTTCACCGAAGGCAAGCATGCCCAGCAACAGTCACCGTTTCGCTACCTGCTCAAACCCAAGGCCGGTGGGATTGCGTTTGTGCTCGATGCCATGGGCGAACAGCTGGAGTCGATCATCAACGTGACCATCCACTATCCCGGCGGCCGACCGGGGTACTGGGATTTGCTCTGCGGAAAAGTTGACGAAGTGGTGGTGCATTTCCAGGAACTGAAGATTCCGCCGCAGTTCATCGGCAGGAACTACGACCAGGACGGCGCCTATCGCCTGGAGTTCCAGGGCTGGATCAATCAGTTGTGGCAGGATAAAGATGCGTTGCTGGAACAGATGCATCGGGAGTATCCAGACCGCCATTGAATCCCTTGTGGGAGCGAGCCTGCTCGCGATTGCGGTGTCTCAGCTTGGATAAATGGAGACTGACCCACCGCTATCGCGAGCAGGCTCGCTCCCACAGTTGACCGAGTTGTTCCTTGAAAAGAAAAAGCCCGCAGATGATCGCTCATCTGCGGGCTTTTTCTTGTCGCTTGAAGCTAGAAGCTTGCAGCGGCTTCCCTAGATCGCCCCACGCTTGCGCAGCAGATCCAGCACCTGCTTGACGCTCTCTTCCAGGGTCAGCGCCTGGGTGTCGATCACCAGATCGGCGTCCAGCGGCACGTCATACGGGAAGGACTCACCGGGGATGTTGTCGCCGGCAGCAGCGTACAAACCTTGCGGATCACGCTGGGCGCAGAC
Source organism: Pseudomonas sp. JL2 (assembly GCF_031570495.1). Taxonomy (NCBI): domain Bacteria; kingdom Pseudomonadati; phylum Pseudomonadota; class Gammaproteobacteria; order Pseudomonadales; family Pseudomonadaceae; genus Pseudomonas; species Pseudomonas sp. JL2. The sequence goes on from NZ_JAKUDH010000002.1 coordinate 217,667, forward strand.
GATTGGCGAGGCCTGGACATAGACCGTCAGCAGACGTTCCTTGCCGATCAGGTCTTTGGCCTGCTCGCGCCCTTCTGCATTCGGCGCGACGAACGCGGCGAGGGTCAGCAGCCCGGCTTCGTTGAACTGACGGGCAACGTGGGCCGCACGACGCCAGTTCTCGGTACGTCCGGCACGGTCCTGTGGCAAGCCCTTGTTCAAGTCATGACGCAGGTTCTGGCCATCGAGCACGAAGACCGCACGGCCCATGTCGAACAGCTTGCGTTCCACCGCATAAGCCAGCGTGCTTTTGCCAGCGCCCGACAGGCCGCTGAACAGCACCGTGGCCGGTTGCTGGCCGAAGCGCTGGACGCGCTCTTCCACCGACACATGGGCCAGTTTGCCGTGGTGCGTGCTGGTGCCGTGAGCCAGCGGCTGGGCGACGATCATGCCCGCGCCGACAGTGCCATTGGTCAGGCGATCGATGACGATGAACGCGCCAGTGGTGCGGTTGCTCTCGTAACCGTCCAGGGCGATCGGCGCATCCAGGGCGATCTTCACCTTGCCGATTTCGTTGAGCTGCAACGCGCTGGCCGGTCCCTCTTCCAAGGTGTTCACGTCGACCTTGTTGACGATGCTGGCAATCGAGCCCGGCACATAACTGGTGGCGCGCTTGATGTCGTATTTCTTGCCCGGCAGCATCGGCTCTTCGGCCATCCACACCAACATCGCTTCGAAGCTGTCAGTGACCGGCGGTACGCTGTCGGCATGCACCAGCAGGTCGCCACGGGAGATGTCGATCTCATCTTCCATGGTCAGCGTCACTGCCTGGCCAGGGCCGGCGTGTTCCAGCTCGCCTTCGAAAGTGACGATGGATTTCACGCGGCTGCTCTTGCCTGAAGGCAGCACCACCACTTCGTCGCCCTTGTGCACGATGCCGCTGGCCAGGGTGCCGGCGAAACCGCGGAAGTTCAGGTTCGGACGGTTGACGTACTGCACCGGGAAACGCAGGTCGGTGAAGTTGCGGTCACCCGCCACTTCCACGGTCTCGAGAATTTCCATCAGCGACTGGCCGGTGTACCACGGCGAGCGCTCGGACTTGTTCACCACGTTGTCGCCCTTGAGGGCCGACATCGGCACGAAGTGCATGCTGGTGGGCTTCATCTTCAAGCCTTCGGCGAACTTCAGGTAGTCGGCCTTGATCGACTCGAATACGCCCTGGTCGAAGTCCTTGAGGTCCATCTTGTTGATGGCCACGACGATATGCTTGATGCCCAGCAACGAGGCGATAAAGCTGTGGCGACGGGTCTGGGTCTGCACGCCGTAGCGGGCATCCACCAGAATGATCGCCAGGTCACAGGTGGAGGCACCGGTGGCCATGTTGCGGGTGTACTGCTCATGGCCCGGGGTGTCGGCGATGATGAATTTGCGCTTGGCCGTGGAGAAATAGCGGTACGCGACATCGATGGTGATGCCTTGCTCGCGCTCGGCCTGCAAGCCATCGACCAGCAACGCCAGGTCGATGTCGTCACCGGTGGTGCCGACTTTCTTCGAATCGCGGGTAATGGCTTCCAGATGATCTTCGTAGATCATCTTGGAGTCGTGCAGCAGGCGCCCGATCAGGGTGCTCTTGCCGTCGTCGACGTTACCGCAGGTCAAAAAACGCAGCAGCTCTTTGCGCTCGTGCTGGCCCAGGTAAGCGAGGATGTCCTCGCTGATCAAATCAGATTGGTGCGACATGACAACCCCTTAGAAATAACCCTGACGTTTCTTATCTTCCATCGAGCCTGCGCCATCGTGGTCGATGACCCGGCCCTGGCGCTCGGAAGTTCGCGTCAGGAGCATTTCCTGAATGATGTCCGTCAGGCTTTCGGCCTCGGACTCCACCGCGCCCGTCAACGGGTAGCAGCCAAGGGTGCGGAAACGCACTTTCTTTTTGACGATACGGGCTTTGTCTTCATCGGACAGGTGCTCGAGGATGCGCTCGTCGTCGATCATGATCAGCGTGCCGTTCTTCTCGATCACTTCGCGCTCAGCGGCGAAGTACAGCGGCACGATCGGGATACCTTCGAGGTAGATGTACTGCCAGATGTCCAGCTCGGTCCAGTTCGACAGCGGGAATACGCGGATCGACTCGCCTTTGTTGACCTTGCCGTTGTAGACGTTCCACAGCTCCGGGCGCTGGTTCTTCGGATCCCAGCGATGCTTGCTGTCGCGGAACGAGTACACGCGCTCCTTGGCGCGGGACTTCTCTTCATCGCGGCGGGCACCACCAAAAGCGGCGTCGAAACCATACTTGTCCAAAGCCTGTTTCAGGCCTTCGGTCTTCATGATGTCGGTGTGCTTGGCGCTGCCGTGAGTAAACGGGTTGATGCCTTGCGCCACGCCGTCCGGGTTCACGTGAGTGATCAGGTCCAGGCCCAGTTCTTCAACCATGCGGTCGCGGAACTTGTACATTTCCTGGAATTTCCAGCGGGTGTCGACATGCATCACCGGAAACGGCAGCTTGCCGGGGAAAAACGCCTTGCGTGCCAGGTGCAGCATCACGGCGGAGTCTTTACCGATGGAGTACAGCATCACCGGGTTATCGAACTCGGCGGCCACCTCGCGGATGATGTGGATGCTTTCCGCCTCCAGCTGTTTCAGATGCGTCAGTTTGTCGACCATGGCTACTCACGAAAACTTTCTTATGAACGGCCAGCGGGCCGTGTTCGAGCGGGGAATCCTAGCACAGCGACCTCTTCTAATCAGGGCGCCAACTAGATCGAAACAGCATATGGATATGCCTGCCGGTTCGGGCATTGCAACAGCCTTTTGTGGGAGCGAGCTTGCTCGCGATAGCAGTGTATCAGTCGGCATTGAAGTTGACTGACCCTCCGCTATCGCGAGCAAGCTCGCTCCCACAGGGGATTACACGTGATCAAATGGGATTCGGGCAATCTATGAAGATATGCTCCAAAGCAAAGCGCCGCGCCAGGTAATCGCCCAATGCCTGCACACCATAGCGCTCGGTCGCATGGTGCCCGGCGGCGATGAAGCTGATGCCGTTTTCCCGGGCGCTGTGAAAGGTCTGCTCGGATGCCTCGCCACTGAGAAACAGATCAACCCCGGCCAGCACGGCCTGATCGATGTAGCCCTGGCCTCCGCCCGTGCACCAGCCGACCCGGCGGATCATCTGCTCGCCTTCGATCAACAAAGGCTCGCGGCCCATGACTTCCTGCACTTTACGGGCGAAGTCCCGGGGCGTCATCGGTTCGGACAAGGAGCCCACCAGGCCGACGACCTTGGGGTTGTCCGGGTCCAGCGGCCCTTCGACGGTAATGTCCAACTGGCGAGCCAATTGCACGTTATTGCCCACCTCGGCATGCAGATCCAGCGGCAAGTGGTAGGCCAGCAGACTGATATCGTGCTTGAGCAAGGTTTTGAGGCGACGTTGCTTCATGCCGGTGACGCAGGGATTTTCGCCTTTCCAGAAATACCCGTGATGCACCAGCACCAGATCAGCGTCAGCCTCCACTGCAGCATCGAGCAATGCCTGGCTGGCGGTGACACCGCTGACAATGCGCGTCACCTGAGGGGCGCCTTCGACCTGCAAACCGTTGGGGCAGTAATCGGCAATCCTGGCGGCGGCCAGGTAACGATCCGCTTCTTCTACCAGGGTGTTCAGGGCTACGGCCATGAAAAGACTCCTAAATATCCCGTTCAGAGGCGCGCGCGGCCTCGTATAATGCGCGACATTATGGGCGGTCTCACACCGCCTGCAACCTTTGTAGGACGTGCTTAATGCTCAAGGCGCTGCGTTTTTCCGGCTGGCCTCTGTTGGCCGGCGTGCTTGTCGCTCTACTGATTATCCAGCGTTATCCGGAGTGGGTCGGCCTGCCGAGCCTCGACGTCAACCTGCAGCAGGCGCCACAGACCAAGGCACTGCAACAAGGGCCGGTGTCCTATGCCGATGCCGTGACGATCGCGGCACCGGCCGTGGTCAACCTGTACACCACCAAGGTCGTCAACAAATCCAGCCATCCCCTGTTCGAAGACCCGCAGTTCCGGCGCTTCTTCGGCGACAACTCACCCAAGCAGAAACGCATGGAGTCGAGCCTGGGTTCGGGCGTAATCATGAGCCCTGAAGGTTATATCCTGACCAACAACCACGTCACCAGCGGCGCCGACCAGATTGTGGTGGCGCTCAAGGATGGTCGCGAAACCCTGGCCCGGGTGATCGGCAGCGACCCGGAAACCGACCTCGCGGTGCTGAAGATCGACCTGAAGAACCTGCCGGCCATCACCATTGGGCGTTCGGACAGCATTCGCATCGGCGATGTCACCCTGGCCATCGGCAACCCCTTCGGCGTCGGCCAGACCGTGACCATGGGTATCATCAGCGCCACTGGGCGCAATCAGTTGGGCCTGAACAATTACGAAGACTTCATCCAGACCGATGCCGCGATCAACCCCGGCAACTCCGGCGGCGCGCTGGTGGATGCCAACGGCAATCTGACCGGGATCAACACGGCGATCTTCTCCAAGTCCGGCGGCAGCCAGGGCATCGGTTTTGCGATTCCGGTGAAGCTGGCCATGGAAGTGATGAAGTCCATCATCGAACACGGCCAGGTGATTCGCGGCTGGCTGGGTATTGAAGTGCAGCCGCTGTCCCAGGAGCTGGCGGAGTCCTTCGGCCTGTCCGGGCGTCCCGGGATCGTGGTAGCAGGCATTTTCCGCGATGGCCCGGCCCAGAAGGCCGGCCTGCAACTGGGCGACGTGATCCTGAGCATCGACGGCGAACCCGCCGGTGACGGCCGTCGCTCGATGAACCAGGTGGCGCGGATCAAACCCACCGACAAGGTCGCCATCCAGGTGATGCGCAACGGCAAGGAGCTCAAGCTCACCGCAGAAATCGGTTTGCGCCCACCGCCGGCACCGGTGGTGGTGAAGGAAGAAGAGTAACTGCGCGATAGCAACGGCCTTGCTGGCCAAGAGTCCCTTGTGGCGAGGGAGCTTGCTCCCTTGCCACAAAAAACCGTGTTCGCCGCGGTTATTTTAGTCGGCCAGGAATAGCATAAATTCTCATTAGTAGTGTTATATTGTTTCAATACCAAAAATTGGAACAACATAACATGTCATCTCTAAAACGGATTTCCCTCGCCAGCCTGGCCTTGGGTCTGCTGGGTGACCCGGTGATCGCCGAGGAAATCCAGCCGATGGAACTGGACGCCATCAACGTCTCTGCCGACTACGAATCCCCTACCGGACCGGTGACGGGCTATCGCGCCACTCGCTCCGCCAGCGCCACCAAAACCGACACCGCCCTGCGGGACATCCCGCAATCGATCAGTGTGATCCCCGCCAGCGTCCTCAATGATCTGGGCAGCACCAACGTCGAACGGGCCCTGGAATATGCCGGCGGCGTGTCAAAGCAAAACAACTTCGGCGGCCTGACACTCTACGAATACAGCGTGCGTGGCTTTACCACTTCGGAGTTCTACAAGGACGGCTTCAGCGCCAACCGCGGTTATCCGAGTACGCCGGATGCGGCCAACATTGAACGCATCGAGGTGCTTAAAGGACCGGCGGCCAGCCTGTACGGGCGCGGCGACCCCGGCGGTACGGTGAACATCGTCACCAAGAAGCCCCAGCCCGAAGCCTTCACCACCCTGCAAACCAGCGCCGGCAGTTGGGATCGCTACCGCACCGCGCTGGACGTCAACACACCACTGGACGCTGAGGGCAATCTGCTGTCGCGGGTCAACCTGGCGGTCGAGGACAATCACAGCTTTCGCGATCACGTCCAGAGCAAGCGCGTCTTCGTCGCCCCCTCCCTCAGTTGGCAACTGAGCCCCGATACGCGCCTGCTGGTGGAAAGCGAAATCGTGCGTCACAGTTCAACGTTCGATCGCGGCATCGTGGCGCCGAACAACCGTTGGAGCGGTGTTTCCCGCTCGACCTTTTTGGGCGAACCCAACGACGGCGACATCGACAACCACAACAACATGCTCCAGGCGGCCCTCGAACATCAGCTCAACGACGCCTGGCAACTGCGCCTGGCCAGCCATTACAAACAGGGCGAACTCTGGGGCTTCGCCTCCGAAGCGCGGCCGCTGAACGCCGACGGTCGTACGGTGAACCGCCGCTACCGCGAGCGCGACAACAATTGGCACGACAGCATTACCCAGCTTGAATTACGCGGGCTGTTTGACCTCGGGCCCTGGCAGCACGAACTGTTGATCGGCACCGAATACGAGGACTATCGCAAGAACGAACGCGTGACCACGATCAACGGTGGCACTTACCCCATCGACATCTATCAACCGGTCTATGGCCAGCCGAAACCTGATGGTCAACGTACCGGCACCGATTTTTTCGAGCGTGTGAAAAGCCGTGCGCTGAATCTTCAGGACCAGATCGTCTTCACCGACAAACTGCGGGGCATGCTCGGCGTGCGTTATGAGCATTTCGAGCAGAGCATTGACGACCACACCACGCAGCTCACCAGCCGCCAGCGTCATGACACCTTCACGCAACGGGCCGGCCTGCTGTACCAACTGACGCCCGAGGTCGGACTGTTCGCCAACGCCTCCACCTCGTTCAAGCCCAACAATGGCCTGGATGCCGGGGGCAAAACCTTCGATCCGGAGGAAGGCGTTGGCTATGAAGTGGGGATCAAGAGCGAACTGTTCGATGATCGCCTGAGCACCACCCTGGCGGCGTTCCATATCGAAAAGGAAAACGTCCTGGCGCGGGACCCGGCCACAGACTCCAACCGCGCCATGGGCAAGGCCCGCAGCCAGGGACTCGATCTGCAGGTCACCGGGCAGGTAACTGACGCCATCCGGGTGATCGGCGCCTTCGCCTACATCGATGCCGAAGTGACCAAGGGTGACGAAATCATTCCCACCGGCAGCCGGATTCTTGGCGTCGCCAAGCGCAGCGGCAGCGTGCTGGGGGTCTACGAATTCCAGGACGGCCACCTGCGCGGCTCCGACGTGGGTGCGGCATTCACATACGTCGGGGATCGCTCCGGCGAAGCCGGCAAGGACTTCGAACTGCCGGCCTACCACACCGTGGATCTGCTGGCCCATTACAAGGCCAGCGACAACGTCACCGTGGGCCTGAATCTGAACAACGTCTTCGACGAAAAATACTACGAGCGCTCGTACAGCAACTACTGGGTCAACCCCGGCGAGCCGCGCAACTTTACCGTCAGCCTCACCCTTGATCTGTAAAAAGGAAAATCAATGAAATACCCCAAGACCTTCGCCCTTCTTAGCCTGTTCCTGGCCACCCAAGCCTCGGCCCATGGCCTGTGGACCGAACAACGGCGCGGCAACATCGAAGTGATCTACGGCCACGGCGCCGAGGACAATGCCTTCAAGGCGCAGAAAATCAGCGGTGCGTGGGCCTATGACCTGGGCGGCAAGATGATCCCGGTCACCGTCGAACGCTTGCCCGACCATGCTCGCTTGCAACCCCTCAAGCCACCGGCCGTGATGGCCGTGGAACTGGACAATGGCATGTGGTCCCAGACCGCTGACAAAAAATGGATCAACGAAGGCCGCAGCAAGGTGCCCGGGGCGATTGAATCGACCCACACCTTCAAGTACAGCCTGGCGATCTACGAGCCGGGAGCGAAGTTGCCGAAACTTGATCAGGTCAAGTTCCTGATCCTGCCGGAAGTCGACCCGCTGACCGTAGGCCCGGGCCAGTCACTGCCGGTACGGGTGCTGCTGGACGGGAAACCGGCCGCCGGGGTGAAGCTGGTGGGTGATTACCGCAGCGCACCGGACACCGTATCAGCAGAAACCGACGCCGAAGGCCGGGCCAAGGTGCTGGTGCGTAACGAGGGGTTGAATGTGATCGCCGCGCAGATGGAAATTGCGCTCAAGGACAACAAGGACGTGGCCACGCGTGGGGTGTTCACCTCGCTGACCTTCCTGGGTGAAGAGCATCACGAGTAAGGCCCAACAACTGTGGGAGCGAGTCTGCTCGCGATGGCGGTGGATCAGCCAGATGGATGTTGACTGACACTACGCCATCGCGAGCAGGCTCGCTCCCACAGGGTGCCTCTGCTGGTTACAAAATTTGTATTCGCAACGACTCTACTGTGGGAACGAGCCTGCTCGCGATAAGGCCATCAGCCCCCTTCCTTAACTTTAGAGTTCACCCAGGGCTTCGATCAGCGCCTGGTTCTGCTCCGGCGTGCCGATGCTGATCCGCAGGAATTGGGCAATCCGCTCCTGCTTGAAGTGCCGCACGATCACGCCTTGTTCGCGCAATTTCGCCGCCAGCCCTGCCGCATCGTGCCGGGGGTGACGGGCGAAGATGAAGTTGGCCGCCGAAGGCAACACGTCAAAGCCCTTGGCCTGCAACTGCGCCACCACCCATTCACGGTGCTCGATGACCAACCGGCAGGTCTGCTCGAAATACTCCCGATCGTCGAACGCCGCCGCGCCCCCGACATTCGCCAGGCGATCCAGCGGGTAGGAGTTGAAGCTGTTCTTGATCCGCTCCAGCGCTTCGATCAGGTCCGGATGGCCCACCGCCAGGCCCACCCGCAATCCTGCCAATGAGCGGGACTTGGACAGGGTCTGGGTGACCAGCAGGTTCGGATAGCGGTCCACCAGACTGATGGCGGTCTCGCCGCCGAAGTCGATATAGGCCTCGTCGACCACCACCACCGAGTCCGGGCTGGCCTTGAGGATCTGCTCGACCGCATCCAGGGCCAGCAGGCAGCCGGTGGGAGCGTTCGGGTTGGGGAAGATGATCCCGCCGTTTGGTTTGGCATAGTCCGCCGGGTCGATCTGGAACTGCGCGTCCAGCGGCACCGCGTCGAACTGGATGCCGTACAGCCCGCAATACACCGGATAAAAGCTGTAACTGATGTCCGGGAACAACAGCGGCTGATCGTGCTGCAGCAGCCCGTGGAAAATGTGCGCCAGCACTTCGTCCGAACCGTTGCCCAGGAACACCTGGTTGCTCTGCACGCCGTAATAGCGGGCCACGGCATTTTTCAGCAGGTCGCTGTTGGGGTCCGGGTACAGGCGCAGGTTGTCGTTCAGCTCGGTTTGCATCGCCGCCAGGGCCTTGGGCGATGGACCGTAGGGGTTCTCGTTGGTGTTGAGCTTGACCAGGCGGGTCAGCTTCGGCTGTTCGCCCGGCACGTAAGGCACCAGGTTCTTGACGAACGGGCTCCAGAATTTACTCATTTCAGTTTCCCCTGCCCTTCAATGGAGCGCTCATCAAGGATGCGGTATTCGGCACTGCGGGCGTGGGCGCTCAGCGACTCGCCACGGGCCAGCACCGAAGCGGTCTTGCCCAGTTCGGACGCACCTTGCTCGGAGCAGAAGATGATCGACGAACGTTTCTGGAAGTCATACACCCCCAGCGGCGACGAGAAACGCGCCGTACCGGAAGTCGGCAAGACGTGGTTGGGACCTGCGCAATAGTCACCCAGGGCTTCGCTGGTGTGGCGGCCCATGAAGATCGCACCGGCGTGACGGATCTGCGGCAGCCAGGCCTGCGGGTCAGCGACCGACAACTCCAGGTGCTCCGGCGCGATGCGGTTGGCGACCTCGATGGCCTGTTCCATGCTCTCGACCTTGATCAGCGCGCCACGGCCGTTGATCGAGGTGTTGATGATCTCGGCGCGGTCCATGGTCGGCAGCAGCTTGTCGATGCTGGCAGCCACTTTGTCGAGGAACTCGGCGTCCGGGCTGACCAGGATCGCCTGGGCATCTTCGTCGTGCTCGGCCTGGGAAAACAGGTCCATGGCGATCCAGTCCGGGTCGGTCTGGCCGTCGCACACCACCAGGATCTCCGACGGGCCGGCGATCATATCGATACCGACCTGACCGAACACGTGGCGTTTGGCGGTGGCGACATAGATGTTGCCAGGCCCCACCACCTTGTCGACCCGCGGCACGCTCTCGGTGCCATAGGCCAGCGCAGCCACGGCCTGGGCGCCACCGATGGTGAACACCCGGTCCACCCCGGCGATGCAGGCAGCGGCCAGCACCAGTTCATTGATTTCGCCGCGCGGGGTCGGCACCACCATGACCACTTCGGTCACGCCGGCGACCTTGGCTGGGATCGCGTTCATCAACACCGAGGATGGATACGACGCCTTGCCACCCGGCACGTACAGACCGGCGCGGTCCAGCGGCGTGACCTTTTGGCCCAGCACCGTGCCGTCGGCTTCGGTGTAGCTCCAGGAGTCCTGCTTCTGCCTCTCGTGATAGTCGCGCACCCGCGATGCGGCTTTTTCCAGGGCTTCGCGCTGCGGCACCGTGATCCGGGTCAGGGCCAGTTCCAGGCGCTCGCGCGGCAGAATCAGATCAGCCATGGACGCCACTTGCAGGCCATCGAATTTCTGGGTGAATTCCACCAAAGCTGCATCGCCACGCTCGCGCACAGCCTTGATGATGTCCAGCACCCGCTGATTGACCGAGTCGTCAGACACACTTTCCCAGCTCAGCAGATGATCCAGATGATGTGCGAAATCCGGGTCGGCAGCGTTGAGTCGGCGAATCGAAGTGGGAGCGGTCATAGCGAGGGCCTCATTAATGGCAAATGCTCAGGCGCCCTAAGCTACCAGTCCATTCGCGTGGGCACCTGAGAAAATTGGCTATGACACGGATAGACGGGCGCGACTCAAGGTCGCGCAGGTGAGTCAGCCGCGGTGTCGCGATTCCACTGCCTTGCGCAGGGTATCGATCAGAGCCTGGATACGGGCGTGCTGCATTTTCATCGAAGCCTTGTTGACGATCAGCCGGGAGGTGATGTCGGCAATGAAATCCTGGGGCTCCAGGCCATTGGCCCGCAGGGTGTTGCCGGTGTCGACCACATCGATGATCTTGTCCGCCAGGCCGATCAGCGGCGCCAGCTCCATCGAACCGTACAACTTGATGATATCGACCTGACGGCCCTGCTCGGCGTAATAACGCTTGGCAATGTTGACGAACTTGGTCGCCACCCGCAAACGGCCCTTGGGCTCTGGCGCGCCGACTTTGCCGGCGGTCATCAGCTTGCAGCGGGCGATCCGCAGGTCCAGGGGCTCGTACAGGCCCTGGCCGCCGTATTCCATCAACACGTCCTTACCGGCGACGCCCAGGTCGGCGGCGCCATGTTCAACGTAAGTCGGAACATCGGTGGCGCGCACGATCAGCAAGCGTACATCGGCTTGAGTCGTGGGGATGATCAGCTTGCGGCTCTTGTCCGGATTCTCGGTCGGCACGATGCCCGCTTCAGCCAGAAGCGGCAAGGTGTCATCAAGGATGCGGCCCTTGGACAGTGCAATGGTCAACATGGGAAACGTCAGTCCTTATCAAGGTACTCATGCCCGGTCGCAAGCGGCGCCGGACACACATCGAGGGTGTTACCACCCTCGACCTGAAACGAAATCAACAGGCGCGTCCCTGCGCCCATGCAGCCGGACCTAGCCCGGTACGCGACGGATCTTGGCGCCGAGCATCTGCAGTTTCTCTTCGATGCACTCGTAACCACGGTCGATGTGGTAGATACGGTCGATCAGGGTGTCGCCTTCGGCAACCAGGGCTGAAATCACCAGGCTGGCCGAAGCCCGCAGGTCGGTGGCCATCACTGGCGCGCCCTTGAGTTTCTCGGTACCGGTCACGATGGCGGTGTTGCCTTCGACCTGGATCTTGGCGCCCATGCGGTGCAGTTCGTAGACGTGCATGAAACGGTTTTCGAAGATCGTCTCGATCACCGCACCGGTGCCTTCGGCAATGGCGTTGAGGGAGATGAACTGCGCCTGCATGTCGGTCGGGAACGCCGGGTACGGTGCGGTCCGCACGTTGACGGCTTTAGGCCGCTTGCCGTGCATGTTCACTTCGATCCAGTCTTCGCCGCAGGTGACTTCGGCACCGGCTTCCTTGAGTTTCTCCAGGACGGCTTCAAGAATGGTCGGATCGGTGTCTTTGACCTTGACGCGGCCACCGGTGACAGCAGCAGCCACCAGGTAGGTGCCGGTTTCGATCCGGTCCGGCATCACTTTGTAAGTGGCCGAATGCAGGCGCTCAACACCATCGATGGTGATGGTATCGGTGCCGGCGCCGCTGATCTTGGCGCCCATGGCGATCAGGAAGTTGGCGAGGTCCACCACTTCAGGCTCACGGGCGGCGTTTTGCAAAACGCTGCGGCCGCGGGCCAGTGCGGCCGCCATCATGATGTTCTCGGTACCGGTCACACTGACGGTATCGAAGAAGAAGTGAGCGCCACGCAGGCCGCCTTCAGGCGCCTTGGCCTTGATGTAGCCACCCTCGACGTCGATCACCGCACCCATGGCTTCCAGGCCGCGGATATGCAGGTCCACCGGACGCGAGCCGATGGCGCAACCACCCGGCAAGGCAACTTCGGCTTCACCGAAACGGGCGACCATCGGTCCCAGTACCAGGATCGACGCACGCATGGTCTTCACCAGTTCGTACGGGGCGATCAGGGTCTTGATGGTGCGCGGGTCGATCTCGACGCTGAGCTTTTCGTCGATCACCGGTTCAATGCCCATGCGACCGAACAGCTCGATCATGGTGGTGATGTCGTGCAGGTGCGGCAGGTTCGCCACGGTCACCGGGCCATCGCACAGCAACGTCGCGGCCAGGATCGGCAGGGCGGAGTTCTTTGCCCCGGAAATGCGGATTTCGCCATCAAGACGAACGCCGCCGGTAATAATCAGTTTATCCATAAGAATCTCGACGCCCTTGGGCTCAGGTGCGCTCGGCCCAGGCCGCGCGGCTGAAAAATTTCATAGTGACCGCATGGATGCTGCCATCGGCGATCCACGGGTTCAAATGGGCATAGATCTGCTGCTGACGCTTCACCGGGCTCAACGCCGCCAGTTCATCGCTGATCACGTTCAGCTGAAAGTTGCAGCCTTCGCCCTCAACTTCAATGACAGTTTCGGGCAGCTTTCCTTCAAGGAAGCTCTTCACTTCTACGGCCTGCATGCTCAACCTCTATCGGCGCCCTGTGCGCACGGGTCGCACATCATACAAAAAAGCCCCGCGCCTGCGAACCCCGCGAAGCAGGACTCTGACGGGGGGCTTTTTCAGGGATGTGGGTCAGGAGTGCACCAACAGCTCGGTCAGTTCGCTGACCTGGGCTATTTCGCGCATGTCTTCGGGCATCCCACGGATGCTCCAGGTTTTTCCGGCAGCTTTGGCGTCACGCATGAAGCACAGCAGCAGGGACAGGCCGACACTGCTGGACTTCTGCACCGCCGAGCAGTCAATGACCAGCTCTGCGGCGCCGGCAGAGCCGATCAGCGCCTGGCCCTGCTTGCGCAAGACCGGGCCAGTGCGATAGTCCAGCACGCCACTGAGCAACAGCTCGCCAGATTCGCCCAAACGAACGGCCGACTCACTCGCCACCTCACTCATTGCGCCTGCTTCTCTTGAGCATCCTGGGCAACTTCCTTGGCCTTGGCCACTTCACCGGCCCAACCGTCGATGGTTTTGTCCAGATCATTGCCGTTTTGCTGCATCGCATCAGCGAACTGATCGCGGAACAGCTTGCCGATGTTGATGCCATTGATGATCACGTTACGCACCTTCCACTCGCCGTTGATTTTCTCGAGCGTGTAGGACACAGGGTAGATCGCGCCGTTATTGCCCTTGACCTGCATATCGACGCTGGTGCGGTTGCCGCTTTCGTCCTTGGCCGGCGAAACGGTGATGCCCTGGTTGTTATATTCGAGCAAGGCGTTGCCGTAGAACTGCATCAGGCTGCGCTTGAAGTTTTCCTGGAAGCGCGTCATCTGCGCCGGGGTCGCCTTGCGCGAGTACTTGACGGTCATGATGCTTCGGGAAATACCGTCGGCATCCACCACGGGGCCGACGATGCCGTTCAGCGCGTCGTAGAACGCCCCCGGATCCTGCTTGTATTTCTCTTTGTTGGCGGCCAGGTCTGCCAGCAACCGGGTGGTAGTGTCCTGGATGATTTCATGGGCCGAAGGCGCGGCCACGGCGTTGGCCATCAGCGGCAGCGCCGCGAGCAGCACCAACAGGCTACGTCGCAAGATAGAGATCATTCAAAAGCTCCTCATTTGGCGTCTTTGCTAACGGTATTGAGCAGGAATTTACCGATCAGGTCCTCAAGTACCAGCGACGACTGCGTATCGTGGATGGTCCCGCCATCCTTGAGCAAAGCTTCTTCACCGCCAACGCTGATACCGATGTATTTCTCGCCCAGCAGCCCGGCAGTGAGGATCGATGCAGTGGAGTCAGTCGGCAGGTTATCCACGCGCTTTTCCAGCTGCAGCGTCACCCGACCGGTGAAACTGTCGCGGTCCAGATCGATTGCCGTGACCTTGCCGATGGTTACACCAGCCATGGTCACTTTGGCTCTGACCGTCAAACCGGCGATATTGTCAAAATAAGCATAAAGTTTATAAGTGTCGGTGCTTGCGGTCGGCGCCAGGCCACTGACCCGCAGGGCCAACAACAGCAAAGCCAGGATGCCAGCCAGCAAGAAAAGGCCGACACCGATTTCCAGGGTGCGGTTTTGCATCAGAAATCTCCAAACATCAAGGCGGTCAGAATAAAGTCAAGGCCCAGGACCGCCAGCGAGGCGTACACCACGGTCTTGGTTGTGGCACGGCTGATCCCCTCTGACGTGGGCTCACAGTCATAGCCTTGAAACACGGCGATCCAGGTCACCACGAAAGCGAATACGGCACTTTTGATAACGCCGTTGAGCACGTCGTCGAGAAAATCGACACTGTTCTGCATGTTGGACCAGTAGGAACCTTCATAGACCCCCAGCCAGTCTACAGCCACCCACGAGCCGCCCCAGATCCCCACGACGCTGAAAATGATCGCCAGCACCGGCAGGGAAATGAAACCGGCCCACAAACGCGGGGCAATGATGTACTTGAGCGGGTCGACACCGATCATTTCCAGACTGGACAACTGTTCGGTGGACTTCATGTTACCGATTTCGGCCGTCAGCGCCGAACCGGCACGCCCGGCAAACAGCAGCGCGGTCACCACAGGTCCCAGCTCACGCAACAATGTCAGCGCGACCATCTGTCCAACCGCCTGCTCCGAACCGTAGCTGGACAAGATGTTGAACCCCTGCAGCGCCAGGACCATACCGATGAAGATCCCGGAGACCACGATGATCACCAGGGACATCACGCCCACCGAGTGCAGTTGCTTCACCAGCAGCCCAAACCCGCCACCCGTCGTGTTGCGCCCCAGCAGGGCATGCATCAGAAACAGCGAGGAACGGCCCAGCACTGCCACCACATCGATGCCGGAACGACCAAACAGGCGAACTCTTTCTATCAGTGATTTCTTGCGCATCAGCGCTTCCCCAGCAGATCGGTGCGGTAATCCGTGGCCGGAAAATGGAACGCCACAGGCCCGTCCGGATCACCCTTCATGAATTGACGAATGCGCGGGCTGTCCGAGGCCTTCAATTCCTGGGGCGTACCCTGCCCCAGCACCTGGCCATCGCCGATCACGTAGATGTAGTCCGCAATGCTCGCGGTTTCGGCCAGGTCGTGGGACACCACAATACTGGTAATACCCAGCGCATCGTTGAGCAGACGGATCAGGCGCACCAGCACGCCCATGGCGATCGGGTCCTGGCCGACGAAGGGTTCGTCATACATGAGGATCTTCGGATCAAGGGCAATCGCCCGGGCCAGGGCGACGCGGCGCTTCATGCCACCGGACAGTTCGTCCGGCATCAAGTCCAGGGCACCCCGCAGCCCGACCGCCTGCAATTTGAGCAGGACGATGTCGCGAATCATCTCTTCCGGCAGGTCGGTATGGACCCGCAAGGGGAACGCCACATTCTCGAACACGTCGAGATCGGTGAACAGGGCGCCGCTCTGGAACAGCACGCCCATGTGCTTGCGCGCATCGAACAGATCGCTGCGCGACAGCTTTGGAAGATTCTGCCCATTGACCCAGACTTCGCCGGCACTGGGGCGCAACTGTGCACCCATCAGCCGCAACAGCGTGGTCTTGCCGCACCCGGAAGGCCCCATGATGCCGGTGACCTTGCCACGGGGAATGCGGATATCGATGTCATTGAAAATGCTGCGCGCCCCTCGCTTGAAGGACAATCCCTTCAGCTCGACCGCGTAGGCGTTGTCGGCACTCATCTAAACTCCTTGCGATGCAGCCTCACATCCGAATGCCCTGGCCAACCGACAAACGCCGGACTGCCGGGCACCCGAACCGGCGGCGAACTATATCACTGCAACACCCAAGCGCCCAAGGCCCAAGCCCGCGCCCGTTCAGTCCGGATACCGCTAAAAGAAGAGACTTTGTATCAAGCCATGTGAATCGCTCGAACAAAGCATGACGAACTAACGTGAGGGAATTGTTCATTGCCGCTATAATCGCCGCCTTTTCATCGAGCCATGCGATCTCTGACATGAACCAAACCAGCGACCTGATTCAATCGGCACAACGTACCATCCGCCTCGAGCTCGAAGCCGTACAAGGCTTGCTGCCCCATATCGACGCTGATTTCGTACGTGCCTGCGAGATGATTCTGGCCAGCAAGGGTCGGGTGGTCGTGGTCGGCATGGGAAAATCCGGACACATCGGCAACAAGATCGCCGCCACCCTGGCCAGCACCGGCACTCCGGCATTTTTTGTCCATCCGGCCGAAGCCAGCCACGGTGACATGGGCATGATCACCCGGGAAGACATCATCCTGGCCCTGTCCAACTCTGGCTCGACCAATGAGATCATCACCCTGCTGCCGCTGATCAAGCGCCTGGGGATCCAACTGATCAGTGTCACTGGCAATCCGGATTCGCCCCTGGCCAAAGCCGCCGAGGTCAATCTCAATGTTCATGTCGAGCACGAAGCCTGCCCGTTGAACCTGGCGCCGACCTCTTCCACCACCGCCACCCTGGTCATGGGTGACGCCCTGGCCGTGGCGCTGCTGGAAGCCAGGGGGTTTACCGCTGAAGACTTCGCGTTCTCCCACCCCGGTGGCGCCCTGGGCCGTCGCCTGCTGTTGAAAGTGGAAAACGTGATGCACGCAGGTCAGGAGCTGCCACAGGTACCACGCGGCACGCTGCTCAAGGATGCACTCATGGAAATGACCCGCAAGGGTCTGGGCATGACGGTCATTCTCGAAACTGACGGCAAACTCGCCGGGATCTTCACCGACGGCGACCTGCGTCGCACACTGGACCACTCGATCGACATTCACAGTGCGACCATCGAGCAGGTCATGACCCCCCACGGCAAAACGGCCCGCGCCGAGATGCTCGCCGCCGAGGCCTTGAAAATCATGGAAGACCATAAGATCAGCGCCCTGGTGGTGGTCGACGACGAAGACCGCCCGGTGGGCGCCCTGAACATGCACGACTTGCTGCGTGCGGGAGTCATGTAAATGAACACAGACCTGCTGCAACGTGGCAAAGCGATCAAACTGGCCGTGTTCGACGTGGACGGCGTCCTGACCGACGGCCGCCTTTATTTCCTCGAAGACGGCAGCGAATTCAAGACCTTCAACACCCTCGACGGCCAAGGCATCAAGATGCTGATGGCCGCTGGCGTGCAGACCGCCATCATCAGTGGCCGCAAGACCCCGGTGGTCGAGCGGCGCGCGAAGAACCTCGGCATCCCCCACCTTTATCAGGGACGTGAAGATAAACTGGTGGTGCTGGACGAGCTTCTGGGGCAACTCAACCTAAGCTATGAACAGGTCGCCTACCTCGGTGACGACCTGCCGGACCTGCCGGTGATTCGTCGGGTCGGCCTGGGCATGGCGGTGGCAAACGCGGCCGGCTTCGTGCGCGAGCACGCCCACGGCATCACCACGGCGCGAGGCGGCGAAGGGGCCGCCCGTGAATTCTGTGAACTGATCCTTCGCGCCCAAGGCCGCCTCGAGGCGGCCAACGCCGCGTATCTGTGAGCCATTTATGCTAAGCAAGAAAATTCGCACCATCGTGGTGTTCGGCTGCATCGCAGCGATTTTCGCGGCGGTCGGGTATTGGAACATCAGCCCGGAACGCTTCCTCGACCGCCCTGCGGTCAAGGTCCAGGAAAATGATATCGACTGGTATGCGACCAACACGCATACCCTGCAATACCTGCCCGATGGCAAAGTGCAGTATGAAATGACGTCCGACAAAGTCGACCACGTCAAGGCCAGCGAAATCACACTGGTCACCAAGCCAGACCTGAATATGTTCAGGGGCACCGAGTTTCCGTGGCACGTGCAGAGCGAACGCGCCGAGGTCAATCCCGACGGCACCGAAGTGGAACTGATTGATTCGGTACGCATCGCCCGGACCGATGAGAAGAACCGTACGACCATCATTACCAGCAGTCGTATGACAGTCTTCCCGCAGCGAGAATATGCGCAGACCGAGCAACCCGTTAGAATCGACGGCGCCGGTGGTGTGTCGACCGGCACGGGAATGAAAGCGTATTTGAAGGAAAGCAGGATACACCTGCTATCGAACGTAAGAGGACAGTATGAAGCTCGCTAAAACCCTCCCTATTTTGCTCAGTCTGGGCGCAGCACTGGGAAGCGCGAGCGCCTGGGCCCTCCCCACCGACCGCGACCAGCCTATCCGCATCCAGGCCGACGACGCCCAACTGGACGACAAGAACGGTGTAGCCACCTATAAAGGTGACGTGATCATCACCCAGGGTTCGATGAAGGTCACCGGCAACACCGTGACCATCACCCGCACCCAGTCCGGCGACATCGACGTCGTCACCTCGGTGGGCAACCTGGCCTACTTCGAGCAGATGCAAACCGCGGGCGACACCAAGCCGGTTCAAGGCTACGGGGTAACCATTCAGTACCACGCCGCCAAAGACCGCGTGGTGCTGATCGATCGCGCCAAGGTCATCGACAAGGACGGCAACACCACCCAGGGCGAGAAAATCGTCTACGACACGAACAAAAAGCTGGCCAGCGCCGGTCGCGCCACTGGCAGCAAGGTCACCGAGCAGCGTCCACGGATCGACATGGTCATCCAGCCGAAAAAGAAAACCGACGAGCAGAAGGCCCAGTAATGGCAACTCTGAAAGCTCAGCACCTGGCCAAGAGCTACAAGAGCCGCCAAGTCGTGCGTGATGTCAGCCTGTCCATCGACAGCGGCCAGATCGTCGGCCTGCTCGGCCCCAACGGCGCGGGCAAGACCACCTGCTTCTACATGATCGTCGGCCTGGTTCAGGCCGATCAAGGCCGCGTCCTGATCGACGACCTGGACGTCAGCCACCAGCCGATGCATGGCCGGGCGAAGGCCGGTATCGGCTATCTGCCGCAAGAAGCGTCGATCTTCCGTAAACTGTCGGTTGCCGACAACATCATGGCGATCCTCGAGACCCGCAAGGAACTCGACAAAGCCGGTCGCCGCCAGGAACTGGAAAGCCTGCTGCAGGAATTCCACATCAGCCACATCCGCGACAACCTGGGCATGAGCCTGTCCGGTGGCGAACGGCGCCGCGTGGAAATCGCTCGCGCCCTGGCCACCGCACCGAAATTCATCCTGCTGGACGAACCATTCGCTGGCGTGGACCCGATTTCGGTCGGCGACATCAAGCAGATCATCCACCATCTCAAGGCCAAGGGCATCGGCGTATTGATCACCGACCACAACGTTCGCGAGACGCTGGATATCTGTGAAACCGCCTATATCGTCAATGATGGCCAGTTGATTGCCGAAGGCGACTCCGCGACCATCCTGGCCAATGAACTGGTCAAGGAAGTGTATTTGGGCCATGAGTTCCGCCTGTAAGCGAAAAGTGTCTGGTCAATCACCTCGGCGTCGCTAATTTTATTACGTGACGCCCTAGGCAAACACTTCAGTTTCAGGCATATAATTTGCTTAAGTTTGGCGCTTCGGCGCCCTGTAGTGGATGGCGCATGTGCGCCGGCGAATAAGGTGTTAAGCCCCAGCCATGAAACCATCGCTAGTCTTGAGAATGGGCCAGCAGCTGACGATGACACCGCAGCTGCAACAGGCCATCCGCCTGCTCCAATTGTCGACCCTGGACCTGCAACAGGAAATCCAGGAGGCCCTGGAGTCCAATCCGATGCTCGAACGCCAGGAAGAAGGCGACGACTTCGACAACACCGATCCGCTGGCCGATAACGTCGAGCAAAAGACCAACACCGAAATCCCGGAACCGTCCTATCAGGAAACCGCCCCGACGGTGGATAACCTTGAGGATGGCGAATGGAATGAACGCATCCCCAACGATCTGCCCGTGGATACTGCCTGGGAAGACGTCTACCAGACCAGCGCCAGCAGCCTGCCCAGCAGCGATGACGACGAGTGGGACTTCACTACCCGCACCTCCACCGGCGAAAGCCTGCAGAGCCACTTGCTGTGGCAACTGAACCTGGCGCCGATGTCCGATACCGATCGTCTGATTGCCGTGACGCTGATCGACTGCATCAACAATCAGGGCTACCTGGACGAGACGCTTGAAGAAATCCTCGAGGCCTTTGACCCCGAGCTGGACATTGAGCTGGACGAAATCGAAGCCGTCCTGCACCGCATCCAGCAGTTCGAACCCGCCGGCATCGGTGCTCGCAACCTGGGCGAGTGTCTGCTGTTGCAACTGCGTCAGTTACCCGCCAAGACGCCTTGGCTGGCCGAAGCCAAGCGACTGGTCACCGATTACATCGACTTGCTGGGCGGTCGCGACTACAGCCAGTTGATGCGTCGCATGAAGCTCAAGGAAGATGAACTGCGCCAGGTGATCGAGCTGGTCCAGAGCCTCAACCCGCGCCCAGGTTCACAGATCGAGTCCACCGAACCCGAATACGTGGTTCCCGACGTGATCGTGCGCAAGCACAACGACCGCTGGCTGGTGGAACTGAACCAGGAATCGGTGCCCAAGCTGCGGGTGAACGCCCAGTACGCCGGTTTCGTAAAGCGCGCGGACACCAGCGCCGACAACACCTTCATGCGCAACCAGTTGCAGGAAGCGCGCTGGTTCATCAAGAGCCTGCAAAGCCGCAACGAAACCCTGATGAAAGTAGCCACCCAGATCGTCGAGCATCAGCGCGGCTTCCTGGAGTACGGCGACGAAGCCATGAAGCCGTTGGTCCTGCACGACATTGCCGAGGCAGTGGGCATGCACGAGTCGACGATTTCGCGGGTGACCACCCAGAAATTCATGCATACCCCCCGGGGCATATATGAACTGAAATACTTTTTCTCCAGCCACGTCAGCACCTCCGAAGGCGGTGAATGCTCGTCCACAGCCATCCGCGCGATCATCAAAAAACTGGTGGCCGCGGAAAATCAGAAAAAGCCGTTGAGTGACAGCAAGATCGCTGGTTTACTGGAGGCACAAGGCATTCAGGTGGCCCGCCGTACCGTCGCCAAATACCGTGAATCCCTCGGGATCGCACCTTCGAGCGAACGCAAGCGGTTGATGTAACAGGCCACGCCACAGCGTTCCAGTGGCAGGCATTTCTGCCTGCCGCTTTATGCACTGGCAACGAAGGAGAAGCTGTATGCAAGTCAACATCAGTGGACACCAACTGGAAGTGACCGAACCTCTTCGCGAATACATCGGCGAAAAACTCGAACGATTGGAGAGGCATTTCGACAAGATCACCAACGTGCAAGTCACGATGAACGTCGAGAAGCTGCTGCAGAAAATCGAAGCCACGTTGCATATCCCCGGCGGAGAGGTGGTTGCCAATGCTGCGCATGAAGACATGTATGCCGCGATTGACCTGCTGACCGACAAGCTGGATCGCCAACTCAAAAAGCATAAGGAAAAGACCCAGAGCCTCCTCCAGGGCGCGACCGGTCGTTAACCCCCCTAATCCATGATCCGACTAGAATCCATCCTGACCCCCGGCCGTTCCCAGGTGAACGTGCCGGGTGGCAGTAAAAAGAAAGCCCTCGAACAAATTGCCAACCTGATCCACCGAGAGGTACCGGATCTGGAAATGCAGGATGTCTTCGAGGCCCTGTTTGCCCGTGAAAAACTGGGCTCCACCGGCTTTGGCAACGGTATCGCCATTCCCCATTGCCGCCTCAAGGCCTGTACAGCGCCGATCAGTGCGCTGCTGCACCTTGAAGCCCCCATAGATTTCGACGCCATCGACGGCGCACCGGTCGACCTGCTGTTTGTACTGCTGGTACCGGAAGCGGCGACCGATGCGCACCTTGAGCTGCTGCGCCAGATCGCCAGCATGCTGGACCGCAAGGAAGTGCGCGAGAAATTGCGCAGCGCGCCGAGCAACGAAGCCTTGTATCAGGTTGTCCTGGACGAGCAGAACGGTCATTAAACATGCGCATGATCATTGTCAGCGGACGCTCCGGCTCCGGTAAAAGCACGGCGCTTAACGTGCTTGAGGACAGCGGCTACTACTGCATCGACAACCTGCCGGCCGGCCTGCTGCCGGAACTGGCCGAGCGCGCCCTGATCCATACCGAACTGGCGCAACCGCTGGTGGCGGTCTCCATCGATGCACGTAATCTGCCGAGCCACCTGTCGCGGTTCCCGGAGCTGCTCGCGGAAGTGCGCAATCGGCACATCCAGTGCGATGTGCTGTATCTGGATGCCGATGAGGAGACGCTGCTCAAGCGTTTCTCCGAAACCCGTCGGCGTCATCCCCTGAGCAACGCAAGCCGCTCCCTGGCCGAAGCCATTCATGACGAGAGTCAGCTGCTGGGGCCGATCGCCGACTTGGCGGACCTGAAGGTCAATACCACCCACCTGAACCTGTATCAACTGCGCGACACCATCAAGTTGCGTCTGCTGAACCAGCCGGAACCGGGTACGGCATTTCTGGTGGAGTCGTTCGGTTTCAAGCGCGGAATGCCGGTAGACGCCGACCTGGTGTTCGATGTGCGCTGCCTGCCCAATCCTTATTGGAAACCGGAGCTGCGCGAACAATCGGGGCTCGACCAGCCGGTGATCGACTACCTGGCCGCCCAGCCGGATGTCGAGGAAATGTACCAGGACATCTCCAGCTACCTGCTCAAATGGCTGCCGCGCTTTGCCGCGAGCAACCGCGCCTACGTCACGATTGCCATTGGTTGTACCGGTGGTCATCACCGCTCCGTCTACCTGACCGAACGATTGGGTCAGCTCCTGCAACAGTCCCTGAAGAACGTCCAGGTTCGCCACCGCGACCTCAGCTAAAGGATTCACATCGCGATGCCCGCTCTGGAAATTGAAATCATCAACAAGCTGGGCTTGCATGCCCGCGCGTCAGCCAAGTTCGTCGGTGTGGCAGGTCAGTTTCCTTGCGAAATACTCGTGGGCCGTGACCCCGAGAAAATGATCAATGGCAAAAGCATCATGGCCATGATGATGCTGGCAGCCGGCCAAGGCACCAAAATCCATCTGCGAACCGAAGGTGAACAGGAGCAGGAGGCGCTGGATGCGTTGGTGGGGCTGATCAACAACTACTTCGATGAAGGCGAATAGCCTTAAGCTCTGAAGCAGATTCATTGTGGCGAGGGGATTTATCCCCTCGCCACAAGGTTCCTCTAAATATAAAAAGGCGCGTCATCCACTTGGATGACGCGCCTTTTTTACTGCGCTGAAGGTCAGCTACCCGCTACCGTCATTCGCTCGATCAACACCGAGCCGGTGCGGATGTTGCTGCGCAGTTCCAGGTCGTTACCCACCGCCAGGATCTGCTTGAACATATCGCGCATGTTACCGGCGATGGTGACTTCCTGGACGGCAAACTGAATCTCGCCGTTCTCGACCCAGAACCCCGCCGCGCCGCGAGAATAGTCCCCGGTGACCATGTTCAGGCCATGACCCATCAGTTCCGTCACCAGCAGGCCACGGCCCATGCGACGCAGCAAGGCTGCCTGGTCCTCTTCGCCATGGGTCACGAACAGGTTATGCACGCCACCGGCATTGGCGGTGCTGGGCATGCCGAGCTTGCGACCTGAATAGGTGCCGAGAATATAGGACACCAGTTCGCCATTCTCCACGAATGGCTTGGCGTAGGTGGCCAGGCCATCGCCGTCGAAGGCCGAG
Source organism: Pseudomonas sp. JL2 (assembly GCF_031570495.1). Lineage (NCBI taxonomy): Bacteria > Pseudomonadati > Pseudomonadota > Gammaproteobacteria > Pseudomonadales > Pseudomonadaceae > Pseudomonas > Pseudomonas sp. JL2. The sequence continues at coordinate 241,618 of NZ_JAKUDH010000002.1, forward strand.
CTGCCCATGGCTTGCATCAGGTGCGGACGCTCATCGATGGTCATCCACTCCGGGAACAGTTTCTGGCCGAGTGCCCCTTCGAGAAACGATGATTTGCGATACAAATTGCCGCCGGAGACCGCCGACAAAAAGCTGCCAAACAACCCGCCGGCCAGTTCGGCGGCAAACAGCACCGGCACTTCACAGGTCGGCACCGGCCGCGCACCCAAGCGGCTGGCCGCCCGCTGCGCGGCTTTGCGGCCAATACTCACCGGGTCTGCCAGACGATTGCCCTGACGGTTCACGTCATACCAGTAGTCGCGCTGCATCTGGCCGTTGGCTTCGGCGATCATGACGCAACTGAGGCTGTGCCGGGTCGACGCATAACCACCGATAAAACCGTGGCTGTTACCGTATACACGGCAGCCCTGATGGGTATTGAGGGTCGTGCCGTCGGCGTTTTTGATTCGCGGGTCGGCGTCGAAAGCCGCCGCTTCACAGCGCAACGCCTGCTCGATGGCTTGTTCCGGGGTGATGTCCCAGGCGTGGAACAGGTCGAAGTCTCGCAGTTCCTTGCACATCAGCGCAGCATCGGCCAGGCCCGAAGCTTCGTCCTCGGAGGTGTGCTGGGCGATCGCCAGCGCAGCGGCAACGGTTTCGCGAATGGCGTCAGGACCACTGGCCGACGTGCTGGCCGAGCCCTTGCGCTGGCCGGCATACAACGTGATGCCAAACCCCTGGTCGCGATTGAATTCGACGGTCTCCACCTCGCGCTGGCGTACCGATGTCGACAAACCTTGTTCCAGAGAGACCGCCACCTCACACGCACTGGCGCCCTGTCGCTTGGCTTCGGCAAGGATCTGCTCGACTTGTTCCTGCAGTGCCGGCAATGCTTGCGGGCCGACGCTCTGAACTGCACTCATGGTGTATCTCCACTCAAATTCTGCTTTCGGTCAGGTTTGTACGAATAGTGCCTTCGCGACTTTGCGTACAAACCTGAGGCCTTCGTGCGACCGGGCCGGACAAGCGGCCCCCGACTGGTTATCATGGCGGCGTTTCTTTGCGGACTGCCACCATGGTTGATTCTTACGACGACTCCCTCTACGAGGGTGAAAAAAGCAAATCCCAGGTCAAACGCGAGCTGCATGCTCTGGTTGACCTCGGCGAGCGCCTGACAACACTCAAGCCTGACTTGCTGGCCAAACTGCCTCTGACCGACGCCTTGCGCCGGGCCCTGGCCGATGCGCCCAAGCACACCGCGAATATCGCGCGTAAACGGCACCTGCAATTCATCGGCAAACTGATGCGCGATCAGGACACTGACGCCATCCTGGTTCTGCTCGATCAACTCGATGCCTCTACCCGGCAGTACAACGAACGCTTCCATAACCTGGAACGCTGGCGCGATCGCCTGATCGCAGGCGATGACGGCGTACTGGAAAAATTCGTCATTGACTACCCGGAGGCTGACCGTCAGCAACTGCGCTCCCTGATCCGTCAGGCCCAGCACGAGTTGGCGCAAAACAAGCCACCGGCCTCGAGCCGTAAAATCTTCAAATACATTCGTGAGCTGGACGAAACTCAACGCGGCCTGCGCTGAGTAACGACCGCGGGTGGAGGCCTCGCACTCCACCCAGCGCTCCCATCATGCGCCCGTGCCACCCACGGTAATCGCATCAATCTTCAGGGTCGGCTGACCGACACCCACCGGTACTGACTGCCCATCCTTGCCGCACGTCCCCACGCCACTGTCCAGCGCCAGATCGTTACCGACCATCGACACCTTGCTCATCGCCTCCGGCCCGTTGCCGATCAGGGTCGCGCCCTTGACCGGCGCAGTGATCTTGCCGTCTTCGATCAGGTAAGCCTCACTGGTGGAAAACACGAATTTGCCGCTGGTGATATCCACCTGGCCGCCGCCGAGGTTGGCGCAGTAAATACCCTTTTTCACCGAAGCGATGATTTCCGCCGGATCGCTCTGACCGCCCAGCATGTAGGTGTTGGTCATGCGCGGCATCGGCAGATGCGCGTAAGACTCGCGGCGACCATTGCCGGTACGGGCCACGCCCATCAGGCGGGCGTTGAGCTTGTCTTGCATATAGCCCTTGAGCACGCCGTTCTCGATCAGGGTGGTGCATTCGGTCGGGGTGCCTTCATCGTCGACACTCAGGGAGCCGCGACGTCCGGCCAGGGTGCCATCATCGACGATGGTGCAGAGTTTCGAAGCAACCATTTCGCCCATGCGGCCGCTGTAGGCCGAACTGCCTTTACGGTTGAAGTCGCCTTCCAGACCGTGCCCCACCGCTTCGTGCAGCAGCACACCGGACCAGCCAGAACCCAGCACCACCGGCAATGTGCCGGCCGGCGCCGGGATCGCTTCAAGATTGACCAGGGCCTGGCGCAGCGCTTCGCGGGCGTAACCCATGGCGCGATCTTCGCTGAGGAAATAACGGTAATCGGTGCGTCCGCCGCCACCATGGCCGCCGCGCTCGCGACGACCGTTCTGCTCGACGATCACACTGACATTGAAACGCACCAGCGGCCGGACGTCCGCCGCCAGACCGCCGTCGGTGGACGCCACCAGGATTCGCTCCCAGACCCCGGCCATGCTCACCGATACTTGCTGGATGCGTGGATCAAGGGCGCGAGTGGCGACGTCGATGCGCTTGAGCAGCTCGACCTTTTCGGCGCGGCTCATGACTTCCAGCGGGTTGTCCGGCGCATACAACTGCGTCACGTCCTGGCTGCTGAAGGCCTGTACCTTGCCGTTCTGCCCGGCCCGGGAAATCGAACGAGCGGCACGGGCTGCGGCGCCCAGTGCTTCAAGGGTGATGGCGTTACTGTAGGCAAAGCCGGTTTTTTCCCCGGACTGGGCACGCACACCCACGCCCTGGTCAAGGTTGAAACTGCCCTCCTTGACGATGCCGTCTTCCAGCGACCAGGACTCGGAGATCATCCCTTGGAAATACAGGTCGGCTGCATCGATGCCCGGGCCGGCCAGGTCGCCCAGCACCCCTTGCAGGCTTTCGAGGGTGACGCCACCGGGGGCTAAAAGGTGTTCACTGACTGAGGATAACAACCCGCTCATATGTTCTACGCCTTGAATTCGTCGTCTTGGACAGGCCGCTGTCGAGCGCCCTGCGAGAAAAAGCGCCGATGGCTAGCCACCGGCATACGCGCCCGGATGGACGCCTGTTCGCTGCTGTCGCGCTCGGCCAGCAAAACAGCCTCGCCTTGATCCTGTTGCGCCAGCACACGGCCCCACGGATCGACTATCGCTGCATGGCCAAAGGTTTCCCGTGGCCCTGGATGCAGCCCACCCTGAGCGGCTGCCAGCACATAACACTGGGTCTCGATAGCCCGGGCGCGAATCAACACCTCCCAATGGGCAGCGCCAGTCACTGCGGTAAACGCCGAAGGCGCGGTGATCAATTCAGCCCCGGCGGCGCGCAGCTCGCTATAGAGTTCCGGGAAACGCAAGTCATAACAAACCGTCAGACCAACCCGCCCTACAGGTGTATCGGCCACTACCACGTTGTAGCCATAAGCATAGTCATCAGACTCGCGATAACGACCGCGATTGTCTGCCACGTCCACATCGAACAGGTGCAGCTTGTCGTAGCGCGCGACAATCTGGCCCTGATCATCGATCAGCAACGAACAGGCATGCACCCTGGCGTCCGGTTGTTCCATCGGCGGCAACGGCAACGTGCCGGCCACAATCCATAACTTGAGGTCACGGGCGGTCTGTTTCAACCAGGGCAGGATCGGTCCCTGACCAAAGGCCTCGGCACGACCGATGTCCGCCACATCCCGCCGACCCATGGCCGCGAAGTTTTCAGGCAGCACCGCCAGCCTTGCGCCGCCAGCGGCAGCCTGTTCCAGCAGCACACGGGCGCGGGCCAGATTGGCGAGCACATCGCTTTGACTGACCATCTGAATCACTGCCACTGGCATGGTGCTTCCCTCTTTTTTATCCTCGCCCGAGGCGGCTGTGGGAGCAAAGCTTGCTCGCGATGAGGCAGGTACATCCAACATATAGGCTGGCTGATACACCGCAATCGCGAGCAAGCTGTGCTCCCACAGGCTCGCCCCCACAAGGGGGATGTCATCGCCTGTCAGAACGGCTTGTCGAAGGTAATCTTCGGCTCTTTCCACGGCCCCTTGACGTCGTATCTTACGCTGGCAAAGCGCGCCACACGGTCGCCAATCAATTTGTCGATCAGAAACAGCGCCCCACCCACCGCTGGCGCGCCGACAATCAGCGCTGCAATCGGCAGGTTGTTGGTCACCGGCAGCGTCACCTGCAACTTGGCGTCGACCCGATCGGCCACCATGTCCAGTGTGCCGTTGAGCTCCAGGTTGCTCGACGGTCCCGTCAGGGTGATGGGTTCACGGGTCACGTAGACACCGTCGCTCGCCACCAGCAACCCCTTGACCCGATCGTAACTCAAGCCTTTGCCGAACAGGTCAGAGAAGTCCAGGCGCAATCGGCGGCCGATGGAGTTGAAGTTCAGCAAGCCAAATACCCGCAGCGCCTGGGCGCCGCCTTCCAACTCGACGAACTGGCCCTTGCTCAGCGACGCATCCAGACTCCCGGAGAAGCGCTTCGTGGCGACCCACGCTGGCGAGCCAGGCCAGCGACCATCGACGTCCAGGCGGAATTTCTCGCTGGTCACGCTCGGCGCATAGCCCCAGCCCTTGAGCACATCGGCCAGGTTCTTGCCACCAATGCGGCCTTTGTACCAACTGCTGGTGGAGCCGGGGACGCCTTCCCAGCCACCATTGCCGCTCAAGACCATGCCCTTGAGGCCCATATCCAGGTTGTTCAAGGCAATGCCCTTGCCTGTCGGACGCACCTTCAACGACCAGGCACCAATGAGGTCGGGCCCCTGGAACAACTGGTCAATGACAATATCCATGGCCGGAATGTTGCGGGGATCGACCGAGGCCAGCGGGTCCGGCGCGTTTTCGTCGGTCTGGACCGTCGGGTCGGCGGCCGGCAGGCGAATGTAGTCAAGCTTGATACCGATCGGTGCGGCCTTCGCGTCCGGCAGACTGGCGGTGCCCTTGGCCTGCTCGCTGGCAAGTCGCAAAGCCCAGGCGTCAGGCTTGCGGTCCAGTTGCACCGAAGCCCGGTCCAGGGTCGTGCCCATGGCGGTGAGCTTGCCGATGTTCAGATCGACGCTGCTAAGCAGTTGTTTGGCGCTACCGCCCGGATCCTGCCCCGCATACTTGCCCACCAGCTCCTGCCACGGACTCACATCCATCTGCGACAGCGTCCCGCGCAGGCGCAGGCCCTTGCCGCCCGGCAGAATCGCATCACCGTTACCGAGCAAGAGTTCACCGCGACCGTCTGCAACCTGTCCATTCGGCGCCGCGTAGGTGAAGCTGGCCAGGTCGCCATAATCCACCCAGTAACGGCGCTCCGCGCCTTGCAAGGTCATGCGAAACACCGTGTCACGCCCGGCATCGGGCGCCAACCCGAAGGGCGCGGGCAGATCCACGGCCACGCCCTTGAGACTGGAACTGACCGACAGTTGGCTGTCGGCACCGTCGAGGATCACCTGCAACTGATACGGCACCACGCCAGTCACCGGCAATGGTTGTGTAACCTTCAGCCAGTCAGTGAGTTTCTTGACCTCCACCTGTCCGGAGGCGGCCACCCGCGTAGTCAGTTCACCGGCACGGCCTTCGGCAAAAATCTGCGCGGTCACGGGCCGGTCGAACGCTCGGGCCGCGATATTCTTGCCGCTCAGTCCTTTGTTGCTGTCGAAGCGGAAATCGCCCTTGAGCTGCGTCAGCTCCAGCACCGGCTCGCTGAGCTTGAGCCGGGCCTTGTCGGTCTTGAAGTCCACCAGAATCTTCGGTTGCTCGCCTTTCGCCAAAGGAATATCCAGCTTCACACTGCCCAGCAGGTCGCCCTCGCCTTCCCAGCCGGCGAACGTCTGCGCCGTACCGATCGGCGCCGTCTGCAGGATCTTCAAGCCGTCACCCAAGCCTCCGGCGAACTCGCCGTCCAACAGCAGATGGGAATTCTGGCCGCTGGGCACATGGGGGATGTTCACCGAAACATTCCTGACCTGGGTGTCCAGCAACTGCCCTTGACTTGCAAAGATACGCACGCCGCTGTCTTCGACGAAAACATCACCGCTGACCTTGCTCACCGAAGGCCAACCCGGCTGGAAGGCCAGCTCGGCATCATGCACCTTGAAAAACAGGCTGATGCTGCGAGCCGCGTCTTCAGCGCCCTGGTTCAGCGAACCTTGATACTGGAAAAAACCCTGATCCACCGCGCCCTTGACGATTGCCGTGCGCAGCCACTCATCCAGCGCAGGACTCAGGACAGCAGGCAGATACTTGGCGGTATAGCGACCGTCGCCATCCACCAGGCCGACCCGCAGGTCCATGTAGTCTTCCTGGCTGTGGTCGAAATGCAGGCGAATCAGGAAGTCACCGGCAATCCGGCCCTCCTCCCCCAGTACCTTCAGGTACGGCGCAATCAGCGTGAAACCCTGCTTGTCCAGTTTCCAGGTCAGCCGGGCGTTAGCCTGCAAGTATTGCCAGGGCTTGGCGAAGATCGGGTCCAGGTGCAGGGAAAAATCTTTGCTGTCCATGCGCAGCTCACCGCCGCCCAGGTCGCCGCTCAGGCTCCCGGACACGTTGCGCGCCGCCGGGGCACCGCGATAGGCATCAAAGCCTACGGTGTCCAGGTTGGTGGCGAAGCTGACTTTCTGATCACCGCTGTTCTGCGGGCGGTAGTCCAGCAGCACGTTGCGCAGGCCGCCCGTGAACTTGAGCCGGTCGATTGCCGTGGCAACACCTTCGGGCAACGGCGCCAGGGCATGGAGCAACGGCGTCAGCGGCGTGAGGTCGAGGCGATCAGCCTGCACGTGCCAGAGTTCTTCGGTTTTTTCGGTGGCGTTGTTCTGTTGCAACTGCAGGCGCGATTCCCAACGGGTTTCGCCCAGGCTCATTGCCAGGGAATCGAAGGTTGCGCTGAATCCCTGGTCGCTGCGCTGGAAATACCCGTTGAGCGCCAGGTTATGGATCTGCACCGGCTTGCGCTCGGCATAGGCGCCCTGGATGTCCGGCGCGTTCAGTCGAATGGCCGCGCTTTGCACGGTGCCCGCCCCCCAGCTCAGCCAGAACTCTGCGCCAGCCTTGATCCGGGAAAAATGCCATTGTCGAGTCAGGCGTTCCGGCAGCCATTTGGACCAATCGCTTTGCGGCAGACTCAGGTAGACATCAGCCTGGCCGTTCTTCCAGTCGCTGGCGCGGATACGGGTGCGCAGGTTGATCGCGACGGGTTGGCCGTCAGGCAGGGTCAGTCGAGCATCCAGACGCTGACGGGCAACACCGGTGCGCAGGCTCAGGCCAACATAGGTCAGGGTCAGCGGCGGTTGTTCCAGCGGCTGCAAGGTCACCTGACTGTCGAGCACCGACAGCTTCGAGATCATCTGCATGCGCTCGAGCAGTTGCTGGGGATCCAGGGGCTGATCGTCCTGCACCGGCAGCCCCTCCAGGGCCCACTTGCCGTCGGCGCCTTCCTTGAGGCTGATCTTCAGGCCGCTGAGTTCCAGGTGAGCAATGCGCACCTGACGCGCCACCAGGCTGCCCCACAAGTCCGGCACGGCCCGCACCTGATCCAGATGCAAGGTATTGGCGCCCTCGCCGACCATCACGTCGTGGGCCAGCAGGATGGGGGCCAGGGCGCTCCAGCTACCGTCCAGGCTGCCGATATGCACGGGGATGCCCAACGCTTCGCTGGCGCGGGTCTGGACCTCGGCGCGGTATTCGGCCACCAGCGGAGCCAGTTCTCGCCCGAGGCTGACATACAGTGCCACCAGCACCAACAGCAGCGCGCACAGGCCCAGGCCCCAACGGGTCAGCGCGGCCAAAATGCGTGTCAGACGCTCCATGTCAGCGGGCTCCCCTGGCAAAAGTATTCAAATCCGCGGGGCTGCCGCTCATGAAGCCACTTCAGAGCAGCACCACGTCGTATTGTTCCTGGGAATACATGGTTTCCACCTGAAAGCGAATCGTGCGACCGATAAAGGCCTCCAGTTCCGCAACATTCCCTGACTCTTCATCGAGCAGGCGATCCACCACTTTCTGGTTCGCCAACACTCTATAACCTGTGGCCTGGTAAGCGCGTGCCTCCCGGAGGATTTCCCGGAAGATTTCGTAACACACGGTTTCCGGGGTCTTGAGCTTGCCCCGGCCCTGGCAACTGCTGCACGGTTCACACAGCACCTGCTCAAGGCTCTCGCGAGTGCGCTTGCGGGTCATCTGCACCAGGCCCAGTTCGGTGATCCCGATGATGTTGGTCTTGGCGTGGTCGCGCTCGAGTTGTTTTTCCAGGGTCCGCAGCACCTGGCGCTGGTGCTCTTCATGCTCCATGTCGATGAAGTCGATGATGATGATTCCGCCCAGGTTGCGCAGGCGCAGCTGACGAGCGATGGCGGTGGCCGCTTCCAGGTTGGTCTTGAAGATGGTTTCTTCGAGGTTGCGATGGCCGACGAACGCCCCGGTGTTGACGTCAATGGTGCTCATGGCCTCGGCCGGGTCCACCACCAGGTAGCCGCCGGACTTGAGCGGCACCTTACGCTCCAGGGCCTTCTGGATTTCGTCTTCGACGCCGTACAGGTCGAAAATCGGCCGCTCGCCGGGGTAATGCTCGAGACGATCAGCGATTTCCGGCATCAGCTCCGCCACAAACTGGGTGGTTTTCTGGAAGGTTTCCCGGGAATCGATGCGGATTTTCTCAATCTTGGGGCTGACCAGATCCCGCAGGGTCCGCAACGCCAGACCGAGGTCTTCGTAGATCACGCTGGGGGTGGCGATGGTCTTGATCTGATCGGCGATCTGGTCCCAGAGCCGGCGCAAATAGCGGATGTCCATGAGAATTTCATCGGCCCCGGCCCCTTCGGCGGCAGTGCGCAGGATGAAACCTCCAGCTTCCTTGATGCCCTCTTTCTCCACGCAATCGCTGACCACCTGCTTGAGGCGCTCGCGCTCGGCTTCGTCTTCGATCTTCAGGGAAATGCCGACGTGGGCGGTGCGCGGCATGTACACCAGGTAGCGCGACGGAATCGACAGCTGCGTGGTCAAGCGCGCGCCCTTGGAACCGATGGGGTCCTTGGTGACCTGGACCACCAGGCTCTGGCCTTCATGAACCAGGGCACTGATGCTCTCCACGGCCGGGCCTTCACGCATGGATATTTCCGAGGCATGAATGAATGCCGCGCGATCCAGGCCAATATCGACGAACGCCGCCTGCATGCCCGGCAACACCCGCACCACCTTGCCTTTATAGATATTGCCGACGATGCCACGTTTTTGCGTGCGCTCGACGTGAACTTCTTGCAGAACACCGTTTTCAACCACCGCCACGCGCGATTCCATCGGCGTGATGTTGATCAGGATCTCTTCACTCATGGCAGGGTCTCGTTCAGGCGTGTTCACGATAATGGCCGCATCAAGTCAGACGGCGCTCAGCGCGCGCTCAGGGTTTGCCAACAGGGTATGCCGAAATGGCCCAACAGCTCCGAGGTTTCGCACAACGGCAGGCCGACCACGGCTGAATAGCTGCCTTCAAGCCCGGCGACGAACACCGCCCCCAAGCCCTGAATACCATAACCGCCGGCCTTGTCCCGGGGCTCACCGCTGTTCCAATAGGCTAGCGCTTGTTGCTCAGTGATGGAGCGAAAGCTGACCCGGCTGCGCACCACACAGGACTCACAACGTTGCCCGTCCAGTACTGCAATGGCGGTCAGCACCTCATGGTCACGACCGGACAGGCTCAAGAGCATCGCCATCGAGTCGGCCTGATCCAGCGGCTTGCCCAGAATCCGCCCGTCCAGCACCACGGCGGTGTCGGCACCCAGCACGCAGCCGTCCACGCCTGCGGGCAAAGCACGTCGCCCGGCCTCGGCCTTGCCGCGCGCCAGACGTTCGACATAGGCCGAAGGGGTTTCGTCATCCAGGGGAGTTTCGTCGATGTCTGCGCTGACGGCGGTGAATGGCACACCGATCTGCGTGAGCAACTCACGCCGACGCGGCGAGCCCGAGGCGAGGTAAAGCGGTTTCATCAAGACATCTCCCTCTCAAGGTGCGGGCCAATGCCTGACCGAATCAGTTGATTTTGAAACGCAGGCGCAAGCCACGCAAACCGAAGCTGACCCACGGCCAGAGCAAGGCACTGACCAGTGCCGGCAACACCAGCGCCAGGGTCGGCTGGCGATTGCCGGTCAGCGCGCTGAGCCACAGTTGCACCAGCTGCGCCAGGCCGAAAATCACCAGGATCACCAGGCACTGCTGCCACATGGGGAACATCCGAAGGCGTTGTTGCAGCGATAGCACCAGGAACGTGATCAGCGTCAGGATCAGCGCGTTCTGCCCCAGCAACGTGCCATAAAGCACGTCTTCGGCCAGCCCCAGGCACCAGGCGGTGACCATGCCGACCTTGTGCGGCAGCGCCAGTGCCCAGAATGCCAGCAGCAGCGCCAGCCACAGCGGGCGCAGGATTTCCATGAATTGTGGCAGCGGCGAAACGCTGAGCAACAGGCCGATGGCGAACGTCAGCCAGACCATCCAGCCGTTACCGGAATGTGTACTGCTCATTATTCTCGTGCTCCCCTGGTGGCTGGCGCGGTGGCCGGCGTGGAGACAGGCGGTTTGGCCGCGGGCCTTGCGGGTTGAGTCGCCGGCGCTTGGGTGGCCGGCGTAGCAGCCGGAGCGGTCGCTGGCGTTGGCGCCGGGGTCGTTGCAGCCGGGGCAGGTGCCGGGGCTGTCGCCGGGGTAACCGGGGTCGCGGTCGAGTCGCTGTTCTGCCGGTCCTCGGCCTCCTGGGCCACGGCGGCGTCGTTGGCGCGCTCTTCCGGGGTGCGGTTGTCGCTGAATACCAGCAGCAGGTATCGGCTGCGATTCAGCGCAGCCGTTGGCACCGCACGCACGATGGCGAACGGCTGACCTGAGTCGTGTATGACCTCCTTGACCGTCGCCACCGGATACCCGGCCGGGAATCGCTGACCGAGACCGGAACTGACCAGCAGGTCGCCTTCCTTGATGTCGGCGGTGTCTGCGACGTGCCGCAGCTCCAGGCGCTCCGGATTACCGGTGCCGCTGGCAATCGCCCGCAAGCCGTTGCGGTTGACCTGCACGGGAATGCTGTGGGTGGTATCGGTCAGCAACAGCACGCGAGAGGTGTAGGGCATCAACTCCACCACCTGCCCCATCAGGCCGCGAGCATCGAGTACCGGCTGGCCGAGGACAACACCGTCGCGCTCACCCTTGTTGATGATGATGCGGTGGGTAAAGGGATTGGGGTCCATGCCGATCAACTCGGCCACTTCGACCTTCTCGTTGACCAGCGCCGAGGAATTGAGCAGCTCGCGCAGCCGCACGTTTTGCTCGGTGAGGGCCGCCAGCTTCTGCATGCGTCCCTGCAACAGCAGGTTCTCGGTCTTGAGTTTTTCGTTTTCGGCCACCAGCTCGGTCCGGCTGCCAAACTGGCTGGCCACACCCTGCCACAAGCGCTGCGGCAAATCGGTGATCCAGTAGGATTCCATCAATACCAGCGACATCTGACTGCGCACTGGCTTGAGCAGCGTGAAACGGGCATCGACCACCATCAGCGCGACCGACAGCACGGTCAGCACCAGCAGGCGCACACCCAATGAGGGGCCTTTGGCGAAAAGCGGTTTAATAAGCCGCTCCTCCCAGGCAAATGTTTTCTTTATTCATACGGCATCAAACCGGCCTGGATACGAATGACAGAAGATAAACGTCAACGGGCAGCACTGCAAAGTGCTGCCCGGGGAGCGAACAACATAGACCATCCAGGCGGGCTTATTCGCTGGAGAGCAGATCCATGGTGTGCTTGTCCATCATTTCCAATGCACGGCCACCGCCACGGGCAACGCAAGTCAGCGGGTCTTCGGCAACGATCACCGGCAAGCCGGTTTCCTGGGCCAGCAGCTTGTCGAGGTCACGCAGCAGCGCGCCACCACCGGTCAGCACCAGGCCGCGCTCGGCGATGTCCGACGCCAGTTCCGGCGGCGACTGCTCCAGAGCACTCTTGACCGCCTGCACGATGGTCGCCAGCGACTCTTGCAGTGCTTCGAGCACTTCGTTGGAGTTGAGGGTGAAGGCACGTGGAACGCCTTCAGCCAGGTTACGGCCGCGAACGTCGACTTCACGTACTTCGCCGCCCGGATAGGCCGTGCCGATTTCCTGCTTGATGCGCTCGGCGGTGGATTCGCCGATCAGGCTGCCGTAGTTGCGGCGCACGTAGGTGATGATCGCTTCGTCGAAACGGTCGCCGCCCACACGTACGGACTCGGCGTAGACCACACCGTTGAGGGAGATCAAGGCGATTTCAGTGGTACCACCACCGATGTCGACGACCATCGAACCACGGGCCTCTTCGACCGGCAGGCCGGCACCGATGGCAGCGGCCATCGGTTCTTCGATCAGGAACACTTCACGGGCACCGGCGCCAAGGGCCGACTCACGGATGGCACGACGCTCCACCTGGGTGGACTTGCAGGGCACGCAGATCAGCACGCGAGGGCTGGGCTGCAGGAAACTGTTTTCGTGAACTTTGTTGATGAAGTACTGCAGCATCTTTTCGCAGACGCTGAAGTCGGCGATCACGCCGTCCTTCATGGGGCGAATGGCTGCAATGTTGCCCGGAGTACGGCCCAGCATGCGCTTGGCTTCGGTACCGACAGCCACGACACTCTTCTGGTTACCATGGGTGCGGATGGCCACTACCGAGGGTTCATTCAGGACGATACCGCGCTCGCGCACGTAAATAAGGGTGTTGGCAGTGCCCAGGTCAATGGAAAGATCGCTGGAAAACATGCCACGCAGTTTCTTGAACATGGGAAAGGGACCCTAGGCAACGCGTGGGTAAAAAAGTGCGGCAAACTCTAACAACGACAGGGATTTTGGGCAAGGCGCCAATATGTTAAATTGGCCGCTTTTCTGTGCACCAAACCCCGAAATCGCGGCCAATGCCCTGTTTCACAGATACGTTCCTTTGTTGACGACAATAGAGGCCGTCAAAAAGGAACAGTATTTGTGATACAGGGCACTGGACCGTAGAAATGCGGTAGTGTTCCGACAATCTAACACACGGACAGATTGCGTCCGTTTTGTTTTCCACTGGAGAATCCCATGGCGCTTGAACGCTCCGACGTGGAAAAAATCGCTCACCTGGCCTGTCTGGGCCTCGATGAAGCCGATCTTCCACACATTACTTCTGCCCTGAACAGCATTCTGGGGCTGGTCGACGAGATGCAGGCGGTCAACACCGACGGCATCGAACCCCTGGCCCACCCACTGGAAGCCAGCCAGCGCCTGCGCGCCGACGTCGTGACCGAGTCCAATCACCGCGAGGCCTACCAGTCCATCGCACCAGCGGTCGAAAACGGCCTGTACCTGGTTCCGAAAGTCATCGACTAAAGGGAAAGAGCCTCTCATGCATCACATGACCCTGGCCGAGATCGCCCGCGGACTCGCCGATAAAAAGTTTTCTTCCGAAGAGCTGACCCAGGCCCTGCTGGCGCGCATCGCCCAGCTCGACCCGCAGCTCAACAGCTTCATCAGCCTCACCGAAGAACTGGCCCTGAGCCAGGCCAAGGCCGCCGACGCCCGTCGCGCCAACGGTGAGAGCGGCGCCCTGCTCGGCGCACCGATTGCCCACAAGGATCTGTTCTGCACCCAGGGCATCCGCACCAGTTGCGGCTCGAAGATGCTCGACAACTTCAAGGCCCCGTACGATGCCACCGTGGTCGCCAAACTGGCCGCAGCCGGCGCCGTGACCCTGGGCAAGACCAACATGGACGAATTCGCCATGGGTTCGGCCAACGAGTCGAGCTACTACGGCGCAGTGAAAAACCCGTGGAACCTGGAACACGTACCGGGTGGCTCGTCCGGTGGTTCCGCCGCCGCCGTGGCCGCGCGCCTGCTGCCGGCCGCCACCGCCACCGACACTGGCGGTTCGATTCGCCAGCCGGCGGCGTTTACCAACCTCACGGGCCTCAAGCCGACCTATGGCCGCGTATCGCGCTGGGGCATGATCGCCTACGCCTCCAGCCTCGACCAGGGCGGTCCGCTGGCCCGCACCGCCGAAGACTGCGCGATCCTGCTGCAAGGCATGGCTGGCTTCGATCCGAACGACTCCACCAGCATCGATGAACCGGTGCCGGACTACAGCGCCAGCCTCAACGGCTCGTTGCAGGGCCTGCGCATCGGCGTGCCGAAGGAATATTTCAGCGCCGGCCTGGACCCGCGCATCGCCGAGCTGACCCACAACAGCATCAAGGCGCTGGAGAAGCTCGGCGCGGTGATCAAGCCAATCAGCCTGCCGAACATGCAGCACGCGATTCCGGCGTACTACGTGATCGCCCCGGCGGAAGCGTCCTCGAACCTGTCGCGTTTCGACGGCGTGCGCTTCGGCTATCGCTGCGAAAATCCGGACAACCTGATGGACCTGTACAAGCGCTCCCGTGGCGAAGGCTTCGGCGCCGAAGTGCAGCGCCGGATCATGGTCGGTGCCTACGCGCTGTCCGCCGGCTACTACGATGCCTACTACCTCAAGGCGCAGAAAATCCGTCGCCTGGTGAAGAACGACTTCATGGCCGCCTTCAACGAGGTCGACATCATCCTTGGCCCGACCACGCCGAACCCGGCCTGGAAACTCGGCGCCAAGAGCAGCGACCCGGTCGCTGAGTACCTGGAAGACGTCTACACCATCACCGCCAACCTCGCTGGCCTGCCGGGCCTGTCCATGCCGGCCGGTTTCGTCGATGGCCTGCCGGTGGGCGTGCAGTTGCTCGCACCGTACTTCCAGGAAGGCCGCCTGCTCAATGTGGCGCACCAGTATCAGTTGAACACTGACTGGCACACCCGCACCCCAACCGGCTTCTGAGGAGAAACACATGCAATGGGAAGTCGTGATCGGGCTGGAGATTCATACCCAGCTCACCACCCGGTCGAAAATCTTTTCCGGTAGCTCCACCACGTTCGGCTCCGAGCCCAACACCCAGGCCAGCCTGGTCGACCTGGGCATGCCCGGCGTGCTGCCGGTGCTCAACGCCGAAGCCGTGCGCATGGCGGTGATGTTCGGTCTGGCGATTGACGCCGAGATTGGCCAGCACAACGTATTCGCCCGCAAGAACTACTTCTACCCGGACCTGCCCAAGGGCTACCAGATCAGCCAGATGGAATTGCCGATTGTCGGCAAGGGCCACCTGGACATCGCCCTGGAAGACGGTACGGTCAAGCGCGTCGGCATCACCCGTGCGCACCTGGAAGAAGACGCCGGCAAGAGCCTGCACGAAGAATTCAACGGTGCCACCGGCATCGACCTGAACCGTGCCGGCACGCCGTTGCTGGAAATCGTCTCTGAACCGGACATGCGCAGTGCCAAGGAAGCCGTAGCCTACGTCAAGGCGATCCACGCGCTGGTGCGCTACCTGGGCATTTGCGACGGCAACATGGCCGAAGGCTCGCTGCGTTGCGACTGCAACGTGTCGATCCGGCCCAAGGGCCAGGTTGAATTCGGCACCCGCTGCGAGATCAAGAACGTCAACTCGTTCCGCTTCATCGAGAAAGCGATCAACAGCGAGATCCAGCGCCAGATCGAACTGATCGAGGACGGCGGCAAGGTCATCCAGCAGACTCGCCTGTACGACCCGAACAAGGACGAAACCCGTCCGATGCGCAGTAAAGAGGAAGCCAACGACTACCGTTACTTCCCCGACCCGGACCTGCTGCCCGTGGTGATCGAGGACTCGTTCCTCAATGACGTACGTGCCACCTTGCCGGAACTGCCACCCCAGAAACGCGAGCGCTTCCAGGCGCAGTTCGGGCTGTCGAGCTATGACGCCAACGTCCTGGCCACCAGCCGCGAACAGGCCGATTACTTCGAAAAAGTCGTGAGCATCGGCGGCGACGCCAAGCTGGCGGCCAACTGGGTGATGGTCGAGTTGGGCAGCCTGCTGAACAAGCAGGGCCTGGAGATCGACCAGTCGCCGGTATCGGCCGAGCAACTGGGCGGCATGCTGTTGCGGATCAAGGACAACACCATTTCCGGCAAGATCGCCAAAATGGTCTTCGAAGCCATGGCCAATGGTGAAGGCAGCGCTGATGAGATCATTGAGAAGCGCGGCTTGAAGCAAGTCACCGACACCGGTGCGATCAGCGCCGTACTCGATGAAATGCTCGCGGCCAACGCCGAGCAAGTCGAGCAATACCGTGCGGCAGACGAAGCCAAGCGCGGCAAGATGTTCGGTTTCTTCGTCGGCCAGGCCATGAAAGCCTCCAAGGGCAAGGCCAACCCGCAACAGGTCAACGAACTGCTTAAAAGCAAGCTCGAGGGCTGATTGCCATGGAGCCAGTACCTGCATCTGGCTCATTCCCCTGTGGCGAGGGAGCTTGCTCCCGCTGGGCTGCGCAGCAGCCCCCAAATCCGGCAGCGGAAATGGGGGCCGCTTCGCGCCCCAGCGGGGGCAAGCTCCCTCGCCACAATGCATTCCACAACCACATTGATGTGGGAAACCCCAACATGAAGCGTCTCCTCGCCGCCTGCGCCCTGCTGTCCCTGCTGGCCGGTTGTGCCAGCCAGAGCGGGACGGTCGATCCACACGGCTATGACCAGACCGGCGTCGCCTCTTATTACGGTGCCAGGCACCATGGCAAGCGCACCGCCAGCGGCGAGCGCTTCAACCAGCATGGCCTGACCGCCGCCCATCGCCAGTTGCCGTTCGGCACTCGGGTGAAAGTCACCAACCTGAAAAACAACGACAGTGTCGTGGTCCGCATCAACGACCGTGGCCCCTACACTCGTGGCCGCCTGATCGATGTATCCCGCGCTGCCGCCGAGCAACTGGGCATGCTACGCAGCGGCACCGCACGGGTGCGTGTGCAAGCCCTCGACGATTGATAGACGGAGCCCGGACATTTCCCTACTCAATGCCATCCCGCTGCTGAGCCTGATTGAGCTGTTCGGTGGCCTGCTGTTGCTGATCGCTGGTGCCGAGCTGCTGGTGCGCGCCGCCGTGGGCCTGGCGGCACGTTTGCAGGTGCGTCCGCTGATCATCGGCCTGACCGTGGTCGCCTTTGGCAGCAGCGCCCCGCAAATGGCCGTCAGCCTGCAAGCGACCCTGGCGCAGAACGCCGACATCGCCGTGGGCAGCGTGATCGGCAGCAGCATCTTCAACATCCTCGTCACCCTCGGGTTGTCGGCCCTGATCATTCCGTTGCGCGTCTCGCGTCAACTGGTGCGCCTGGACATCCCGCTGATGATCGGCGCCAGCCTGCTGGTGTTCGTGCTGGCCTGGAACGAGGAACTGACGCAACTGGACGGCGCGTTGCTGTTGATGGCCCTGGCGGTGTACCTGGGCCTGTTGCTGCGCCAGTCGCGGCATTCGGGGCGACCGCATGGGATGGGCGTGGACGTGGCGCAAGTGTCATGGCCCAAAAGCCTGTCGATGATGGTCGTGGGCCTGGCGATGCTGATTTTCGCCGGGCACTTGCTGTTGGGCGCGGCGGTGGAAGTGGCGACGGACCTGGGGCTGTCGGAACGCATCATCGGCCTGACCATCGTCGCCGTCAGCACCTCGCTGCCGGAACTGGCCACCTCGCTGATCGCCGCCCTGCGGGGCCAGCGAGACATTGCCGTGGGCAACGTGATCGGCAGCAACCTGTTCAACCTGCTGGGCGTGCTGGGGGTGACGGCCCTCGCCGCGCCCTCGCCGCTTTCGGTGTCCCCCAATGCTCTGGATTTCGACCTGCCGGTGATGCTCGGCGTGGCGGTACTGTGCCTGCCGGTGTTTTATTCCGGCTACCGCGTCACCCGCGCCGAAGGTCTGCTGTTTTTGGGCTTGTACCTGGCCTATGGGCTGCATGTGGTGTCGTTCACTACCGGCATGCCTCTGGCCGGCCAACTGGAACGACTGATGCTGTTCTATGTGCTGCCGGCCCTGCTCGCGTTTTTGCTGTTCAGCTCCTTGCGCGCCTGGCGCCGTCAACACCACAAGAGGGATTTGCCATGACCGACACTCCAAAGACCGGCCTGGACATGCGCCGCCAGGTGATGGGCGACGCGTTCGTCGACCGTGCCTTGGGCAACGCCACCGAATTCACCCAGCCGCTGCAGGACTTCGTCAACGAGCACGCCTGGGGCAGCGTTTGGAGCCGCGAAGGCCTGCCGCTCAAAACCCGCAGCCTGATCACCCTCGCCGCCCTCACCGCCCTCAAATGCCCGCAGGAATTGAAAGGCCACGTGCGCGGGGCCTTGAACAACGGCTGTACAGTGGAAGAGATTCGCGAGGCGTTGCTGCATTGCGCGGTGTATGCGGGGGTGCCGGCGGCGATTGATGCATTCAGGGCGGCGCAGGAAGTGATCGATAGTTATCAGAAATCTGAGTGACTGGGAGATCGCTATCGCGAGCAAGCTCGCTCCCACAGTGGATCTTCGGTGTACATAAAATTCCGGTACACCTGCGATTACCTGTGGGAGCGAGCTAGCTTGCTCGCGATTGGCCCTCAAGAACACCACAACCCAGAACCTAGATCCACCCACCCCACTGCAACACAAAAATCCCCAGGTTGGTGGTAATCGCCGCCATCAGCGTGGTGATGACGATGATCGCCGCGGCCAGTTCATGGTTGCCATCGGCCGCGCGGGCCATGACGTAACTGGCGGCGGCGGTGGGACTGCCAAAGTACAGGAACAGAATTCCCAGCTCCGCCCCACGAAAACCCCAGAGCCAGGCGCCGAGGGTCGCCAGCAGCGGCAGGCCGATCATTTTCACCAGGCTCGAACTCAGGGCCATCTTTCCGCTTTTGCGCAGCGCCGCCAGCGACAGCGTGCCGCCGATGCAGATCAACGCCAGCGGCAAAGTCATCTGGGCAAGGTATTTGGCCGAGGTTTCAAACCAGTTCGGCAGGCCTATCTGCCAATAGGCCAACGGCGCGGCTACGACCACACTGATGATCAGCGGGTTGCTGACCACGCTTTTGCAGATGCTCCAGGGGTCGGACTTGATCACTGGGCTGTAGACCGCCAGCACGATGGTCGACAGGGTGTTGTAGAACAGGATCACCAGCGCCGCGAGTATCGACCCCAAGGAAATCCCGTAGTCGCCATACATGCTCGCCGCCAGTGCCAGGCCGATCACGCCGTTGTTGCCGCGAAAGGCGCCCTGGGTATAGATGCCACGGTCCTCACGCGGGCAACGCCAGATCGCCCAGCCCCAGGCCACGGCAAAGCACACCAGGGTGGCAATGGAGAAATAGATCAGCAGGTCCGGCTGCAATGCCGCGTGGAGATCGGCATGCAGGATGCCGAGGAACAACAGCGCCGGCATGGTGACGTTGAACACCAGGGACGAGGCGATGTGAATGAAATTGTCGTTGATCCAGTAAATGCGCTTGAGCAGTGTCCCCAGAAACAACATGGCAAACACCGGTGCGGTGATGTTCAGGGTTTCGAGGAAAATTGCCAGCATGCCGGGGACCTTGAGAAGGGTGTCGTTAGGTGGCTAATGATAGCCACTAACGACACTGGCGTCTGGTAGACCGCTATCGCGAGCAGGCTCGCTCCCACATTTGTTCCTGGGTGAACACAAAATCCATATTCACCACAAACTCCTGTGGGAGCGAGCTTGCTCGCGATAGCGGTGTGTCAGCTTGCATAAATGCTGAATGTACCGCCGTCATCGCGAGCAAGCTCGCTCCCACACTGGATCTCCAGCGATCACGAAATCATCAAGTAATCGGCGCCGGGTTGAACAAGGTGATGTCGTTGTACAGCTTGTGCCGCTCGGCCCAGGTCTGTTTCTTGCCGCTGGCCACGTCCAGGTAGTAATGGAACAGTTCCCAGCCCAGTTCCTCGATGGAGGCGCGCCCGGTGGCGATCCGGCCGGCGTCGATGTCGATCAGGTCCGGCCAGCGCTGGGCCAGTTCGGTGCGGGTCGAGACCTTTACGACCGGCGCCATGGCCAAGCCGTACGGCGTGCCACGGCCGGTGGTGAATACGTGCAGGTTCATCCCCGCCGCCAGTTGCAACGTGCCGCAGACAAAATCACTGGCCGGCGTGGCGCAGAAGATCAGGCCCTTTTGCTTGAAGCGCTCGCCCGGACCCAGCACGCCGTTGATCGCACTGCTGCCGGACTTGACGATCGAGCCCAGGGATTTTTCGACGATGTTCGACAGCCCGCCTTTCTTGTTGCCCGGCGTGGTGTTGGCACTGCGATCGGCCTCGCCCTTGGCCAGGTAACGGTCGTACCAGTCCATCTCGCGTACCAGCTCCTGGGCGACTTCCCGGGTTTGCGCCCGGGAGGTCAGCAGGTAGATCGCATCGCGCACTTCGGTGACTTCGGAAAACATCACCGTCGCCCCGGCCCGCAGCAGCAGGTCCGAGGCATAGCCCAGGGCCGGGTTGGCGGTGATGCCGGAAAACGCATCGCTGCCACCGCACTGCATGCCCAGGATCAGCTCCGAGGCCGGCACGGTTTCGCGGCGGCGCAGATCGAGCTTCTTCAGCCGGGTTTCGGCCAGTTCCATGATCTGCTCGATCATTTCGGTGAACCCGTGACTGGAATCCTGCAAGCGATACAGCCACGGCTCGCTGAGGTCCACCGAGCTGTCGTTCTCATGCATCACCTGCCCGGCCTGCAATTTCTCGCAGCCCAGGCTGATCACCAGTGCTTCGCCCCCCAGGTTCGGGTTGCGTGCCAGATTGCGCACGGTGCGGATCGGGATGTACGCGTCGGTGGCGGTGATTGCCACGCCGCAGCCATAGCTGTGGGTCAGCGCCACCACGTCATCGACGTTCGGGTACTTGGGCAGCAATTCGTCCTTGATGCGCTTGACCGCATGGTCCAGCACCCCGGTCACGCACTGCACCGTGGTGGTGATGCCCAGGATGTTGCGCGTGCCCACGGTACCGTCGGCGTTGCGATAGCCCTCGAAGGTGTAGCCTTGCAACGGCGCATCGGCCGCCGGCACGTCGGTGGACAGCGGCAGGCTGTCCAGCGGCGGCGCGGTGGGCATGCGCAGTTGGTCTTCCTTGACCCAACTGCCACGGGGGATCGGTTGCAATGCATAGCCAATGACCTGGCCGTAGCGAATCACCTCGCCGCCCTCGGGAATATCTTCCAGGGTGACCTTGTGGCTCTGCGGTACAAAGTCCACGGTGACCAGGCCATCCGGGAACTCAGTCCCGGCTGGCACGCCCTGGTCGTTCACCACAATGACCACGTTGTCCCGCTCGTTCAGGCGGATGTAACGGGGCGAATCGGCATGTTCAATCAGTTGCATCGACATCGCTCCTTCAGGATTTCGCTTCAGACAGGCTGGAAAGTTGATCATCCCGGGCCGCGGGCTCTTTGAGCACGACACGCTTGATCGGCCCGACGATCACCAGGTAACTGAACACCGCCATCAGCGCGTTGCAGCCCACGAACACCAGCGCCCATTTGAACGAACCGGTGGAGCTGATGATGTAGCCGATGACGATCGGCGTGGTGATCGATGCCAGGTTGCCGAAGGTGTTGAACAGGCCGCCACTCAGACCGGCGATCTGTTTTGGCGAAGTGTCGGACACCACGGCCCAACCCAGTGCGCCTACGCCTTTACCGAAGAAGGCCAAGGCCATGAAGCCCACCACCATCCATTCGATGTCCACGTAGTTGCACGCCACGATGCTGCTGGACACCAGCAGGCCGGCGATGATCGGCGCCTTGCGAGCGAAGGTCAGCGAGTGGCCCTTGCGCAGCAGGTAGTCGGAAATCACCCCGCCGAGCACGCCACCGATGAAGCCGCAGATCGCCGGCAAGGAGGCGATGAAACCAGCCTTGAGGATGGTCATGCCGCGCTCCTGCACCAGGTACACCGGGAACCAGGTCAGGAAGAAGTAGGTGATGCCGTTGATGCAGTATTGGCCCAGGTACACGCCGAGCATCATGCGGTTGGTCAGCAGTTGGCGGATGTAATCCCACTTCGGACCGTCGGTCTTCTTACCCCTGCCCTTGTCCTGGTCCATGTCGACCATCGCGCCGTTGGCGGCGATGTGATTGAACTCGGCCTCGTTGATCATCGGGTGCTGACGCGGGCTGTGGATAACCTTCAGCCAGACCAGCGAGAACACGATACCGACCACGCCCATCACGATGAACACGTGCTGCCAGCCAAAGCGGTAGACGATCCAGCCCATCAGCGGCGCAAACAACACCGTGGCGAAATACTGGGCCGAGTTGAAAATCGCCGAAGCGGTGCCGCGTTCAGCGGTGGGGAACCAGGCCGCGACGATGCGGGCGTTACCCGGGAAGGAAGGCGCCTCGGCCAGCCCCACCAGAAAACGCAGCATGAACAGCGCCACCACGGCGGTGGAGACACCGAATTCACCGACATAGCCTTGCAGCACGGTGAACAGCGACCAGGTAAAAATGCTCAAGGCATAGATTTTTTTCGACCCGAACCGGTCAAGCAGCCAGCCGCCCGGGATCTGCCCGGCCACGTAGGCCCAGCCGAAGGCGGAGAAGATATAACCGAGGGTAACGGCATCGATGCCGAGGTCTTTCTGCAGGCTGGAGCCGGCGATAGCGATGGTTGCGCGGTCGGCATAGTTGATCGTTGTCACCAGAAACAGCATGAGCAGGATCAAATAGCGGACGCGAGTCGGCTTGGTTTCTTGCATTTAAATCTACTTCCACTATTTATTTTTATACGGGAAATCTGGTTGTACGGCCGGGCGGGTTGTCCCGCTCCGGCCGGTGTCGCAATTACGATCCGATGTAAGAAGTTTTCACCACGGTGTAGAACTCTTGCGCATAGCGACCTTGCTCGCGCGAGCCATAGGACGAACCTTTGCGGCCGCCGAACGGTACATGGTAATCCACGCCGGCGGTCGGCAGATTGACCATCACCATGCCCGCCTGGGAATGACGCTTGAAGTGGTTGGCATATTTGAGCGAGGTGGTGGCGATACCGGCGGACAGCCCGAACTCGGTGTCGTTGGCCATCGCCAGCGCCGCTTCATAATCGGCCACACGCACGACGTTGGCCACCGGGCCAAAGATTTCTTCGCGGCTGATGCGCATCGAGGCTTCGCTGTCGGCAAACAGTGTCGGTGCCAGGAAATAACCTTCGGTGTCGCACGTCACCAGGCCGCCACCGCTGACCAGCCGCGCACCTTCGCTCTGGCCGATGTCGATGTACTTCAAGTCCTGGTTGAGCTGGGCTTCGGAAACCACCGGCCCGATATCGGTGCCGGCCTTCAAGGCATGACCGACCTTGATCGACTGCATGCGCTCGGCCATGGCAGCGACGAACTTGTCGTGGATGCCGGCGGTCACGATCAGGCGGCTCGAAGCCGTGCAACGCTGGCCGGTGGAGTAGAACGCGCTCTGCACCGCCAGTTCGACAGCCTGTTTGAGATCGGCGTCGTCGAGGATGACCTGCGGGTTCTTGCCGCCCATCTCCAGTTGCACCTTGGCCTGGCGCGCCACGCAATTGACCGCGATCTGCCGCCCCACGCCCACGGAACCGGTGAAGCTGATACCGTCGACCTTCGGGCTGTTGACCAGGACTTCACCGACCACACGGCCGCTGCCCATCACCAGGTTGAACACACCGGCCGGGAAACCGGCGCGGGAAATGATGTCCGCCAGGGCCCAGGCACAACCTGGCACCAATTCGGCGGGCTTGATCACCACACAGTTGCCGTAGGCCAGCGCCGGGGCGATCTTCCAGGCAGGGATCGCGATCGGGAAGTTCCACGGCGTGATCAAACCGACCACACCCAACGCTTCACGGGTGACTTCGACGTTGACACCCGGGCGCACCGACGGCAGGTAATCGCCCGACAGGCGCAGGCACTCGCCAGCGAAAAACTTGAAAATGTTGCCGGCGCGGGTCACTTCGCCAATGGCTTCGGGCAGGGTCTTGCCCTCCTCCCGGGCCAACAGTTGGCCGAGTTCTTCGCGGCGGGCGAGGATCTCGCTGCCGACTTTGTCCAGCGCATCGTGACGGGCCTGGATGCCCGAGGTCGACCAGGCCGGGAAGGCGGCGCGGGCGGCTTCGATGGCGGCATTGACTTGAGCTGCATCAGCCTTGGCGTATTCACCAATGACATCGGACAAATCAGACGGGTTGATGTTGGTGCAATAGTCGGCACCGGCCACCCACTGACCGTTGATGTAGTTATCGAAACGCTTTGAATCTGCCACGGAGCTACTCCTTCTACAATAGCTGTCTAGGAACGCAGAGCGTCCCTGGCTGCGTGCCCACGCGGAGCGTGGGAACGATCAAGCCTTACGCAAAAAGCCGCTGATTGCTCAGCGGCTTTGTCGGGTCTGTTACTGCTTGCCTTGCTTGTCGATCAGCGCGGCCAGGGCTTCGTATTCTTCCGGCAGCAGGTCGGTCAGCGGCGTACGCACAGGACCTGCGTCGTAGCCGACGATCTTCGCGCCAGCCTTGACGATGCTCACGGCATAACCGGCCTTGCGGTTACGAATGTCCAGGTAAGGCAGGAAGAAGTCGTCGATGATCTTGCCGACGGTCGCGTGATCTTCACGGGCAATGGCGTGGTAGAAATCCATCGCGGTTTTCGGAATGAAGTTGAACACCGCCGAGGAGTAGACCGGCACGCCCAGGGCCTTGTAGGCCGCGGCATAGACTTCTGCGGTCGGCAGGCCGCCCAGGTAGCTGAAACGATCGCCGAGACGACGGCGGATCGACACCATCAGTTCGATATCGCCCAGGCCATCCTTGTAGCCGATCAGGTTCGGGCAGCGCTCGGCCAGTTGCTCCAAGTGCGTGGCGTTCAGGCGGCAGACGTTGCGGTTGTAAACCACCACGCCGATCTTCACCGATTTGCACACGGCTTCAACGTGGGCGGCTACGCCGTCCTGGCTGGCTTCAGTCAGGTAGTGCGGCAGCAGCAACAGGCCCTTGGCGCCCAGACGCTCGGCTTCCTGAGCGTACTCGATGGCCTGGCGGGTAGCACCGCCGACACCGGCGAGGATTGGCACGCTGGTGGCGCAGGTATCAACAGCTGTCTTGATGACTTGCGAATACTCGCTGGCGGCCAGGGAGAAAAACTCACCAGTGCCACCGGCCGCGAAAAGTGCCGAGGCGCCATACGGGGCCAGCCACTCGAGGCGCTTGACGTAGCTGTCGCGATTGAAATCGCCTTGAGCAGTGAAATCGGTGACCGGGAAAGACAGCAGGCCAGACGAGAGGATGGACTTCAGTTCTTGTGGATTCATTATTCGAACACCCTGGACGCAAATGTTGTGTTGTAGGAAACGGTTCAGCTTCAAGAGAAGTTGTAAGTCATCGTACAACTTAAAATACGAACGTCAACTGCATTTCGTCTTTTGTCGGGGGTCAGGTGCGCGGAGTTTGGCGAAAAGCCTTTGAGATCGGGCCTTAGAGGTTTGCTGGCAAACTGAGGAATCTTGCCCTGCGAGGCTGCGGACCGCTCTTCAAGTTGCGGATTAAGGTGTAGGGCTTATTGCACTCGAACCAAACACGGGACCGCTGTGGCGAGGGAGCTTGCTCCCGTTCGACTGCGAAGCAGTCGCCAACCTGTTGAACGGCGATCGACCGAAAGAGCTGAGGGGCCGCTTCGCAGCCCAGCGGGAGCAAGCTCCCTCGCCACGACAGCATCCTTGCCAGCAGAGCAGTGAGCGATTCAGCCCTGCGCTTGCGCCTCTTCATGCGCCTGGCGCAGCCGTTCGCGGCTGTTGGTCAGGTGCAAGCGCATGGCCGCACGGGCCGCGTCGGAGTCCTGGCGGGCGATGGCTTCGTAGATTTCCTCGTGCTCACGGCGCAGGCGATCCATGTAGTGCTGGTGGTCGTCGTGAGCCAGGCGCGCCGAATTCAGCCGGGTGCGCGGGATGATGCTGGTGCCCAGGTGGGTCATGATGTCAGTGAAGTAGCGGTTGCCGGTGGACAGGGCGATTTCCAGGTGGAAGGCGAAGTCCGAGGCCACCGCGTCGCTGGCGTGAGCGGCGCTTTCGTTCAGCGCATCCAGGGCCGCGCGCATCGCAGCCAGTTGCTCGTCGCTGCGGCGCTGGGCTGCAAGGCCTGCCGATTCCACTTCCAGACTGATGCGCAACTCCAGGATCGCCAGCACATCACGCAAGGTGACCACCGTCGCCGGGTCGATGCGAAAGCCGCTCGGGCTGGGCGTGTCCAGCACGAAGGTGCCGATGCCGTGGCGGGTTTCCACCTGGCCGGCGGCCTGCAAACGGGAAATCGCCTCGCGCACCACGGTGCGGCTGACGCCATGGGCTTCCATGATCGCCGACTCGGTGGGCAATTTATCGCCACGCTTGAGCAGACCGTCGCGAATCTGCTCGGTCAACACCGTCACCAGCTCCTGCGCCAGGCTGCGGCGCTTGCGGGGAAGGCGTGGTACGTCGATCGGTCTTTCCATGTGTCTGTGTCTCGGCAAGCGGCTGAATGCGCATCATGATAGCGCAACGTGGTTGTACGATCACCGTGCTCCCTGACGGTCTTGGCAAAGTTTGCCGCCATGCACCGTTGTGGCGAGGGGATTTATCCCCGCTGGGCTGCGGAGCAGCCCTCTTGATCTACCAGCAGATCAATATCGTTGACCTTTGATTTTGAAGGGGCGCTTCGCACCCAACGGGGATAAATCCCCTCGCCACAAAGGTGTTCGACAATGACAATCAGGCGGTTACGGTGCGCTCCACCAGTTGGCCATTTTCGATACGCACATGTCGCGGATGGAACCGTTTCAAACTGCTGCGATGGCCAACGCTGACAATGCTCAGCCCCGGCAACTGGTCAATCAGCGCCTGGTACAGCGTCGCTTCATCTTCTTCGTCCATCGCCGACGTGGCTTCGTCCATATACAACCATTGTGGTGCGTAGAGCAATGCGCGGGCGAACGCCAGGCGTTGCTGCTCGCCGGGCGAAAGCATGCGCTGCCAGTGGTTGGCTTCGTCCAGGCGCGCCACCAGATGCGGCAGGCGACAGGCTTCCAGCACTTGGGCATACCGCTCTGGTGGGTACGTGTCGCCCGGTTGTGGATAACTCAGCGCTTCGCGCAAGGTGCCAATGGGCAGATAGGGTTTTTGCGGCAGGAACAGATAACGCGCCGCGGGCAACCGGATCGCGCCGTGGCCATCCGGCCACAAATGCCCCATTGCCCGGAACAGGGTGGATTTACCGCTGCCCGAACGCCCGCTGAGCATCACCCGCTCGCCCGGTTCGACGGTCATGTCGGTATGGCTGAGCAAATGGCGGCCGTCGGCCAGGTCCAATCCCAGGTTTTGCACTTTCAATGCATGGCCTTGGTTCTGCACATCGATGGCCGGCACGCGGTCTTCGTTGTCGCTCATGGCCTGGCGGAAGCTCAGCAGACGGTCACACGTGGCGCGCCACGCTGCAAGGTCGGTGTACGCGCTGATGAACCAACTGAAATTCTCCTGCACATTGCCGAACGCCGAGTTGATCTGCATAAGCTCGCCCAGCTGGATCTTGCCGGCGAAGTAGCGTGGCGCGGCGACGATGAACGGGAAGATGATCGCAATCTGGCCGTAGCCGGAGGTGAAGAAGGTCAGGCGCTTGGACACCCGCATGATGTCCCAGAAGTTATGCCAGACCAGACCAAAGCGGCCACTCAAGCGGCGGTTCTCGTTGGGTTCGCCGTTGTACAAGGCAATGCTCTCGGCGTTCTCACGCACCCGCACCATGGAAAAACGCAGGTCGGCTTCAAAGCGTTGCTGGTTGTTGTTCAGGCTGATCAAGCGACGACCGATCAGGTGCGTCAGCCAACTGCCCACCGCCGCATACACCAGCGCACACCAGAACATGTAGCCGGGGATGGTGTAGCCAAATACCTGGATGCTGCCCGACACGCCCCACAAAATGATCGAGAACGACACCAGGCTGACCACGGTGCGCAGCAGCCCCAGGCCCAGGCCCAAGGTGTTGCTGGTAAAACTGTTGAGGTCTTCGGAAATCCGCTGGTCCGGGTTATCGGTGTAACCGCCCTGCTCCAGTCGGTAGTAATTCTTGTCATTGAGCCAACGGGCGAAGTGTTTCTCCGTGAGCCAGGCCCGCCAGCGGATGGTGAGCATCTGCGTGAGGTACAAGCGATACACCGCGCCCAGGATCGCCACCGCGGCGATGCCGCAGAAATACAGGATCAACCGCCAGAACGCGACGCTGTCCTTCTCCTGCAAGGCGTTATAGAAATCCTTGTACCAACTGTTGATCCACACCGAAATCGCCACGCTGAACAGCGACAGCACGATGACGGCAATCAACAGCGTCCAGGCCTTGCCCTTCTCCTCACTGCGCCAGTACGGCGTGGTCATTTGCCAGACACGGCGGAAAAACTGCCCGCGCACCGCATCATTGACCGCGGAATATTCAGCGTTCTGATTCATGGTTAAGGCTCTGTAAAGAAAAAAAACTCGGGCCGATCATAGAACAACGGCCCGATTTGCCGCGAGGGTGGACAACATCTGTTCAGCGCAGGTTCAGCGACGCACGGGGCGCTTCTGCAATTTGCGCTGCAAGGTGCGCCGGTGCATGCCCAGGGCGCGGGCAGTGGCGGAAATGTTGCCTTCGTGCTCGGTCAGCACCCGCTGGATGTGCTCCCATTGCAGGCGGTCCACCGACATGGGGTTTTCCGGCACCAGGGTGTCCAGATCGGCGTGTTCGGACAACAGGGCCGCCAGCACATCATCGGCGTCGGCCGGTTTGCACAGGTAATTGCAGGCGCCACGTTTGATCGCCTCCACCGCGGTGGCGATGCTCGAGTAACCGGTGAGGATCACCACGCGCATTTCCGGGTCCAGCTCCAGCAGTTTGGGCAACAGCACCAGGCCCGAGTCGCCGTCCATTTTCAAATCCAGCGCGGCGTAGTCCGGCAGGTCGGCCTGGGCGATGCTCAAGCCCTCCTCGGCGGAACCGGCGGTGCTCACGCGAAAGCCCCGACGGGACATGGCCCGGGCCATGACGCGGGTGAAGGTGGCGTCGTCGTCCACCAGCAACAGATGCGGCAGTTCTTCGCCGTCGACTTGGATCTCGTCACTCATGTTCGTCTCCTCGGTCGGCATGGGGCAGGCGCAGCTCGGTGAGCGTGCCGCCCTCCTCATGGGGGTAGAGTTTCACCGAGCCGCCGGCGCGTGTCACGCTGGCCTTGCTCAAAAACAGGCCCAGGCCGAAACCTTTGCCCTTGGTGGTGTAGAACGGCTTGCCGATTTGCTCGGCAATCGCCAGCGGCACACCGGCGCCATGGTCGCGAATGCTTATGGTCAGCTCGTAGGCATTCCAGTCCAGCGCCACTTCCAGGCCTTCGGGGCAGGCGTCGGCGGCGTTGTTCAACAAGTTG
The DNA here is from genome assembly GCF_031570495.1 of Pseudomonas sp. JL2. NCBI lineage: Bacteria > Pseudomonadati > Pseudomonadota > Gammaproteobacteria > Pseudomonadales > Pseudomonadaceae > Pseudomonas > Pseudomonas sp. JL2. The sequence goes on from NZ_JAKUDH010000002.1 coordinate 270,995, forward strand.
AGCAACGCCTGGGTCAGGTCCGGTGGCGGCGCCATGCGCGGCACCGGTCCTTGACCCAGACGCTGGAAGCGATAACTGGCCTCCGGGCGCATCAGGTGCCAGCGATTCAGGGCCTCGTCGAGCCAGTCGGTGACGTCCTGCATGTCGATGGCCAGCCGGCGGTTGGCCTCGGCGGCACGCACCAGGTACTGCAGGGTTTCCTTGCAGAGCTGGACCTGATCCTGCAATACACCGAGGTCTTCCTGCAGCGCCGGGTCGTGATGATCCTGGCGCATCTCCTTGAGCAGTACGCTCATGGTGGCCAACGGCGTGCCCAACTCATGGGCGGCACCCGCGGCCTGGGTCGCCACGGCCAGCAATTGCTCGTCCCGCAGGCCCTCTTCACGGCGAATGGCCCGCAGCTCTTCTTGACGACGCAACTCTTCGGCCATGCGCGCAGCAAAAAACGTAATGACCGCCGCCGCCAGGGCGAAACTCAGCCACATGCCGTATATCTGCAGGTTTTCCCGGGCAATGGGGAAGGTTTCCAGCGGATAGAAGCGCGCCAGCAACAAGGTGTACAGCGCCAGGGCGATGCCGGACAGGATCAGCGAATACCGCCACGGCAACGTCACCGCGGCGATGGTCAGCGGCACCAGGTAATAGGACACGAAAGGGTTGGTGGAGCCGCCGGAGAAATACAGCAACGCGCTGTGGATAAACAGATCGCAGGCCAGTTGCACGGCGTATTCCAGCTCAGTCACCGGCCACGAGGTGCGCAGGCGGATGGCGGTCAGCGCGCACAGTATCGAAGAGCAGGCCAGGGTGATCGCCAATTGCAGCCACGGCAGCGGCAGCAGCTCGAACCAATAGGCGAGCCCCACGGACCCGGCCTGGGCGGCCAGGACCAGAATGCGGATAAACGTCAGACGCCAGAGGTTCTGGCGAGAGGCGGAAGTCATTTGCAAAGGGGCGAGCATGAGCTCTCCTGATGAGCGCTCCAGGCGGATCGCACGGAGTATAACCAAGGCGCGGCTTGCACAGGCAGCTATGCGGCAAAGCGCCACAGCCCCGAAATGACACACTAACCATTGTGGCGAGGGGATTTATCCCCGCTGGGGCGCGAAGCGGCTCCCAAAATAAGGTCGGGCACCACGCTGAGCTAGATCATGACAATTCTGGGACTGCTGCGCAGTCCAGCGGGGATAAATCCCCTCGCCACAAAAAGCCTCTCACCCGCAATCTGTATAGAAGTTGTAACTGTGCGAACCCGCCCATAAAAGCTAGAGTCTTACCGTTCACGCAGGCCCGGATCTCACCCCTGCGCCTCATCCCAAGGAGCTTTCATGCAAACGTTCAGTCGTCACGCCGCCCTGCTCGCCCTCAGCCTCGGCACCGTCGCCAGCCTGCCGGCCCTGGCCGCCGATGAGCTTCACTACAACCAGATTTCCCTGCGCGCCGAAGCCAGCCAGGAAGTCGCCCGCGACCTGATGATCGTCACCCTCTACACCGAGGAACAAAACACCGACCCGGCCAAACTCGCCGCGGCCGTCACCACCACGCTGAACAAAGCCATCGGCCAGGCCAAGCAGGTCAAGGACATCACCCTGCGCCAGGGCAGCCGTAACAGTTACCCGGTCTACGACAACAAAGGCCAGAAAATCACCGGCTGGCGCGAACGCGCCGAACTGCGCCTGGAAAGCGCCGACTTCGCGGCCCTGTCCAAACTCACTGGCGAGTTACTCACCGACCTGAAAATGGGCGGCATGGACTTCACCATCTCCACCGCCACCCGCCAGACCAGCGAAGACGCCCTGCTCAAGGACGCCGTCAACGCCTTCAAAGCCCGCGCCCAACTGGCCACCGAAGCCCTGGGCGGCAAGGGTTACAAAATCGTCAACCTGAACCTCAACAGCAACGGCTACCCACAGCCCTACATGCGCCCGCAGATGATGATGAAAGCGGCGTCCATGGATGCCGAGTCGGTGACGCCTGAAGTGGAAGCGGGCACCAGCAAAGTGAACATGACGGCGGATGGGGTGGTTGAGGTGTTGATGCAGTAACCCGCCTGATCGTTGCCGATCGTTCCCACGCTCCGCGTGGGAATGCCTCCACGGACGCTCCGCGTTCGGCTTTGGAAAGGGACGCAGAGCGTCCCGGGCTACATTCCCACGCGGAGCATGGGAACGATCAACTTCCGTGGCGAGGGGATCAAGGTGCCGGGCTGGCCGGCACTTCAAGCTGATCCAACGCCTTGTCCACCAGCAACTGACACAACTCCACCAACTGATGAATCCCCAGCGCCACACTTCGCCGCGTGCCCTCCACTTCAAAGGCCAGGTCCTCGGCCATGGCTTTTATCGAGGCCAGGGTTTCGGAGGTGCTGGTCAGCAGCGTGTCGGCGTCGGCTTCCGCTGTGACGGAAAACAGGCTGTCGATGCGCGGATCGGTGCTTGGCTCTGGTTTTTTTGGATTGAGGTAATGATTGAGTGCCCGCTCTGCGGCGGCTCGGTCTTTGAGTAGGTCTTCGATGGAATCGAAATCCGCCAATGGATTTGTTCTGTTGAAGTTCGGTTCAGTCTTTCCTTCGTTCATGTGCATGCTCCTGATGAAATTGGAGCCATCACTTGCCGTTATGGTCGTGAGGCTTACGACCTATTAATTTCGGGTTCCCACTCCCGGTCGCTGAATCGCAGCGACAAGAAAAAGGTTAGAGAGCCCACTTCCGAGCGGCAACCCTAAAAAACTGTGGGATGTTTCGGTTCGGGGCCGGTGATCCTTCCGACACAAATGAATGACTCGTGCCGCTTCGCTTCCTGACGCCGCAAACCCCGTGGCGAGGGAGCTTGCTCCCGCTGGGGCGCGAAGCGGCCCTAAAAACAGCGACGCCATTCATCTGACAAACCGAGGTGTCAGGTTTTGGGCTGCTACGCAGCCCAGCGGGAGCAAGCTCCCTCGCCACGGGTCTGGTGTTCGACGAAGCGTAGGCGTCGGTTGCCGGACCGCCCTCGCGAGCAGGCTCGCTCCCACCATTGGATCGGGGTACAACCGCAAGAAACAGGCCGGCTAGCAGGCCGCCACGTCACCAACCCGAGCTAACCCAGTAGCGCGCAATACACACAAAGGCCGCGTCGATAAACACATAAAGACCCTTGGGTTGCACCCCTCTATCTCGCGGGTTTCATGGGGTGATACCTGCCCCAATGCGGTGCACAAATACCTTCGAGGCGCACAGGAATCGGGCGCGACTTGTATCAGAAACGGCCACGCAAACGATCAAATGCGTCAGAAGTTACACAGATGCGACATTAAGGTACGTTCGTGCCACTGTTTCAGGCCTGTAACCGCTCTGGATCTTGCATTGGGTATGGGGCCTGCATAAGTATCCGCAGGACGACTCACGAGGTCGCCCTCAAATCCAAAAATGACAACAAATCATGAGGCCAACATGCTTAAACACGCGGTCATTCCGTTTTTAGTCGGCGCAGGCTTGTTAGCCAGCGCACCTTTCGCCCATGCGGCGACTAACCTGGTGTTCTGCTCCGAAGGGAGTCCGGCCGGTTTTGACCCTGGTCAGTACACCACCGGAACCGACTTCGACGCCTCTGCAGAAACCATGTTCAACCGCCTGACCCAGTTCGAACGCGGCGGCACCGCTGTGATTCCTGGCCTGGCGACCAAATGGGACATTTCCGAAGACGGCCTCACCTACACCTTCCACTTGCGTGAAGGCGTCAAGTTCCACACCACCCCGTATTTCAAGCCGACTCGTGAATTCAACGCCGACGACGTGCTGTTCACCTTCAATCGCATGATCAGCAAGGATGACCCGTTCCGTAAGGCCTACCCGACCGAATTCCCGTACTTCACCGACATGGGGATGGACACCAACATCACCAAGATCGATAAAGTCGACGACCACACCGTCAAGTTCACCCTCAAGGATGTTGACGCCGCGTTCATCCAGAACATGGCCATGAGCTTCGCCTCGATCCAGTCCGCCGAGTACGCTGCCCAGCTGCTCAAGGAAGGCAAGGCCCCCGACATCAACCAGAAACCGGTCGGCACCGGCCCGTTCGTGTTCAAGAGCTACCAGAAAGACTCCAACATCCGCTACACCGGGAACAAGGACTACTGGAAGCCTGAAGACGTGAAGATCGACAACCTGATCTTCGCCATCACCACCGACCCATCGGTACGTATCCAGAAGCTGAAGAAGAACGAGTGCCAGGTCACCCTCTTCCCACGCCCAGCCGACCTCAAGGCGCTGAAGGAAGACAAGGCACTGAAGATGCCTGACCAGGCGGGTTTCAACCTGGGCTACATCGCTTACAACGTGATGGACAAGATCAAGGGCAGCAACGAGCCGAACATTCTGGCCGACCTGAAAGTTCGCCAGGCGCTGGACATGGCGGTCAACAAGCCACAGATCATCGATTCGGTCTACCAGGGCGCTGGTCAACTGGCGGTCAACGCCATGCCGCCGACCCAATGGTCCTACGACACCACCATCAAGGACGCCAAGTACGACCCTGAGAAAGCCAAGACGCTGCTCAAGGAAGCCGGCGTCAAGGAAGGCACCAACATCACCCTGTGGGCGATGCCGGTACAGCGTCCGTACAACCCGAACGCCAAGCTGATGGCTGAAATGCTGCAGTCCGACTGGAAGAAGATCGGCCTGAACGTCAACATCGTCAGCTACGAATGGGGCGAGTACATCAAGCGCTCCAAGGGCGGCGAGAACCAGGCCATGATCATTGGCTGGAGCGGTGACAACGGTGACCCGGACAACTGGCTCAACGTGCTGTTCGGCTGCGACTCGCTGGCCGGTAACAACTTCTCCAAATGGTGCGACAAGAAGTTCGACGACCTCGTCAAGCAGGCCAAGCGCACGACCGACCAGGCCAAGCGCACCGAACTGTACAAACAGGCGCAACACGTCCTCAAGGACGCTGTGCCGATGACACCTATCGCTCACTCGACGGTGTATCAACCCATGCGCGCCAATGTGCAGGACTTCAAGATCAGCCCGTTTGGCTTGAACTCCTTCTACGGCGTCAGCGTCAGCAAATAAAGTGACCTGTGGCGAGGGAGCTTGCTCCCGCTGGGCTGCGTAGCAGCCCCTTTTTAAGCGCGATGGCGGTGTACCAACAACGCCATCGCGAGCAGGGCTCGCTCCCACGGCATACCGTTGCTTTAGGCCAAGACTCAGGAAAACGCCTACATCCAAAAGCACTGCGTACCACAGCAGCTGGTTTAGGACGTATCGCCTTTTCCCACAAGTCTTTCAGGCGTTACGCATTTACTGCCTGGCCCGCGGCCCATACCGTCGGGAGCCAGGTCGATCTGCTGGCGCTGCGGCATCGCTGTTCGCAATGGATTGAACTCAGTGCCCGGACAGGTCCTGCACGGGCGCCGGTCACTGTTAAACACCCCATAGAGAGAGGGAGCGTCATGCGCCATACCTTGGTTTTATCCGCATTGCTGGGCACCGGCCTGCTGGCCGCCACTTCCATGGCCCAGGCCGCCGGCGGCAGTCTGGTGTTCTGCTCCGAAGGCAGCCCCGCCGGTTTCGACACCGCGCAATACACCACCGCCACTGACAACGATGCCGCCGAACCGCTGTACAACCGCCTGGCCGAGTTTGAAAAGGGCGCGACCAACGTCGTACCTGGTCTGGCGACTAGCTGGGACATTTCCGAAGACGGCCTGAAATACACCTTTCACCTGCGCGAAGGGGTGAAGTTTCATACCACCGATTACTTCACGCCGACCCGGGATTTCAACGCCGACGACGTGCTGTTCACCTTCAACCGCATGCTTGACCCGCAGCACCCCTTCCGTAAGGCCTACCCGACCGAGTTTCCATACTTCAACGGCATGAGCCTGAACAAGAACATCGCCAAGGTCGAGGCCACCGGGCCGCTGACCGTGGTCATGACGCTCAACAGTGTGGACGCCGCGTTCATCCAGAATATCGCCATGAGTTTCGCCGCGATCCTGTCGGCCGAATACGCCGATCAGTTGCTCAAGACCGGCAAGCCCAGCGACATCAACCAGAAGCCGATCGGCACCGGGCCGTTCGAGTTCAAGAGCTACCAGAAAGACTCCAACATCCGCTATGTCGCCAACAAACAGTACTGGGCGCCGGAGCGGGTCAAGCTGAACAACCTGATCTTCTCCATCAACACCGATGCCTCGGTACGGGTGCAAAAACTCAAGGCCAACGAATGCCAGGTCACCCTGCATCCACGTCCAGCCGATGTGCCGGCCTTGAAGAACGACCCGAAACTGCAACTGATCGAGAAACCCGGTTTCAACCTCGGCTACATCGCCTATAACACCCGTCACAAACCGTTCGACCAGGTCGAAGTGCGCCGGGCGCTGGACATGGCGGTGAACAAGCAGAGCATCCTCAACGCCGTGTACCAGGGCGCAGGGCAACTGGCGGTCAACGCCATGCCGCCGACCCAGTGGTCTTACGACGATACGATCAAGGACACCGCCTACAACCCGGAAAAAGCCAAAGAGTTGCTCAAGGCTGCCGGGGTCAAGGAAGGCACCGAAATCACCCTCTGGGCCATGCCGGTCCAACGCCCGTACAACCCCAACGCCAAGCTGATGGCCGAAATGCTTCAGGCCGACTGGGCGAAAATCGGCCTGAAGGTGAAGATCGTCAGCTATGAATGGGGCGAATACATCAAGCGCACCAAGAACGGCGAGCACGATGTCAGCCTGATCGGCTGGACCGGTGACAACGGGGACCCGGACAACTGGCTGGGCACGCTGTACAGCTGCGATGCCATTGGCGGCAACAACTACTCCATGTGGTGTGATCAGGACTACGACAAGCTGATCAAGCAGGCCAAGGTCGTCACCGATCGCGACCAGCGCACCGTGCTCTACAAACAGGCCCAGCAATTGCTCAAGCAGCAAGTGCCGATCACCCCTGTCGCTCACTCGACGGTCAACCAGCCGCTGAGCGCCAAAGTCGAAGGGTTCAAGGTCAGCCCCTTCGGTCGCAACGTATTCTCGGGCGTCAGCCTGAACCCATAACTGATTAGCCATACAGCAGGGCCCCATTTGGGGCCCTCACGTAGACGTCTTGCCGAAATTCACCGTTCAGGCGTGGTGCAAACGTTTGCGAAGCCAAGATGAGTTGTAAAAACCGATAGCCGTATCACTAAAAAAGACCGGCATTAAAAGAAAGAAAAGGAGCGTTACCCATGAAACTTAGCAGCACCGCGTTACTGGCCTTGGCCATCAGCAGCGTCACCGCCACGGCGTACGCAGAATCGCAGAGCCAGGCGTTCAATCCGGTGACCGTCAAGACCACCAGCGCTCAATCCGAAGCCACCGGTTTCGTAGAAGGACAGTCGGTCAGTGGCAGCACTCGCAACTGGTATTCGAACGAATTGCGACGCCGCGGCGGCGCCTTCAGCTACACGCGCGACGGCGTTACACACAGCGATTCGCGCCGTACCAACTGGGTTCAGGGCACCATCCTGAACTACACCTCCGGCTTCACCCAAGGCACCGTTGGCTTCAGCACCGAAGTCGCGGCCTATAACGCTATCGCGTTGCTTGGTGATCACGATGACATCATGGGCGGTTCCAACCGTACCCTGGCGCACTCCGACGGCGACGCCGTCGACCAGTGGAGCAAACTGGGCCTGGCGAACGTCAAGGCGCGGGTTTCCAACACCACCCTGACCGCCGGTCGTCAAAACTTCAGCAGCCCGATGGTCGACGTCATCGGTAACCGTGCCCTGCCTTCGAGCTTCCAGGGCGTGAGCTTGCACAGCGAAGAACTGGAAAACCTGGCATTCGACGTCGCGACCTTCGACCGCAATTCTCCACGTACCGAGCAAAGCCTCGCCAAGTTCCGCTCCGAATACGGCAGCTCCTCGGCCGAAGCTGATCATGTGAACACCGCCGGTATCACCTACCAGCCGTTCGCCAGCCTCACCACCAGCCTGTGGGGCACCCAGGCCGAAGACCTGTGGAACCAATACTACTTCGGCGCCAGCCACGTATTGGGCGACAGCTCGGTGCTCAGCCTGACCACCGGCCTGAACTACTACAGGACCGTGGATTCGGGCAAAAGCAAACTGGGTGATATCGACAACAATACCTACTCCCTGTCGTTTGGCCTGACTCACCAAGCCCACAGCCTGACGTTCTCGTACCAGGAAGTGGACGGTAACGAGTACTTCGACTACCTGCACGAAACCAACGGCATCTACCTGGCCAACTCCCTGCTGTCGGACTTCAACGGCCCGAACGAGAAGTCCTTCCAGATCGCCTATGGCCTGAATATGGCTGAATACGGCGTGCCAGGCCTGAAATTCAACATCTATCAGGCTCGCGGCTGGGGCATCGACGGTACGCATTACAACAGCACCGGCTATACCGATGTGAGAGCCATGGACGGTGAACATCACTACGAATACGGCATCGGTGCGTCTTACGCCGTACAAAGCGGCCCACTGAAAGCCACCGCGGTACGCGCGACCTACACCACGCACCGCGCCAGCGAAAACCAGGCCGACGGCAGCCTCAACGAATTCCGCCTGGTCACCACCATCCCGTTCAACATTCTCTAAACCATCCACCGAACGGCCGACTCACAAGGTCGGTCGTTCGGTTTTTGCCATTGAACCGATTGCAGAGGATTGCCGATGAACATGAATCCCCTACGCGCAGCCATCGCCGCTGCGTTGCTGAGTGTCGCCGTAGGCGCCACGGCCAAACCCCTGGTGGTTTGTACAGAAGCCAGCCCGGAAGGCTTCGACATGGTCCAGTACACGACTGCAGTCACTGCCGATGCCGTGGCAGAAACCATTTTCAATCGCCTGGCCGACTTCAAGCCCGGCACCACCGAAGTGATTCCGGCCCTGGCCGAATCCTGGGACATCAGTGACGACGGCCTGACGTACACGTTTCATCTGCGCAAAGGCGTCAAATTCCACACCACCGATTATTTCAAGCCGACCCGCGACATGAATGCCGACGACGTGGTCTGGAGTTTTCAGCGCCAGCTGGACCCGAATCATCCCTGGCACAAGCTGTCGAGCGTAGGCTTCCCCTACTTTGAAAGCATGGGCTTCAAAGAGCTGCTCAAGAGCGTCGAGAAAGTCGACGAGCACACAGTCAAGTTCAGCCTGACCCGCCGCGAAGCGCCATTTCTGGCGGACATCGCCATGGCCTTCTCCTCGATCTACCCGGCCGAATACGCCGACCAGTTGCTCAAGGCAAACAAGACCGGCGACCTCAACAGCAAGCCGATCGGCACCGGCCCGTTCATTTTCCAGCGCTACAACAAGGATGCCCAGGTTCGTTTCAAGGCCAACCCGGACTACTTCCGTGGCAAGCCACCGGCCGATGCGCTGATCCTGGCCATCGCCACCGACAACAACGTGCGCATGCAAAAGCTCAAGACCAACGAGTGCCAGATCGCGCTGTATCCAAAACCCGATGACATCCCCAGCATCAAGAAAGACCCGAACCTGAAGGTGGCGGAACTGGACGCGATGACCGTTTCCTACACCGCCCTGAATACCAGCCACAAATACATGAGCGATGTGCGGGTGCGCAAAGCCATCGACCTGGCCTTCGACAAGGAAGCCTACGTCAACGCGCTGTTCGGCAAGGGCAACGCCACCGTGGCGGTCAACCCGTACCCACCGACGCTGCTGGGCTTCAATCATGATTTGAAAAATCCGCCCCGGGACCTGGACAAAGCCCGTCAACTGCTCAAGGAAGCCGGCGTACCTGAAGGCACCGTGTTCACCCTGTTCACCCGTAACGGCGGCGGCCCGACCAACCCCAACCCGATGCTCGGCGCGCAGATGATGCAGGCCGACCTGGCCAAAGTCGGGATCAAGGTCGACATCCGCGTGATGGAGTGGGGCGAAATGCTCAAGCGCGCCAAGAACGGCGAGCACGACATGGTTTCCGCCGGATGGGCGGGCGATAACGGCGACCCGGATAACTTCCTGACGCCTATGCTCAGTTGCGAAGCGGCCAAGAACGGCGAAAACTACGCGCGCTGGTGCAACGAGCAATTCCAGGCGCTGATCGACCAGGCCCGCGCCACAGTGAACCCCGAGGAGCGCACCAAGCTCTATGAACAGGCTCAGGTGCTTTTCAACCAGGACCAGCCGTGGATCAGCATGGCCCACACCCGAATGTTTACCGCAATGCGCAAGAACGTAGAGGGTTATGTGATTAGCCCGCTTACGACCAATAACTTCGCCACCACCCAGGTGAAGTAGATAAGAAAACGCCCGGCAACTCTTACCCAGGAGCTGTCGGGCACGCCTAACCGGCTGATGAGGTACACCTTAAGATGTTTAGTTTTATTGCCCGCCGACTGGGATTATTGATCCCCACGTTCTTCGGCATCACCTTGCTGACATTCGCGTTGATTCGCATGATCCCCGGCGACCCCGTGGAAGTGATGATGGGCGAACGTCGGGTCGATCCCGAAATGCACGCTCAGGCAATGGAACGCCTTGGCCTGAACAAACCGCTGTATGCCCAGTACCTGGACTACATCGGCAAACTGGCCCAGGGCGATCTCGGCGAATCGCTGCGCACCCGCGAAAGCGTCTGGACCGAGTTCAGTTCCCTGTTTCCCGCGACCCTGGAGCTGTCCATGGCCGCCCTGTTGTTCGCCGGTATCCTGGGCCTTTTGGCCGGGGTGATCGCGGCACTCAAGCGAGGATCCCTGTTCGACCACGGGGTGATGGGCATCTCCCTGGCGGGGTATTCGATGCCGATCTTCTGGTGGGGCCTGATCCTGATCATGTTCTTCTCGGTGTCCCTGGGCTGGACGCCGGTGTCGGGACGGATCGACCTGCTCTACGACATCGAGCCGAAAACCGGCTTCATGCTGATCGACACGCTGCTGGCCGATGAGCCGGGTGCGTTCCTCGACGCCCTGCACCACCTGATCCTGCCGGCCATCGTGCTGGGCACTATTCCGCTGGCGGTGATCGCCCGCATGACCCGCTCCTCGATGCTCGAAGTGCTGCGCGAAGACTATATCCGCACCGCGCGCGCCAAGGGCCTGTCGCCTTCGCGCGTGGTATTCGTGCATGGCCTGCGCAACGCGCTGATCCCGGTGCTGACCGTGGTCGGCCTGCAAGTCGGCACACTGCTGGCCGGTGCGGTGCTGACCGAAACGATCTTCTCCTGGCCGGGCATCGGCAAGTGGCTGATCGAAGCCATCGGCGCCCGGGACTATCCCGTGGTGCAGAACGGCATCCTGTTAATCGCCTGCCTGGTGATTCTGGTCAACTTCGTCGTGGACGTGCTCTACGGCTTTGCCAACCCACGTATCCGTCACCAGCGCTGAGATCAAAAACCATGAGTACTCCAACTACCTCGGTAGCAGTCGATCAAAGCCTGCTGTACCCGTCCCCCTACAAAGAATTCTGGCAGGCGTTTTCCCGCAACAAGGGCGCCGTGGCCGGGCTGATGTTCATGACCCTGATCGTGTTCTGCGCGCTCTTCGCCCCGTGGGTCGCCCCCCATGACCCGAGCGAACAATACCGCGACTTTTTGCTGACACCGCCGGTCTGGCTCGAAGGCGGTCAGATGCAATTTTTGCTGGGCACCGACGAACTGGGGCGCGATTTGCTGTCGCGGCTGATCCAGGGCTCGCGTCTGTCGCTGCTGATCGGCTTGTCGTCGGTAGTGATGTCGCTGATCCCGGGCATCCTGCTGGGACTGTTCGCCGGGTTCTTCCCGCGCCTGCTCGGCCCGACCATCATGCGTTTGATGGACATCATGCTCGCCCTGCCCTCGCTGCTGTTGGCCGTGGCGATTGTCGCCATCCTCGGCCCTGGCCTGATCAACACCGTGATCGCCATCGCCATCGTGTCGCTGCCGTCCTACGTGCGCCTGACCCGCGCCGCGGTGATGGGCGAACTCAACCGTGACTACGTGACCGCCGCCCGCCTCGCCGGTGCCGGCCTGCCGCGCCTGATGTTCATCACCGTGCTGCCCAACTGCATGGCGCCGCTGATCGTGCAGGCAACCTTGAGCTTTTCCTCGGCGATCCTCGACGCCGCCGCCCTGGGCTTCCTCGGCCTTGGCGTCCAGCCGCCCACCCCGGAGTGGGGCACCATGCTGGCCTCGGCCCGAGACTACATCGAACGCGCCTGGTGGGTGGTGAGCCTGCCTGGCTTGACCATTTTGCTCAGCGTGCTGGCAATCAACCTGATGGGCGACGGTTTGCGCGATGCGCTGGACCCGAAACTCAAGAATGCCGCCTGAGGAGATTCCCATGTCACTGCTAGAAATCAAGAATCTCAACGTTCGCTTCGGCGACGCCACCGCCGTGCCGGTGGTCGACGGCCTGGACCTGAGCGTGGAAAAGGGTGAAGTACTGGCCATCGTCGGTGAATCAGGCTCGGGTAAATCCGTGACCATGATGGCGCTGATGGGGCTGATCGAGCACCCTGGCATCGTCACCGCCGACGCGCTGAACTTCGATGGCAAGAACATGCTCAAGCTGAGCAACCGCCAGCGTCGGCAGATCGTCGGCAAGGACCTGGCGATGGTGTTCCAGGACCCGATGACCGCGCTCAACCCCAGCTACACAGTGGGTTTCCAGATCGAAGAAGTGCTGCGCCTGCACCTGAAGATGTCCGGCAAGGCCGCCCGTCAGCGCGCCATCGAACTGCTGGAGAAAGTCGAAATCCCGGGCGCCGCCAGCCGCATGAACGCCTACCCGCACCAACTGTCCGGCGGCATGAGCCAGCGTGTGGCGATTGCCATGGCCATTGCCGGCGAGCCGAAACTGTTGATCGCCGACGAACCGACCACCGCCCTCGACGTGACCATTCAGGCGCAAATCATGGACCTGCTGCTGGCCCTGCAGAAAGAGCAGAACATGGGTCTGGTGCTGATCACCCATGACCTGGCCGTGGTGGCTGAAACCGCCCAGCGCGTGTGCGTGATGTACGCCGGCCAGGCGGTGGAAGTGGGCAAGGTCCCGGAGCTGTTCGACATCCCGGCCCACCCGTACAGCGAAGCACTGCTGGCGGCGATTCCGGAACACAGCATGGGCGCCGAGCGCCTGGCGACGCTGCCAGGTATCGTCCCCGGTCGCTACGACCGTCCGCAGGGCTGCCTGCTGTCGCCGCGCTGCCCGTATGTGCAGGACAACTGCCGTCAGCAGCGCCCCAACCTTGACCCGAAAGCCGCCAGCCTCGTCCGCTGCTTCTACCCGTTGAACCAGGAGGTGGCGTGATGGCCGTCGTACTTACCGCCCGTGACCTGACCCGTCATTACGAAGTGTCCCGTGGCATGTTCAAGGGCCATGCCACCGTACGTGCCCTCAACGGTGTGTCGTTCGAACTGGAGGCCGGCAAGACGCTCGCCGTGGTGGGTGAATCCGGTTGCGGCAAATCCACCCTCGCCCGGGCCCTGACGCTCATCGAGGAACCGTCCACCGGCTCCCTGAAGATCGCCGGCCAGGAAGTGGCCGGGGCGAACAAGGCCGAGCGCAAGCAGTTGCGCAAAGACGTGCAGATGGTGTTCCAGAGCCCGTACGCGTCCCTCAACCCTCGGCAGAAAGTCGGTGATCAACTGGCCGAGCCCTTGCTCATCAACACCAACCTGTCGGCCACCGAGCGGCGGGAGAAAGTCCAGGCGATGATGAAGCAGGTGGGCCTGCGCCCCGAGCATTACCAGCGCTACCCGCACATGTTCTCCGGCGGCCAACGCCAGCGCATCGCCCTGGCCCGCGCCATGATGCTGCAACCCAAGGTGCTGGTGGCGGACGAACCGACATCGGCGCTGGACGTGTCGATCCAGGCCCAGGTGCTGAACCTGTTCATGGATCTGCAGCAGGAGTTCAACACCGCTTACGTGTTTATCTCCCACAACCTGGCGGTGGTGCAGCACGTGGCCGACGACGTGATGGTGATGTATCTCGGCCGTCCGGTGGAAATGGGCCCTAACGAGTCCATCTACAGCCGTCCGCTGCACCCGTACACCCAGGCGCTGCTGTCGGCCACCCCGACCATCCACCCGGACCCGAACAAGCCGAAGATCAAGATCGTCGGCGAACTGCCCAACCCGCTCGACCCACCGTCCGGCTGCGCCTTCCACAAGCGCTGTCCGTATGCGACCGAGCGCTGCCAGACCGAAGAACCGGCCCTGCGGTTGCTGGATAACCGGCAGGTGGCCTGTCACTACGCCGAGCAATTCCTCGACGGCGCGGCGTAAACCAAAAGGCAATACAGCACTTGTGGCGAGGGAGCTTGCTCCCGATGGACTGCGCAGCAGTCCTGAAAAACAGGGCCGCTTCGCGCCCCAGCGGGAGCAAGCTCCCTCGCCACGCGTAATGCATCTGCGAACATGAAAAACCCCTGCTGCCCGGTCAAATATAGGATCGGGCAGCAGGGGTTTTTTGTTGTCTGAACCCTACGTCTGGCTATCACCCTCACCACCATCATCGGCATCCGGGTCATCATCAATCGTCGAATCGTCATCATCCTGATCGCCGGGTTGCTGTTCTTCATTGGCGGCAAGCATCAATTCGCCCTGCGCCACGTGTCCGTTCGCCGCTTGTTTTTCATGCTCATCGCACTCGGCCCAAGCCGCTGACGAACCGAGGGACAGCATCAGCAAAACCTTCAACAAAATCATCGCGCGTAGAAATGCGTTCATAGCCGATTCCTTTTTTTCTCTGGTTAAAGCCCAAGCCTGACGGCGTTCAAGAAACGCTGCTCCTGAACGGTCGGTTCCTCAGATAAGACGCCTATGTACAGGCAGAAATGCCGTCCGCTGACAGAATGGTTTCGCATAACGTTTATCCCGAACGGTTATGAACTGAGCCTACTTACCAACCCACCCCAGAAACCTTGTGGGAGCAAGGCTTGCCCGCGATGGCGAAGGCACATTCAACACCCCCGCAAGCTGACCCACCGCTATCGCGAGCAAGCTTTGCTCCCACAGAGTGATATGTGCCGAACACATTTTTTTGCCCGCTGAAGTTCCTGTGTGGGAGCGAGCCTGCTCGCGATGGCGGTGGGTCAGCAGCTTTGAGATTGACTGACACTGCGCCATCGCGAGCACGCTCGCTCCCACCGGGGGTTGGTGGTGCCCAGTCGTTAAGTGGAAATAAAAAACCCCGCAGCTTTCGGTGCGGGGTTCTGGGTGTAAAGCTCAGCGCTTAGTGATGCTCACGCGTCGCACGGAAGTTCACATCCGGCCAGCGCTCTTCCATCAGCGCCAGGTTGACCCGGGTCGGGGCCAGGTAGGTCAGGTGACCGCCGCCATCCAAGGCGAGGTTTTCCACGGCCTTGTTGGAAAACTCTTCGAATTTCTTCTTGTCGCCACATTCGACCCAACGAGCGGAGTACACGGTGATCGGCTCGTAGGAGCACTCGACCTTGTATTCCTCCTTCAAACGGCTGGCGACGACGTCGAACTGCAGCACACCGACAGCGCCGAGGATGATGTCGTTGCTGCGGGTCGGGAAGAACACCTGGGTGGCGCCTTCCTCGGCCAGTTGCTGGAGGCCCTGGCGCAGTTGCTTGGACTTGAGCGGGTCTTTCAGGCGCACGCGGCGGAACAGTTCCGGGGCGAAGTGCGGGATGCCGGTAAAACCCAGGGCTTCGCCTTCGGTGAAGGTGTCGCCGATCTGGATGGTGCCGTGGTTATGCAGGCCGATGATGTCACCGGCAAAGGCTTCTTCCAGTTGCTCGCGTTCCGAGGAGAAGAACGTCAGGGCATCGCCGATGCGTACGTCCTTGCCGGTGCGCACGTGGCGCATCTTCATGCCTTTTTCGTATTTGCCCGAGCAGATGCGCATGAAGGCGATGCGGTCGCGGTGCTTGGGGTCCATGTTCGCCTGGATCTTGAACACGAAGCCGGTGAACTTCTCTTCCACCGGCTCCACGGTGCGCTCGTTGGCGACGCGGGCCAGCGGGCGCGGCGCCCAATCGACAACGGCGTCGAGCACATGGTCGACACCGAAGTTGCCCAACGCCGTACCGAAGAACACCGGGGTCAGTTGGCCGTCGAGGAATTCCTGCTGGTCGAACTCATGGCAGGCGCCTTGCACCAGCTCCAGTTGCTCGACAAAACGGTCGTACTCGTCGCCCAGGTGGGCGCGGGCTTCGTCGGAGTCGAGCTTCTCGATGATTTTGGTTTCGGTGCGTTCATGACCATGCCCGGCGGTGTAGACGATGATGTAATCGTCGGCCAGGTGGTACACGCCCTTGAAGTCGCGATAGCAGCCGATCGGCCAGGTGATCGGCGCGGCCTTGATCTTCAGGACCGCTTCGATCTCGTCGAGCAGTTCGATCGGGTCGCGGATGTCACGGTCGAGTTTGTTGATGAAGCTGACGATCGGCGTGTCCCGCAGACGGCAGACATCCATCAGGGCGATGGTCCGTGGCTCGACGCCTTTACCGCCGTCGAGGACCATCAGCGCCGAGTCCACCGCCGTGAGGGTGCGGTAGGTGTCTTCGGAGAAGTCTTCGTGGCCCGGGGTGTCGAGCAGGTTGATCATGTGATCGCGATACGGGAACTGCATGACCGACGTGGTAATGGAAATACCCCGCTGTTTTTCCATTTCCATCCAGTCGGAGGTGGCATGGCGGTCGGACTTGCGAGATTTCACCGTGCCGGCTACCGCAATCGCCTTGCCCATCAGCAAGAGCTTTTCGGTGATGGTGGTCTTACCGGCATCGGGGTGGGAAATAATGGCGAAAGTGCGGCGTTTCGCGACTTCGGCGGCCTGTTTGGTCATGGGAAATCGCCTGGCAGGTGATTCAAAAAAGGGCGGCGATTATAGCTCAACTTGTGCCAGGAACCGAACCATTGGGCACATCCGGGGTGGCCAAATGCCCCCTGACGTGGGAACCTTTCGCCGTGTGAAGACGTCCACCACCCTGATACAGCTGTTCGTCAGGGTCTGCAAAATCAGCAAGTTAGCCTGACGAGGCTGCGCTTATGGCTCAATTTACAGGCCGTTTTACCGGCACTGAACAGAGCTGCTTCTCGCGAACGTTTTCCCGGCAACCTTGACGGTTCGCCGCATGGGAAAGCGCGCGCCGACTGAAATACAAAGGAGTCCGCCTGTGGCTATCCGCTATGGCAAAGGGCTGACAGGGGGCGCGATCGTCGTCGCTCTCCTGGCCCTGCTGGTCTATTGGATCGGTATCGATACGATTGAGCGTTACCACGACGATTTACTGTTTTACCTGCAAGCTCACCTGATGCTCGTTGTGGCGTCCATGTTGGCGGCCCTGATCGTGGGCATCCCCGCCGGCATCGCCCTCAGCCGTCCCGCAATGGTCGGGCGCGCCGAACGCTTCATGCAAGTCTTCAACATCGGCAACACCGTGCCGCCCCTGGCCGTACTGGCCATCGCCCTGGGCTTCCTGGGTATCGGCAGCGGGCCCGCCATCTTCGCCCTGTTCCTCGCCTCGCTGCTGCCCATCGTGCGTAACACCTATGAAGGCCTGAAAAACGTTCAGGGCTCCCTCAAGGAAGCCGCCGTCGGCATCGGCATGACCCCGCGCCAGGTGCTGTGGAAAGTCGAGTTGCCCAACGCCGTGCCGATCATCATCGGTGGCGTGCGGGTGGCACTGGCGATCAACGTCGGCACCGCCCCACTCGCGTTCCTGATCGGCGCCAACAGCCTTGGCAGCCTGATATTCCCCGGCATCGCCTTGAACAATCAGCCGCAACTGCTGCTCGGCGCGGTATGCACCGCCCTGCTGGCGTTGCTGCTCGACGGCCTGGTGACACTGGCCAGCCGCCTCTGGCTGGAACGCGGTCTGCGAGCGGCATAGACCCGGCTGCAATAAAGGAATCGTTATGAAGAAGTTGAGCTTGATACTGGGCTGCGTCCTGCTGTTCGCAGGTTTTGCCCAGGCCGCTGAAAAACCGCTGATTCGCCTCGGCGCCCGAGTGTTCACCGAGCAGACGCTGCTGGCAGAAATCACCGCCCAATACCTACGCGGCAAAGGCTACGACGCGCAAATCACCGGCGGACTTGGCAGCAACCTGGCCCGCAGCGCCCAGGAGAGCGGACAACTGGACCTGCTCTGGGAGTACACCGGCGTGTCGTTGGTGTCCTACAACCACATCACGGAGAAACTCGACAGCGCCCAGTCCTACGCCCGGGTGAAAGAACTCGACGCCAAAAAAGGCCTGACCTGGCTGACGCCGTCGAAATTCAGTAACACCTATGCCCTGGCCTTGCCGGAAAAAATCGCGCAGCAATATCCACAGATCAACACCATCAGCCAATTGAACACCGTGTTACAGGCCGAGGCCGATGAACATCATCTGGTGGCCCTGGACACCGAGTTCGCCAACCGTTCCGACGGGCTGGATGGCATGGTCGAGCTGTACGGCATGAACCTGACCCGCGAGAACATCCGGCAAATGGACGCGGGTCTGGTCTACACCGCCCTGCGCAACGGCCAGGTATTCGCCGGCCTGGTGTACACCACCGACGGACGTCTGAGCGCGTTCAAACTCAAACTGCTGGAAGACGACAAGCAGTACTTCCCGGACTACACCGCCGCGCCCGTGGTGCGCCAGACGACTCTGGATGCAAATCCACAACTGGCCGCGCAGCTCAAACCCCTGGCCGAACTGTTTGACGATGAAACCATGCGCCAGCTCAACGCCCGCGTAGACGTCAACCACGAAAGCCCTTCCGCCGTTGCCGCCGATTTCCTGCGCCAGCATTCCCTGCTCTCAACCCAATGACCTGGAGGAAAAGCCATGGATTTTCTTGACGCCTTTTCCCATCTGGACTGGCCGCTGGTGCTGCACCTGACCTTGCAGCACATCACCCTGGTGGGCATCGCCGTGACCCTGGCGATCGTGGTCGGCGTGCCGCTGGGCATTTTCATGACCCGCTTTCCGGCCCTCGCCGGCCCATTGCAGGCCAGCGCCACGGTACTGCTGACCATTCCGTCGATCGCCTTGTTCGGCCTGCTGCTGCCGGTCTATTCCACGTTCGGCCAAGGCCTGGGGCCGATGCCGGCGATCACCGCGGTGTTCCTCTATTCCCTGCTACCGATCATGCGCAACACCTATCTGGCCCTGACCGGCGTGGAACCGGGCATCCGCGAAGCCGCCCGTGGCATCGGCATGACCTTCGGCCAGCGCCTGCGCATGGTCGAGCTGCCCATCGCCGTACCGGTGATCCTGGCCGGCGTGCGCACCGCCGTGGTCATGAACATCGGTGTCATGACCATCGCCGCCACCATCGGTGCCGGTGGCCTGGGCGTACTCATCCTCGCTTCCATCAGCCGCAGCGACATGTCGATGCTGATCGTCGGCGCCGTGCTGGTCAGTCTCCTGGCCATCTTCGCCGACCTGCTTCTGCAATGGCTGCAACGCTCGCTGACCCCAAAAGGACTCCTCAAATGATCGAACTTCAAAACCTCAGCAAAACCTTCAAAAGCAACGGCAAGGACGTCAAGGCCGTGGACTCGGTGAGCCTGACCGTCAACGAAGGCGAGATCTGCGTGTTCCTCGGGCCATCGGGCTGTGGCAAAAGCACCACGCTGAAGATGATCAACCGCCTGATCGCGCCCACTTCGGGCAAGGTCTTGATCAACGGCGAAGACACCACCGGCCTGGACGAAGTGACCCTGCGTCGCAACATCGGCTATGTGATCCAGCAGATCGGCCTGTTCCCGAACATGACCATCGAGGAAAACATCACTGTGGTCCCGCGCCTGCTGGGCTGGGACAAGCAGAAATGCCACGACCGCGCCCGCGAATTGATGAGCATGATCAAGCTCGAACCCAAGCAGTACCTGCATCGCTACCCCCGTGAACTGTCGGGTGGCCAGCAGCAACGGATCGGCGTGATCCGCGCACTGGCGGCCGATGCGCCACTGCTGCTGATGGACGAACCCTTCGGCGCAGTGGACCCGATCAACCGTGAGATGATCCAGAACGAGTTCTTCGAGATGCAACGGGCGCTGAACAAGACCGTGATCATGGTCAGCCACGACATCGACGAAGCCATCAAGCTGGGCGACAAGATTGCGATCTTCCGCGCCGGCAAGCTGATCCAGTTCGATCACCCCGACACACTGCTGGCGCATCCTGCCGACGAGTTCGTGAGCAACTTTGTCGGCCAGGACAGCACACTCAAGCGCTTGTTGCTGGTCCGCGCTGAAGACGCGGCGGACAATGCGCCATCGGTCAGCCCCGAGACACCGGTGGCCGAGGCGCTGGAGTTGATGGACGAACATGACCGTCGCTACCTGGTGGTGACCTGCGCCGAGAACAAGGCCCTGGGCTTTGTACGACGCCGCGACTTGCACCGTCAGACCGGCGCCTGCTCGCAGTACCTGAGCGAATTCAACGCCACAGCGGCGTACGACGAACACCTGCGGATCCTGTTGTCGCGCATGTACGAGTTCAACCGTTCGTGGCTGCCGGTGATGGATGCCGAGCGGGTATTCCTCGGGGAGGTGACCCAGGAATCGATTGCCGAGTACCTGAGCTCCGGCAAGTCCCGTGGGGGTAAGACCAGTATTGTTTCGCCAGCCGAGACAGCGTTGGCCTGACGTTTATAGCTGGACCCGGAGCACTTGGGAAAACAACCACTGCGGGCTGAGTTTGGTAAACACCGAATAATTGATCAGCACCGTTTTTCCCTTGTGTTTCGAGACCCAGGTCGGGTCAAGCACGAAAGAGTTGGGCTTACCGGCCGTAACCAGCTGATGGGCCGTATCAAGGAGGGTTTCCCCCACGACACGTACGCGCAGGGTCGAGCCCGACGGAGCTGGAGAGTTGACCGTGACTGTCCCCGAGGCATAACTGGGTGCAGGAAGCACCAGCGCCTGGGGATCGATGGTCAGAAACCGCACCCCAGACTCCAGGGTTTCACCGGCACCGCTTTTCTTGATGGTGTAGCTCACCGGTACGGTGAGCCCGATGCTATCGACGACCTCAGTGCGGGGAATCAGCACCTGTTTGTTCGCGGGAAGCTCGCCGTATGCGACCGGCGGACTGCTGTATGGCACCCGGCCTCCCCACCGAACGCTCAAGATATCGGAGGCGGCAATTGCTTCGGTGGGCAATTGCACGATGAGGTACTCATCTCTATAGATATCCTTAGTGTTCAGACGGTCGCCAGAGACTGTGCTGTAAGCCTTGGGAATGGTGGGTGCAGCAAAAGCGGGCATCGGGATAACCGGGGAGATCGCCTGGTCCGCACTCACATATTGGAAACTGAAATGACCTTGTGGGCTGGGAGGCAATGTGACGCGAACGATGGGGATAAAAAGACCGTTGGTGCGCTCATGATATTTTTTTTGGTCGATTCGGGAGGCTTCCAGATCGTTTGAGCCGGTGATCCAGAAAAACGCCTGGATGGGCAGCGCAGCCGGATTTTTTTCTGGCCAGGCTTCGATGCGAAGCTCGTTGTGATTCTTGAAATTAAAATCGGCGCCCCCTGCCTCAAGCTCAACAAGTTTTCTGACTTGCAATCCCGCATTGAAGTTAGCCACGGCTTGCTCATTCAACGCATCGTTGAGCATCCACGCGCAACTGGCAGGATTTCCGTAACTGACCCTTCGAAAATGGGTCAGCCAGGCCCTGGCAGTGAAAATATTCTGTTCATTACAGGGTTTACTCAGGGGATAGACGAACTGAGTAATGCTGTCACGGCAACCGCGGGCGCCCGGTTTGCTGCGATAGATCGTCGCGCCATCGTAGGGAAAATAGCAGATGATCGAGGGCCTTATTTTTCCCTGCGGAGCCCGGAGGGTGGGATAAAAAATATAGCCATGCCGGGCTTCGTTGTTGCCCCATGGCGCACCACCAAACTTGGCGTCGGCCCTCAGGTAGGAAAATGAAACCGCGCCGCTGGTCCTGGAAAATTCGCTATGGTCCCAAGGATCGAAGTTTCCTGCGTTGGTCGTGCGTGCCACGACACCCGTGCATAAAAAAGCCGGTGCCGTGGCAGCGCCACAGTTGACCGCGGTGTCGTAGTAGTTACGGGTCAAGGCGGCTGCGGTTGCTTCTCCTGATTGCACGCTCGTGGCCACGAGCGCTTCGCTAAAGGACAGCGGCAAAACACAAAGATTGCCCAGTAGAATCAACAGCTTTGCTGATTTTTTTAGCGTGAGAGTTGCCATGTTCGTCGCCCTGAGTATCCCGGTCGGGTCAACAGCCTGATCTGACCCTTTCAATGAGGATTACACCGGTTATCACCCGGCAATTTAATAATCACATCATGGGCCACATAGGGACGAGCGGGCTCAAGGCTCCACGTAGGTTTATTCTCGGCGATATCGGGGGAGTCAAGATGGCAGGCCAACTGACGGCGCATGCTGCTGCCCATGTTATCGAAATTCCAGTCCTTGCGATTCGGATCAAGGGCAGCAGCCTTGATCGCCAGCTCGGCCAGCACGACATTGGTTTTCCCTACGCCGGCTTTTCTTCCGCAGGCCGTGGGCGTGACCTTAAGCGATGAAATTTTTCCCAATACGGGTTCTACATAATTGTTATCCCACTCGATCTTTTCTATGTAGTTATCGCAGGAACGACTATCCACCGGGGGTTGAACATGCTGATCGGCGGGATAGTAAGCAAATTTCGCGTCCTCAGCGATCGAGTTCGGAAATTGTATTTTTATGATCGGCTTCCACGTATTGTCTTGCTCTACCCATCGGCGCTGATCATCTCGAGCAAGTTCACGAGACGTAAAAGTCTTTGTAGTTCTGTCAATGTAATCAATACCACTCTCATAAATAAAAGCAGCGATAGGGAGCTCCAGGTACGTGGCTTTTGCTGAGTCGCTGTCACTGGCGACAGGCGCATCAAACTTCACCCGTGCCTGACTGCCCCAGTCCCTTTTCCAGTGTTTATTAGGTGGCCAGGTTTCAATTCGCAGCTCCGACTGGGTATGGATCGCATCGTCCTTTTCCTCAGGATCATTGGCCAAAATTTTTCGTGCTTCGACAAACGTATTGAATGCATCAGCCTTGTTGTAGGTACCGAAGTAGTCTCTCGTGGTATCAAAGCCGCATTGAAACTTGTGCGCTTTCGTGGCTTCAGGGTCTCGGGTTTGACGGTCATAGTGCTCCATCCACGCCTTGGCATTGCTGATGCCCAGCTTCTGGCAATAGTCCTCGACAACGCCGAGGGAGTTCCCGTTCTCCTGATAATCGCCGCAGCCGCTGTTGTTTCGATAATTCGTCCAGGAATCAATAGGAAAGGCACACAATACTTTGATTTTGAATTGCGTCTTTTCATTCACAAAATCATTGGGCACCAAGGCAAAGCCATTGAACCTGAGCATACCCAGCCCATTGTACTCAACATCTTTTCTTAAATATGAAACCGATGTACCTCCGGCCGCTATACCGGTGCCCCCCGCTTCCAGGCTCTGCGATAACGGACTGGGATCCCACGGCAAATAACTCTGTTTACTGGCGATCCCTCGAAGTATCAAGCCAGAGCAATCAGACGCCAACCTGCCACTTCCACAATCCCGTGCGGTCAATCGATACCAGTACTCCATCAATTTGGCCGTATCGGTGCCAGGGCTTGCCTGCAACAGGCTGGAGCCCGATACAAAACCGAGAAACAAAGAAATGTTTAATATCCGTATGACCCGACGCTTGCGCATGACTCTCTCCTAGAGCTTTTCATCGCTCAGCTCAATCAGTTATGCAATCCCGCCTAATAACCTGCGTTCCCGGCATAAACCCAACACCGGTTTTATTCAGCGGCGAGTACAACTGGAGTCTTGAGTATTCGATGATCGCTTCGTCGCGCCCACTGTCGACACTTACAGTTTTTTAGATCTGTTTAAACGATTTCCTCATAACCGGCCGCCAATCAGTCAACAAATGATCTGCCATGAAACGCCCTTCCAAGCTGCCATGTGCAAATGGCCAACCTGGAGGCCTGTGTCGCATTGCCGAGGAACATCTGACTGTCACACAGGTCGGTTACATCAGGAGCTGTCGCGGGCCGCACGACGAATGAGTGCAAAAACGCGACATTTTTTGTTGATCTCAGGCCCCTCACGCCCTAAAGTTCGCGCCGAACGTCCATGCTGGAAACGATCCATCCGGCTCAAGTACTGACGACGAGACAGCAAGGCCAAGGGAATCAAGCATCCCGTGGCCTTTTTGCTTTCGGCGACATGCCTTGGGAAGTAGGCGAACCAAAGTGGGGATACGGAGGACGTTCACGAGGGCTGCTTGCCCTTACACCCATTGATCCTGATGTTTGCCAGTAGGAGTCCCAAGTATGTCGATCCAGGTCGAAGATTATTTCGCGCGCGAGACCTTTCAGAAAATGAAGGCGTTCGCCGACAAGCAGGAAACCCCGTTCGTGGTGATCGACACCGCGATGATCTCCCAGGCCTACGATGACCTGCGCGCAGGTTTCGAATTCGCCAAGGTCTATTACGCCGTCAAGGCCAACCCGGCAGTGGAAATCATCGACCTGCTCAAGGATAAAGGCTCGAACTTCGACATCGCTTCGATCTATGAACTGGATAAAGTCATGAGCCGTGGCGTAGGCCCGGATCAGATCAGCTACGGCAACACCATCAAGAAATCCCGGGACATCCGCTACTTCTACGAGAAGGGCGTACGCCTGTATGCCACCGACTCCGAAGCCGACCTGCGCAACATCGCCAAGGCCGCGCCGGGCTCGAAAGTCTACGTGCGCATTCTTACCGAAGGCTCGACCACCGCTGACTGGCCGCTGTCGCGCAAGTTCGGCTGCCAGACCGACATGGCCATGGACCTGCTGATCCTGGCCCGCGACCTGGGCCTGGTGCCGTACGGCATTTCCTTCCACGTCGGTTCGCAACAGCGTGACATCAGCGTCTGGGACGCGGCCATCGCCAAGGTCAAAGTGATCTTCGAGCGCTTGAAAGAAGAAGACGGCATCGTGTTGAAGCTGATCAACATGGGCGGTGGCTTCCCGGCCAACTACATCACCCGCACCAACAGCCTGGAAACCTACGCAGAGGAAATCATCCGTTTCCTCAAGGAAGACTTCGGCGACGAACTGCCGGAGATCATCCTGGAGCCGGGCCGTTCGCTGATCGCCAACGCCGGCATCCTGGTCAGCGAAGTGGTGCTGGTGGCCCGTAAATCCCGTACCGCCGTCGAGCGCTGGGTGTACACGGACGTGGGCAAGTTCTCCGGCCTGATCGAAACCATGGACGAAGCCATCAAGTTCCCGATCTGGACCGAGAAGAAAGGCGAGATGGAAGAAGTGGTCATCGCCGGCCCTACTTGCGACAGCGCCGACATCATGTACGAAAACTACAAGTACGGTTTACCGCTGAACCTGGCCATCGGTGACCGTCTGTACTGGCTGTCGACCGGTGCCTACACCACCAGCTACAGCGCGGTGGAATTCAATGGCTTCCCGCCGCTGAAGTCGTTCTACGTGTAATTCGCTGGTCGCTGGACCCGAAAGCCCGTGACTGTGTCACGGGCTTTTTTGCAATAGCGCAAAACGCGCCCATCAGCGCAATGCTATTGACTTCAGGCTTGTCTGAATCATGTGGCTTTTATGTGTGTTTATGAATGGTTCTCGATAACATGCGCGCCATGATGAACAGCAATGACTGAAAGGCGAGTGACGTGTTTAAGAAAACCCTGTTCCAGTTGCACTGGTTTTTCGGCATCAGCGCCGGG
Organism: Pseudomonas sp. JL2; assembly: GCF_031570495.1. Classification (NCBI taxonomy): domain Bacteria; kingdom Pseudomonadati; phylum Pseudomonadota; class Gammaproteobacteria; order Pseudomonadales; family Pseudomonadaceae; genus Pseudomonas; species Pseudomonas sp. JL2. The sequence goes on from NZ_JAKUDH010000002.1 coordinate 296,659, forward strand.
CTGGTCCTGGCGTTTATGGGCATTACCGGTGCCGCGGTGTCGTTTCAGGACGAAATCCTGCGGGCGTTGAACCCCCAGGTGTTGATGGTCCCGAAACAACCGGAAGGCGTCCTGCCGCCTGCCGAGCTGGTGCAACAGATCGAGGCCGCTTCCGGTAAAACCGTCGCCATGCTTTGGGTCGAGACCGACAGCGGCCACGCCGCACGGGCAATTTTCGCCGCCCCGCCTGGGGAAAAGCGCGGGCCCATGCGCTATTTCAACCCGTACAACGCACAATTCATGGGCGATGTGGTGGGCCAGGATCTCTTCGCTCTGATACTCAGGCTGCATCGCGTCCTGGCCTTGGAGGATGTGGGTCGACAGATTACCGGTGCCTGCACGCTGATCCTGGTGTTTTTCTGCCTGTCCGGGCTGTACCTGCGCTGGCCACGCCAATGGAAAAGCTGGCGTGCCTGGCTGACCCTCGACTGGGCGAAAAAAGGCCGCAGCTTCAACTGGGACCTGCACTCGGTGGCGGGCACCTGGTGCCTGGCGTTCTATCTGCTGGCGGCCCTGACCGGCCTGACCTGGTCCTACGATTGGTACAACAAAGGCGTGACCCACCTGCTCTCCGATTCCCCCGAAGAAGAACGGGTGCGCAACCGCGGCCCAGCGCCGAGCGGCCCGCCGCCGGTGGCCGATTATCGGGCCATGTGGAGCAGCATCTACAGCGCCGCGGGCCCTGGCCTGATCGCCTACAACGTGCGCATGCCGCCGGTGGCCGGGCAACCGGCAACGGTGTTCTACCTGCTGAAAAACTCGCCTCATGACCGGGCGCTGAACCAGCTCATCCTCGACCCGGCCACCGGTGTCATCAGTGGTCACAGCCGCTACAGCGACAAGAGCCTCAAGGCGCAGTTGCTGACCAGCGTCTACGCCTTGCATATCGGCAGCTATTTCGGCCTGATCGGGCGGATCCTGGTGACGGTCGCCGCGCTGACCATGCCGCTGTTCTTCATCACCGGCTGGTTGCTGTACCTGGACCGTCGCCGCAAGAAGCGCCAAATCAAGAATGCCCGCCAGGAGCTGGGTGCCAACCGCAGCGATGCGCCCGCCTGGCTGATCGGGTTCGCCAGCCAGAGCGGTTTCGCCGAGCAACTGGCCTGGCAGACCGCCGGCCAGCTCCAGGCTGCCGGTTTGCCGGTGAAGGTCCAGCCGCTGGCCGGTGTCAGCGAGCAGGAGCTGAGCAATTGCAGCCACGCCTTGTTCGTCGTCAGCACCTTTGGCGACGGCGAAGGACCGGACAGCGCCCGGGGTTTCGAGCGCAACGTGTTGGGTCGGGCCATGAGCCTGGAGCGCCTGCAGTATTCGGTGCTGGGCCTGGGCGATCGGCAATACGAAAACTTCTGCGGCTTCGCCCGACGCCTGCACACCTGGCTGTCGGAGCACGGCGGCAAGACCCTGTTCGCTCCGGTGGAAGTCGACAGTTGCGACCCTTACGCCTTGCGTCACTGGCAACAGCAATTGGCCGAACTGACCGGCCAGGCTCCGCTGGACACTTGGCAGGCGCCCAGTTTCGAGAACTGGACCCTGCACCAGCGCACCTTGCTCAACCCCGAGAGCAGCGGCTCAGGCGTGTATCTGTTGGGCCTCACCGCGCCCGGCCCGAGCAGTTGGCTGGCCGGTGACCTGGTGGAAATCCTGCCGCGCAATGACCTGTCGGCCATCGACCATTTCCTGGAGGGCCTGGGCATCGCCGGCGTTGCTCGCGTGCAGGTCGATGGCTTGCCCCAGCGCCTCGATCAGGCCCTGGCCAACCGCCAACTGCCGGAAAATCGCGCCCATCTGGTGGGCATGCATGCCCAGGCCCTGGTGGATGCCCTGGCGCCACTGGCACTGCGCGAATATTCCATCGCTTCGATTCCCGCCGATGGCCTGCTGGAACTGATTGTGCGCCAGGAACGTCACGCCGACGGCAACCTGGGTATCGGCTCCGGTTGGCTCACCGAACATGCGCCGCTGGGCAGCGCCATCAGCCTGCGGGTACGCCGTAACAGCGGCTTCCATCTGCCGCCTCAAGGCGTGCCCATGATATTGCTGGGTAACGGCACCGGTCTGGCCGGCCTGCGCAGCCTGCTCAAGGCGCGGGTGGCCGAGGGCATGCAGCGCAACTGGCTGCTGTTCGGCGAGCGCCAGCGCGAGCATGATTTCCACTGCCGTGATGAGTTACAGGAATGGGTGACCTCCGGCGATCTGGAACGCCTGGACCTGGCGTTTTCCCGGGATCAGGAACAGAAAATCTACGTCCAGGACCGCCTGCGCGAATCCTCGGCCCTGCTCAAGCAATGGCTGGTCGATGGTGCGGCGATCTATGTCTGCGGCAGCTTGCAGGGCATGGCGTCGGGCGTGGATCAGGTGCTCAACGACGTGCTCGGCGCCGCGGCAGTGGAGCGCTTGATCGAACAGGGCCGGTACCGGCGGGATGTCTACTGACAAGCCACCCGCTAAAACACTGCCCTCTGTGGGAGCGAGCCTGCTCGCGATAGCGGAGTATCAGACGGCACTCTTGTCGACTGACACAGCGCATCGCGAGCAGGCTCGCTCCCACATTGATTGGTGGCGTACTTGAAACTCAGACCGGCTGCAACTTCTTCTCGAACACTGCCACGCCCTCCAGATCCCGCAACACCACGCTCATCTCCCCGCTCGACCCATCGATGTTCACCTCGCCAAAGAACTGGTATCCGGCAAACGGCGACGTGTTCTGCGCCGGGGGCGCTTTCTGGAACACCACTTCGGGACCGAACGTCTTGTCCAGAGGATTAGGCCCGAAGCTGCCGGCATTCAACGGCCCGGCGACAAACTCCCAGAAGGGTTCGAAATCCTGGAACGCGGCCTGTTCCGGGTGGTAATGGTGGGCGGCGCAATAGTGCACGTCAGCGGTGAGCCAGACGTAGTTGCGCACCTGATGCTTGCGTAGGTAGCCGAGCAACTCGGCGATCTCCAGTTCACGGCCCTGGGCCGGCCCCGGATCACCGTTGGCGACCGCTTCCCAGCGCGACACGCCGGGGCTGACTTCGCCGTCGGGCACACCCAGGCCGATGGGCATGTCGGCAGCAATGACTTTCCACTGGGCACGGGACTGCTTCAGTTCGCCCTTGAGCCAGTCCAACTGCTCGCGACCGAGAAAGGGTTTGGCCCCGCCGAGGTTGGCGTCGTTGGCTTCGCGGTAGCTGCGCATGTCCAGCACGAACACATCCAGCATCGGCCCGTAAGCGAGCTTGCGGTAGATCCGCCCGCCGCCGTCGGCCTTCTGCAAGCGCATGGGGGCGTATTCCAGCCAGGCCTGCCGCGCACGGCCCACAAGACTGTGGATATCCTTGGTCTGGTAGCGTTCATCCAGTTGCTTGCCCGGCGACCAGTTGTTGACCACCTCATGATCGTCCCATTGCCAGATCTGCGGCACTTCGGCGTTGAAGCGGCGCACGTTCTCGTCCATCAGGTTGTAGCGGTAGTTGCCACGATACTCGTCCAGGGTCTCGGCGACCTTGCTCTTGGCTTCAGTGGTGAGGTTGCGCCAGATGCGCCCGCCTTCGGTGGTGATCTGCGCCGGCACCGGACCGTCGGCGTAGATGGTGTCGCCGCTGTGGATAAAAAAATCCGGCAGGCGCAAACGCATGGCTTCGTAGATGCGCATGCCGCCAATGTCCGGGTTGATCCCAAAGCCCTGGCCGACGGTGTCGCCGCTCCAGACAAACCGGATGTTGCGCTTGAACTGCGGGACGCTGCGCAGGTGACCGAGCCAGGGCTCACTGGCGACGCCGGTCTGGGCGTCTTCAAAATGCACGCGGTAGAAAATCGCCTGGTCAGGCGGCAGCCCGGTGAGCTCGACCCGAGCGGTAAAATCGCTGCGGCTGTCGACCAGTGGCGAGACGAAACGCCGCGGGTTGGGCAACTGGCTGCGGGTGTCCCATTCCACCACCATCCGGGCCGGGCGGTCGCAGCGGCTCCAGATCATCGCCCGGTCGCCCTGCAAATCGCCAGACTGCACGCCATCGGTGAGCACCGGGCGATCCTTGACTGAGGCAATCACCGCCGGCGCCAGCCCCGGCAACAACAACCCCGCACCCACGGCTTGCATCACACGGCGACGGCCCAGGTCAAATTCGCTCATGGTGTTTCCCCCAAATGGGGAAACTTAAGCATGGCAGTGTTAATCAGGCGTGACAGGGATCTTGTGAACACCCCAAAACCACTGTGGGAGCGAGCCTGCTCGCGATTGCAGAGTATCAGGCAACCCATTGTCGACTGATACACCGCTATCGCGAGCAGGCTCGCTCCCACAGGGAATTTTCATTGTTCAAACTTAAGTGATCAGGCCTTGGCCGGCTCCAACGCCATCTCCACCACTTCCGGCCGCTTGAGCAGCGCATAGGACACCGCCGTCAGCAGGCTCCCCGCCACAATCGCCAGCAAATACAACAACGCATGGTTGATGGCATTGGGGATCAGCATCACGAACAAGCCACCGTGAGGCGCCATCAGTTTGCAGCCGAAGTACATCGACAGCGCACCGGTCAGTGCGCCGCCGGCGATGCTGGCCGGGATCACCCGCAAAGGGTCCTTGGCGGCGAACGGAATCGCCCCTTCGGAGATGAAGCACAGCCCCAGCACCAGCGCCGCTTTACCGGCCTCGCGTTCGGTCTGGGCAAACTTGCGACGGGCGATAAAGGTTGCGATGCCCAGGCCAATCGGCGGCACCATGCCAGCGGCCATGGCCGCCGCCATCGGTGCATAACTTTGCGACGCCAGCAGTCCCACGGAAAACGCATAGGCGGCCTTGTTGATCGGCCCGCCAAGGTCGACACACATCATCGCCCCCAGCAAAACACCCAACAGAATCGCGTTGGTGGTGCCCATGCTGTCGAGGAAATGGGTCAGGCCATCCAGCATGCCCGCCACCGGTTTGCCGACGATGTAGATCATCACCAGACCGGTAAACAGGCTCGCCAGCAACGGGATGATCAGGATCGGCTTGAGCGCTTCCAGGCTCTGGGGCAGGCGCGCGTAGCGGTTGATCGCCTTGGCCGCGTAACCGGCCAGGAAACCGGCGATGATCCCGCCGATGAACCCCGCGCCCAAGGTGCTTGCGAGCATCCCGCCGATCATGCCGGGCGCCAGGCCGGGACGGTCGGCGATGGAATAGGCGATGTAGCCGGCCAGCAACGGCACCATCAGTTTGAACGCGGTGTCACCGCCGATCTGCATCAGCGCCGCCGCCAGCGTGCCGGGCTCCTTGAACGCGGTAATGCCAAACACGAACGACAAGGCGATCAACAGACCACCGGCCACCACCATCGGCAACATGAACGACACGCCGGTCAGCAGGTGCTTATAGACGCCGGTCTTCTCCGATTTTGCCGCAGCGCCGGCACCGACCGACGCGCTTTCCTGGCGGCCTTCGGCAAGCGCCTTGTTCAGCGTGGCTTCAGCCTGCTTCAAGGCGATGCCAGTGCCGCAGCGATAGATCTTCTTGCCGGCAAAACGCTCGGTGGCGACTTCGATGTCGGTGGCCAGCAGCACCACGTCGGCCTCGGCGATGGCCTCGGGGCTCAACGGATTGCGGGCGCCCACCGAGCCCTGGGTTTCCACTTGCAAGTCGTAACCGAGCTTCTTCGCTGCCTGCTGCAACGCCTCGGCGGCCATGAAGGTATGGGCCACGCCGGTTGGGCAAGCAGTGATGGCGACCAGACGCGGAGCCCGCTCAGCCGAAACCGCAGGTGCCTCTTCCAGCACATCCGACTCGACAAAAACCTTGGCCTCTTCGGCGCCGCGACGCAGCACCGAATCGACATCCTGCAGGGCCTGGGCCGGGGTGCTGCGGAACAGACGTTTGCCGACGAACCGCGACATATCCACCGGGCCGCTGGCTACCAGCAACACCCACTCGGCCGCTTCCAGGGTCGCCGCCGATAATTGGCGCTCCGGATGGGCCGCGTCATGGACTTCCACGCTGGTGCTCCAACCCTGGCGCTGGGCCGCCGCGTCCAGCAGGCGGGCGCACAACACACTGGTGACCATGCCGTTCGGGCAGGCCGTCACAATGGCTAATTTCATTCTTGCGAACCCTCTTATTGTTCGGTCAGGGGGCGCACGCGCACGCCCTGTTCAAGCGACGCCAGCAACGCGCTGTCATGGATGCCAAAACCGATCTGCGTCACGGCCATGGCGGCGATGGCCGTGGCGGTGCGCAGGGTCTGTTGCGGCGTGTCGGCGCTGAGCAGGCCATGCAGCATGCCGGCCAGCAGCGAATCGCCGGCCCCCACGGTACTGGCGACAGTGACGCTGGGCGGCGAGGCATGCAGCGCCGAACCGACACTGAACCAGTTCACGCCGTCGGCACCGTGGGAAATCACCACATGCTCAATGCCTTGGGCGTGCAATCGTTGCGCCGCTTCCGCCTGGGCAAATTCGCTCACCACGTCGCAACCCAGCGCATCGGCCAGTTCCTCGGTGTTTGGCTTGATCAGCCACGGCCCCGCCGCGAGGGCGACGCGCAAGGCTTCGCCGCTGGTGTCGAGGGCCACGTTCAAGCCCAGTGCCTTCAAGCGAATGATCAGCGCCTGCAACCATTGCGGGCTGACGCCCCGGGGCAGGCTGCCCGCCACTACCACGGCATCGTGGCCCGGGGCGATGTGTTCCAGTCGCTCAAGCAGCGCTTGCTGCGCGGCGTCGTCAACTACCGGGCCTGGACCGTTGAGGTCGGTGATGCGTCCGTCCTGCTCGGCCAGCTTGATGTTGCTGCGGGTCTCCCCTGGGACGCGAATAAAGGCGTCGACAAAACCGCGCTGGGCGAACAGCGTTTCGAATGCCTGGGCGTTGTCTTCACCGAGAAAGCCGCTGACAGTCACGGTGTGGCCGAGGTCAGCCAGCACCTGGGCCACGTTCACGCCCTTGCCGGCGGCGTGGCTGTGCATGGCATCGCTGCGGTTGACCTGACCGGGTTCCAGGCGCGCCAGTTCCACCGTGAGGTCGAGCGCCGGGTTGAGGGTCAGGGTAAGGATCTTGGCCATTACAGCGCCTCCACTAATGCGCGCACGTCATTGGCGCTGCCCACGGCCAAGGCCTCTTGGGCGAGGATTTTTACCTGCGCCAGGCTCACTTCGCGTACCCGCGCCTTGACCTCGGCAATGCTGCGTGCCGAAACACTCAGCTCGTCTACGCCCAGGCCCACCAGCACCGGCACCGCCAAAGGGTCGGCCGCCAGCTCACCGCACACGCCGACCCACTTGCCATGCGCATGGGCGGCACGCACGGTGATGTCGATCAGTTGCAGCACCGCCGGGTGCAGGCCGTCAGCCTGAGCCGAAAGGGTTGGATGACCGCGGTCAATGGCCAGGGTGTATTGCGTCAGGTCGTTGGTGCCGACACTGAAGAAGTCGACTTCCTTGGCCAGCACCGGCGCCAGCAGTGCCGCGGACGGCACCTCGATCATGATCCCCAGTTGCAGGTCCGCCACCGGGATCTCCAGGCGCAGGCGCTCGGTCATGTCCCGGGCCTGACGCCACTCATCGACGCTGCCCACCATCGGGAACATGATCCGCAACGGACGGTTGTCGGCAGAACGCAACAAGGCGCGCAATTGCGCTTCCATGACCTGCGGACGTTGCAAGGTCAGGCGAATGCCTCGCACGCCGAGAAACGGGTTTTCCTCTTTCGCGATCGGCCAGTACGGCAGCGGTTTGTCGCCGCCCACATCGAGGGTACGCACCACCAGCGGTCGCCCGGCCAGGCCATCGAGCACCTTGCGGTATTCGGCTTCCTGAGTCGCTTCATCGGGAGCCTGGGTATGAGCCATGAAAATCAGTTCGGTGCGCAACAGGCCAATGCCTTCGGCGCCCTGCTCCACCGCACTGGTGACCCCGGCGCTCTCGCCGATGTTGGCGAACACTTCCACGGCATGACCGTCACGGGTCAGCGCCGGTTGATGACGTTGTTCGGCAGCGACCTTGAGACGTTGCTCGCGGGTGTCGCGCTCCTCGGTGGCCCGTTGCAGCGTGGGGGCGTCGGGGTCCACGTGCAGGCGACCACGCTGGCCGTCCAACAACAGTGAAGTGCCCGGCGCCAGCAGCAGCACCGCCGCACCGGCCCCCACCAGCGCCGGGATACCCAGGGCTCGGGCGACAATGGCGCTGTGGGCGGTGGCGCCGCCGCGCGCGGTGAGAATCCCCGCTACGCGGGCGGGATCCAGACGGGCGACGTCGGACGGGCCAACCTCGTCCATCACCAGAATGTAAGGTTGCTCGGGTTCGCTCGGGGTTTCGACGCCGCACAATTGCGCCAGCACACGCCGACCGACGTCCCGCAGGTCGGCGGCACGTTCGGCGAGCAGTGCGTCCTGCAGCGCTTCCTGTTCTTTGGCAGCCGCTTCGATCACGCCCATCCACGCCGCTTGCGCACTCTCGCCCAGCTTCAATCGAGTGTCGACTTCGTCGGTCAGCGCCGGGTCATCGAGCATTTCCTGATGGGTGATAAAGATTTCGCGGATGGCCTTGGCCTTGGCGCGTTCGACCAGACCTTCGATGTCGCGGCGCACTTGGTTCAAGGCGTTTTGCAAGCGCTCACGCTCGATCGCCGCTGATTCGCCGCGCAATGGATACTCGAAGGCCTGCAACACCTGGATGTGGGCCGGGCCGATGGCAATGCCCGGAGCGGCGGCAACGGCCTGGATCAAGCTACCGGATTCGGGCGCCAGCACGACGGTAGCAACCTCGGCCATGGTGGTTTGCTGAGGCGCACTCGGTGGTGGCAGCGGCTCGACTTCTTCGCCAAGGCCCTCTTCGATGGCGGCCAGCAGCGCCGGCAAGGCGTCAGCGGCGATGCTCGGTTCGGCGATGAACTCCAGGACCTGGCCGCGACGAGCGCCCAGGCTCAGCAATTTGCTCAGGCTCTTGACCGACACGGCGCTGTCCTGGCCGTCGACGATGCGCACGCGGATCTCGCCTTCGAAGCTTTTCGCCAGTTGCGCGAGGATCTTCGCCGGACGCGCGTGCAAACCATGGGCATTGGCCAGGCCGATGCGGGCGCTGGGCCAATCGGCGGGCAGTTCGCCGCCCAACACTTCCAGCACCTTGCGGCTGCTGGTGGCGCGCCCCAGTTCATGACCGCGACCTTCGATCAACAACGCACAGAGCCTTTCGAGCAAAGCCTGGTGAGCCTCGCCGAGGCTGGCGAGACAGAACAGACCGCTCAAGGGCTGACCGAGGTAACGGATGGGCTTGTCCGGCGTGACGAAGGCCAGGCCCGGACGCTTGACGGTCTGTTCGCTGTGCAGCCACCACAGGCCATCGCCCAATGGCAGCGCCTCGACCTGCTGCAACACCCCAGCAAAGCCGTTGCTCACACAGTCGGCCTGGCGCAGCAGACGGGCACCGCGCCAGACCAGCTCTTCGAAATCGTCGGCCGACACGCCGAGGCCGATCATCTGCGCATCCAAGGCCAGTTCCTGTGGCGCGCCTTGCAGAAGCTTCAACAGCGCTTCGGCCGAACCTGCGCGGCGCAGGGCCTGGCCCAGGTCGGTCTCGCCGAGGGCGCGGGTCAGCAGTTGCAAAAGACGCAAGTGTTCGTCGGACTTGGCCGCGATACCGATCGCCAGGTAAACGATCTGACCGTCCCCCCAGTCCACACCGTCGGGGAACTGCAACAGACGCACACCGGTGGAGTACACAAGATCGCGGGTTTGCGGGGTGCCGTGGGGGATGGCAATACCTTGGCCAAGAAAGGTCGAGCCCTGGGCCTCGCGAGCCTGCAAGCCGGCCAGGTAACCCTCGGCTACAAGGCCATCGGCCACCAGTTTGTCAGCGAGCAATTGCAGCGCGGCGTCTTTATCCACAGCCGTCTGGGCCATGGATATCTGCTCTAGAGTGAGCTCGAGCATGCTTTCTCCTTTTTGGCGTCGGGTTGGCGCCAGGTATTGTTTTGAATGAATCAGCTTAGCGTTACAGGACGGCTTTTGGCGCTATCGCGGCAGACGGGCCAAAAAATCCTGCTAACCTTGAAAATACGCCTGCTGAAACGTTTAATCTAGAAAGATTGGCACGTTACTCGATAATCTCTCATCCTTGAAGTGCAACTTGTCGCCGCCGTCGCGACAGTAACCGTCGTCCTGAATCGGGTAGGATGCCCCTCATTGTCGGGGCAAACTCGAAAAAACAAGGAAAACCGGGTTGAAACTCAGTGATATCGCCCAGTTGGCCGGTGTGTCCGTGACCACCGCCAGCTATGTCATCAATGGCAAGGCCGAACAGCAACGCATCAGCAGCGCCACCGTCGAACGCGTACGCGCCGTGGTCGAGGAGCATGGCTTCACGCCCAACCCCCAGGCTGCCGGGTTGCGCAGCCGGCATACGCGCACGCTGGGTTTCATCCTGCCGGACCTGGAAAACCCCAGTTACGCCCGCATCGCTAAACTGCTGGAACAGGGTGCCCGAGCGCGGGGCTATCAATTGCTGATCGCCAGCTCCGACGATGCGCCCGAGAGCGAACGGCAACTGTTGCAACTGTTCCGCGCCCGGCGCTGCGATGCGCTGATCGTCGCCAGTTGCCTGCCTGCCGGGGACGACAGTTATCGCCAGTTACAGGCTAAAGGTATCCCGATCATCGCCATCGACCGGGTGATGGAGCCTGCGCACTTCTGCTCGGTGATCAGCGATGACCGCCAGGCCAGCCTGCAACTGACCCGTAGCCTGCTGGAAACCAATCCCCGCCAGATCGCGCTGATCAGCGCCCGGCCCGAATTGAGCATCAGCCAGGAACGCACCGCCGGTTTCAACGAAGCCCTGGCCGGGTTCGAAGGCCAGGTGCTGATCGAGCACGGCGAGTCGTTCAGCCGTGAATGCGGTCGCCAGTTGATGGACGAATTGCTCGCGCGACTGGGGCACCTGCCTGATGCGTTGATCACCACCTCCTATGTGCTGCTGCAAGGGGTGTTCGACGCCCTGCACGACTTCCCGCTCAAGTCGCGCCCACTACGGTTGGGCACCTTTGGTGATACGCAACTGCTGGACTTCCTGCCGCTGCCGGTCAACGCCATGTCCCAGCAGCACCAACTGATCGCCGACAAAGCCCTGGCGCTGGCCCTGGCCGCCATCGAAAACGATGATTACCAACCCGGTGTGCAGGCCATCCCACGCACGTTCAAGCAGCGCATTCATCACGGCTGAGTATTCTTCAGGATTGAAGCATGGAACTGATCGATACCCACACCCATCTGGATTTCCCCGACTTCGATGCGGATCGCCCGGCGCTGCTGGCCGAAAGCCGCGCCTTGGGCGTGCGGCAGATGGTGGTGCTGGGGGTGTATCGGGATAACTGGCAACGGGTGTGGGATCTGGTGCAAAGCGACCCGGACCTGCACGCCGCGCTGGGCCTGCATCCGGTGTATCTCGATCAGCATCGCCCCGATGATCTGGGGCAATTGTGCCAATGGCTGATCCGCCTGGCGGGGCATCGGCAGTTGTGCGCGGTGGGGGAAATCGGTCTGGACTACTTCATCCAAACCCTGGACCGGGAGCGCCAGCAGGCATTGTTCGAGGCGCAACTGCAACTGGCGGCGCAATTCCAATTGCCGGCGCTGATCCACGTGCGCCGCAGCCACGCCGCCGTGATCGCCACCCTCAAGCGCATTGACCTCAAGCGCGGGGGGATTATCCACGCCTTCGCCGGCAGTTTTGAGGAGGCTCGCGAGTACATCAAGCTCGGCTTCAAGCTCGGCCTTGGTGGCGCCGCCACTTGGCCTCAGGCCCTGCGCATGCATCGGGTACTGGCAAAACTGCCGCTGGACGCGGTGGTGCTGGAAACCGATTCGCCGGACATGGCCCCGGCGATGTTTCCCGGCCAACGCAACAGCCCGGCACATTTACCGGCCATTTGTGAAGCACTGGCTGGGATCATGGCGATCAGCCCTGATCAGTTGGCAGAGGCCAGCACGGCCAACGCCCGCCAATTGTTCAATTGGTGACCCCCTGTGGGAGCAGGCTCGCTCCCACATTGGATCGGTGGTGAGCACCATCCTTTAACTACACCCGAAACGCATTGATCAACTGCTTGAGCTGCACCACTTGGGCGGACAACTCACGGCTGGCGTCTTCGGTCTGGTGCGCGCCTTCGGCGGTGCGTTCACCGGCGCGATTGATCTCGACGATGTTCTGGTCGATGTCATGGGCCACGGCCGTCTGCTGCTCCACCGCTGCAGCGATCTGCTGGTTCTGGTCGACGATCATGCCGACGGCGCCGAGGATATTTTCCAGCGCCTGCTGGACCTTTTCCGACTGCCCCACCGTGCCACTGGCCATCTCATGACTGGTGCCCATGGCTTTGACGGCAGCGCCCACGCCGCCGTGCAAGCGGGTGATCATTTCTTCGATTTCTTCGGTCGATTGCTGGGTGCGCTTGGCCAGGGTCCGCACTTCGTCAGCCACCACCGCGAAACCGCGCCCCTGCTCTCCGGCTCGTGCGGCTTCGATCGCGGCGTTGAGCGCCAGCAGGTTGGTCTGTTCGGCAATGCTCTTGATCACGTCCAGCACACGACTGATGGCCTGGCTGTCAGTCGCCAATTGATTGATCACCTGCACCGACTGATCGATCTCGCTGGCCAAACGCACGATGCTGCTCTGCTGTGACTCCACCAGCCCGCGCCCGCTGAGGGTTTCGTCGTTCACGCTGTGGGCGCTACTGACCGCCGCGGCGGCGCTACGAGCCACTTCCTGGGCGGTGGCCGACATCTGGTTCATCGCCGTGGCGACCAGTTCGATCTGGCTGCGCTGCCCGGACACGGCCTGGTTGCTCTGGGCCGACACCGCCTCCACCTGCCCGGCCTGGCGCTCGACCTCGGCAACGGTCCGGCCGACCTGTTCGATCAGGTCATGGATCTTCGCCACCGTGCCATTGAACACTTCACCCAACTCCCCCAACTCATCCTTGCTGCGCGCCACGAAGTTGACCGTCATGTCGCCCGCTGCGACCTTGTCCATCATCTCGCCGAGATGTTTGAGTGTGGTGCGGGTCGAGGCGTAGAAGCCGGCGTACAGGTAAAAGATCAGCAGAAATACGGCGACCAGCGCAACGGCTTGCAGCACCATGTGGCTGCGGTTCTGCTCCAGGCGATGCTGCAACTGAACATCCAGAAAACCCAGGGTTACGTCGTTCAGTCGGTAGGTTTGCTCCATCAGACTGCTGACCTGCTCGTAAAACGGCAGCCATGGAGCATCCAGCGTGTCAGCCATCACCACCTGTTCTTCGATCAGTTCACCGGCTTTCTTCAAGGTTGCCTTGCTGCCTTCGGCCTGACTGGCAAGCGCCTGCTCGGCCGCCTTGCTGGAACCCAGGGCGTCCTGAAGCTTGAGGTCATATTCACCCTGCAGCTTTTCGATTTGCCCCAGCAACTCGTCGAACCGGGTGCTCGACGCCGAATTGAGAAAGCCCAGGCCCAGGGACGCAGCGCCCAGCGCACGGCCTTCACCCAGGGTTTGGGTCACGTTGGGGGTCACGCTGATGATCAATTCGCTCAGTTGGCGGATGTCGCCCTGGTTGTCGCGGCTCAGGCCAGCCTGGCTGGCGATGATTTGACTGAACATCTGCGCGCTGTTGAGCAGCTTGCCAATCAGTGCGCTTTTGCTTTGCAGGGAGCGCTCGGCCTGCTGGGCCTTGAAAGCGGCAATCATTTCGTCGCGCTTGGCATCGAAGGCGCTGACCTGTTCAGGATCGACGGCCATGGCTTTCAAGCTCTGCAACCGCGCCAGCACCTGCTTTTCAAGGGTGCCGATCTTCGCTTCCACGTCCCCGGCCTTGCCGGACTGACCGAGGCTGGCATTGATCTGCACCAGATTGTTCAGGGTTTCCAGGTCGCGCCGCAGGGTCAGGCTGTTGCCCAGCAGATCGAGGCTTTGCAGCTCCACTTGCGTGCCCTGGAATTCGCGATAGGAATCGCGCACCAAAAAGAAATTGGTCACCAGCATCGGCAGCAGGAACAACACGCTGATCAGGCTGAACTTCATGCCGAAGCTCAGGCGGTTCATCAGCGCGACGGCGGGCCAGAGCAAACTCTTCACAAGGAAGTCTCCCGGTTGTATTTCTTGTTTTTATGGGCAGGCGCACAGAGACAGCAGATAGCCACTATTTGGGCGCTGTCCCTGTATAGCCTAAATCGGCGGGAAGATTTGTAACTTAAGGTTAACGACGAGCCGTGGCACGGTTCTTGTGGCGAGGGGATTTATCCCCGCTGGGGCGCGAAGCCGCCCCTAGCTATCTTAAAACCCGCAATCAAATGGGGCTGCTGCGCATCCCAGCGGGGATAAATCCCCTCGCCACAGAGCGTGCGTATGCCTAAGCCAGCACTGTCCACAGTGCAAACCCGGCATACCAGAGCACCGCCGCACGCAACAACAGCTCCCACAGCCGATCCAAGCTGTTGATGCCGTCCGGGCCCGCGACAGGGTCGGGAATCTCGCCGGCCACCAGCCCGACCTTGCCGATCAGGTCTGCTGCGCTGATGTTCCAGTTCAGCAACTCATGCAGCATGACCCGGCTGACTGCCACGAAGTTGCCCACCAGGGCGAAGCTCGCGGTCAGCAACCGCACCGGCACCCAATCGAAGGCATGGCGCAACTGCGTCGCCCGCTCGGCCACGCCGGGGTTCTGACTGTGCTCGGCGGCCAGCGCCAGCAGGCGATAGCTCAGCGCCGCGACTGGCCCCAGCAGGAAATACCAGAAAATCACCGCGAAAAAACTCTGATAGGCCTGCCACAGCAGATGCCCCTGGACCCGCTCCAGCAACTGCTCGCCGCTATCGGCCTCGATATTCAGGTCGCGCTTGGCCACATGGTCGGCCGCCTGCAGGTCTTCCCGTCGCCAGGCGTCACGAAACGGCCCCAGGTCAGCGAGCAGATCCCCTCGACCCAGGCTGTAAATCACCACCAACAGATGCACCGGTAGTGCCAGCAGACCGTAGGCCACCGGCTCCAATACCCACAGTAACAACGCCAGCAGTGCCACGGGCAGCAGGATCAACACAACCAACACCAGCCAGGGCCGGTTGACCCAGCGTGGGTTCGTCTCGAGTTTGTTCAGTTCGCGCAGCCAACCGCCGTCACGCTGGACCCGATGGCGCAACGCCGAGAATTTCTCGATCCAGATCGCCAGCAGCAGCACCAGAAAACTCATTGCCCTTCCCCTTCTATCAAGGCAGCGCGGTAGCGCGCCCAGTCGAATGCCGGTCCCGGATCGGTCTTGCGACCCGGGGCGATGTCGCTGTGCCCGCAGATGCGCTGCGGCGTGATCGCCTTGAACGCCGCCTGCAACTGCCGGGTCAGGCAGACCAATGCGGCATATTGCGCGTCAGTGAAGGGCAGATCGTCGGTGCCTTCCAGCTCGATGCCCAAGGAAAAATCGTTACACGTCTCCCGCCCTTCGAAACACGAAACGCCCGCGTGCCAGGCACGATCCAGACAGGAGACAAACTGGGTAATCGCGCCGTCACGCTCGATCAGAAAATGCGCAGACACGCGCAGATCGGCGATACCGGCAAAATAGGGGTGTTGCGTGACATCCAGACGATTCTGGAAAAACTCCTGCACCTTGCCCGTGGAAAACTGTGCCGGCGGCAGGCTGATGTTGTGGATCACCAGCAGTGAAATTTCGCCTTCGGGGCGCGCATTGAAGTTGGGTGATGGGCAATGCCGCACGCCATCGCACCAACCACTGGCGGGGTCCAACTGCATACAGGTTCCTTCGATGACATCAGTGAATGCCGCCAGTATGCCGCGATCGGCCCTGGCTGTGCGATCACTTGCCGCGATTGAGCTGACGCAGATTGCCCAGCACCGATTCCAGCGCCCGGTCGAACAGCAAGGTGTCGTCCAACAGACGCGCCGTCCCCCGGCGAAATTCCAGGGCCAGGCTGGTGCGGCTGTGCTCCAGCACTTTGAGGCCAGTGCGGTTGACGAAGACGTATTTGCCGGTGGCCTCGATGATCGCCGCCAGTTTACAACGCAGGCTGTTGTCATCGTCCTCCTGGAACTCAACCCAGCTTCCCAATCGCAACTGATCGACCTGAAGCAGGCCCACATCATCGGCCGGCAAGTGCACCGCCGCACTGTCTTCCGGGGCCTTTTGAGCGGTGCGCAGGACAATTTTCTCCGAGACCTGGACCATGACCGGCGAATTGAACGACTGGGTTTGTTCCGTTGCCTGTCCCATGCGTTCGAGGGCCAGCACGTGGAGGGTTTCCAGCTCGCTGAAAAACTCGCTGGTGGCAAACGGGTCGAACGCCGAACGGCTCAGGCCTTCACGCAAGGCTTTGAGCAGCTGCGGCACTATCGTCAGCAAGCGCAGGCCGGCATCCGGTTCTTCGTGATGCTGGACGCTCCAGATCAGCTGTTCCAGCGTCAAAACGTCGGCCTGCCACTCGGCTGAATATTTGCCGTGCTTGAAGCAGGTCAGCAATAACACCTGGCTCCAGGCGTGCTGCACGAACTCCACCACCGCTTGCGGCAACACTTTGCCCAGCATGACCTGATTCAGCACGCCTTCGACGCGCAGGCGCGCCAGTTCGGCCTTGGCCCGACCTTCTTCGGCGTCACGAATACGCTGTTCGAGCAATTCGCTGCGACGTCTTTCATCGCTGGTGAAGGCCAGGAAATCGGCCAGCAATTCAGAGAAGATCGCCGGGTCATCGACAAAGTCATTCAACAACCGCTGCACCACCTGTTCAATGCGCAGATAGAGGCTGTCGCGCTGATGGTCGTCGCAATCGCCCCAGCCCGTGGCAGCAGCGGCGATTTCATTGAGCAACCGTCGGGCCGGATGATTGCCCCGACTGAAAAAGCTCTTGTCCTGCACCGCAACCTTGAGCATCGGAATCTGCAGACGGCCGATCAACGCCTTGAAGGAGTCCGGCAGGTTATGGTCGTCGAGGATGAATTCAAACATCATCGAGATCAGGTTGATCACGTCTTCATCGGCGTCGTCGACCACCCGCGACTTGCCGCTTCTGACGCTGACCCGGGTCAGCAGCTGTTCGAGTTGGCTGCGCAGGTCGAACTCATCCTCGATGGCAGGCGCCGGCACGTACTGCTGCA
Organism: Pseudomonas sp. JL2; assembly: GCF_031570495.1. Taxonomy (NCBI): domain Bacteria; kingdom Pseudomonadati; phylum Pseudomonadota; class Gammaproteobacteria; order Pseudomonadales; family Pseudomonadaceae; genus Pseudomonas; species Pseudomonas sp. JL2. The sequence continues at coordinate 313,773 of NZ_JAKUDH010000002.1, forward strand.
AATGGGAAAGCAGGCGCAGCAAATCACGGGTCGAGATCGGTTGGGCCGGTGCGCTGGCCTCCAGAGTCGGCGCCACGCTGCCACGCACCTGCATCAATAGTTTCTGCAACGCAGCAAATACTTCCTGCACGCTGTCATCGACTTCGGCGGCCTTGGGGCCGGCACTTTCAGTCTTGGTACGCGGGGCCTCATCGGCGCGATCCGACGCTCGTCGCGAGGGTGAAATCTTGAGATCCGGCAGGATGCCCGTAGCGGCCAGCAACTGGTTGGCCTCGGTATACAGTTGATCGCACTCGCTGAGCACATAGCGCTCGAACAATTTGAGCAAGATCAGCTTGACCTTGATCTCCACCCCCAGGTTGCGACCGGCCTGTAGAAAGTTTTCACACAGCAGCGCTGGGCTCAAAGGGTTCTGCTGGTTTGCCAGCGGCCTGGTGAGCAAGACGCTGAGCCGTGCAGTCAGTTGCTCAAGAGCCACGCTATCGCGACTGAGCACACGGGTGACCATGGCCTCCACCGCCAGATGGCGCTCCAGGTCATCATGCGTGCGCTGAACCTGAGGGCCGGAGGCGTGCGCCGGCGCCAAGGTGGCTTGGGTCGGATCGTATTGGGCGAGGCTGACAAAGGCTTCGAAAAACTGCTCGATAAATTCGCGCTCAATGCTTTTGCGCTTGAGGCGCAAGTCCCGCATGGCTTCGAAGAACAGGTTCTGATCGACATCGTTGCGCGCCCGATCGGCCATTTCAAACAGCGTGTCGTCGGCATTGTCGAACAGCCCCTGCAAACCAAGGCGCAACTGCTGGGCGGCCTTGTCGCGCACCTGAAGCAGAATCACAGGCAGGCGGGCGAGCGGCGAACGGTTCGCCTGATCGGTAGAAACCTTGTGCAAGGGCACTACATTCCCGTCGTTGTGCATCCTGGTCTCCTGAAAGGGTGCTCTTGCGCTCGAAACGTCAAAGCCATGACGTCAATCGAAAGGCGGATTATCTGGTAAAAGAACCCGGTCATGCCAGCAGACTCTGTGACCCAGGTCGAAATACTCCGCAATAAGTGACCGGACAATCGGGGAAATGTTGCGAGGATGCGACCAAATGCAGGTTTCGATGCCTGGCGCAGACGTCCGGCGCCGTCCCCCATAAGGAACATTGTTTGTGAGACAAGCCACTGGCCCTATAATCGGGCCACTTTGTTTGTGGAGCCCGTTATGCCGAATCTACGTCTCGCCGATCTGACCGCCGAAATCGAGGCCAACGTGCGCCGCGCGTTGCTCGAAGACATCGGCAGCGGCGACATCACCGCGCAACTGATCCCCGCCGAACGCCTGGCCAAAGCCACCATCATTACCCGGGAAGCCGCAGTCATCAGCGGCACGGCCTGGGTCGATGCCGTGTTCCGGCAACTGGATCCGCGCGTCGCCGTGCATTGGCAAGTACGCGATGGCGACCGGGCAAGCCCCGACCAGGCGCTGTTCCACCTCGAAGGCCCGGCCCGCTCGCTGCTGACCGGCGAACGCAGCGCGCTGAACTTTCTGCAGATGCTTTCTGGCGTGGCCACCCGGGCCCGCTACCTGGCCGACTTTGTGGCCGACACCCAGGTCAAGCTGCTGGACACTCGCAAAACCCTCCCTGGGCTGCGCCTGGCCCAGAAGTACGCCGTCACCTGTGGCGGTTGCCATAACCACCGCATCGGCCTCTACGATGCCTTCCTGATCAAGGAAAACCACATCGCAGCCTGCGGCGGCATCGCCCAGGCCATTGCCGCCGCCCACAAGATCGCACCGGGCAAACCGGTGGAAATCGAAGTGGAAAGCCTGACTGAATTGAAAGAAGCGCTGGCGGCCAATGCCGACATCATCATGCTCGACGAACTGAGCCTGGACGACATGCGCGAAGCCGTACGCCTGAACGGCGGCAAGGCGAAGCTGGAGGCCAGCGGCGGGATCAACGAAAGCACGTTGCGCCCCATTGCCGAGACCGGGGTGGACTACATCTCGATCGGGGCAATGACCAAGGATGTGAAAGCGGTGGACCTGTCGATGCGGCTCAGTCTCTGAGCAGCTTCAAGCCCCAAGCTGCAAGCATCAAGCCATTCCGTGCTTGCCCTGCAGCTTGTAGCTTGTAGCTTGAAGCTGCTTTTAAACTACAAGATTATTCATCTCGCAGTATTCATCCCATTCCACACCCAGTACCTCGGCCGCTTCCTTGTGCAAGGCAAGGCGCTGTTCCTCGAACTCTTCAGGTGTGCTGGTGTACTTGAGCGTCAACTCCCAAGGCTGTAATCCCTGGGCTTCGGCCTCATCCTCGAACGCCCACTGGATCTGGTCTTTTTGATCGTCGGCGCTCAGGTCCTTGATCTCTTCGAGCAACTGGGGCGCATCCAGCACGTACTTCTTCAGTGCTTCTTCGTATCTGGCTTCCTGGGTGAGTTCTTTAGCAGTCATGTCGTTCTCGCTGATCGGAGGAATGGAAGATGGATCTGGATCATCAAGGATCTCTCTGCCGCAGAAACCGTTACAAGCCCTGTTTTCCTGGCCTTCAGAACCATTCGGGGATCATCTGAAAACTGCTGGGCGATGCTCATGCAACGACGAATATAGGACGTTTTGCCGATGATTTACACGGCTCTTTACATCTATCCCACAAAAAACAGTTGCGCAAGGTGCGCAAGAAGTTGGGAACATATGTCAAAACATCCAGTCATAGCCATGTGCCACATCAGCATTTCACAAGGAACCCAGTGATGCGCATTTTTTCCAAGCTTCCCTCTACCCCCCTTGCGATCGCCACCTTGCTGTTCGGCAGCCTGACAGTGGCCAGCCTTGCTCAAGCCGCTGTCGAAGCCACCTCTGATTTGCCGTTGGCCTCCGACACAATTCCTGCTCTTCGCAACTCATTGACAAGGACATACTCGTCAAGACCAACATCAGCGTAGGGGCCTTGGAAAGTCTGCCAAAAACGGTGAAGGACAACGCCGCCGAACTGGAAAATCAAAAGCACATCCTCCGCGAGCAAGCTCGCCAGATTGAGGAGCTCAAGCGCAATAGTGGGACCAGTTCCAACTCCAGCAGCAAGGAGATTGAGGATCTCAAACGCACGATCAAGGACCAGGAAAGCGATCTGAAAGACCTTGCCAAGCAAGTGGAAGAACTCAAGCGCAACAGCGGCTCGAACTCGAGCTCGAACAACAGCGAAATTTCGTCCCTGAAACGGGAACTCAGCGATCAGGATCGCGAGATGGATCAGCTCAAACGCACTGTCGATGAACTGAGCAGAAAGATGAAATAGCGAGGGGAAATGGTGCCCGAGACAGGAATCGAACCTGCGACCTTCGCGTTACGAGTGCGCTGCTCTACCGGCTGAGCTACACGGGCGGTGGGCTAAACCTAGCACTGAGCTTATGGCCAGGCAACCTGCGACACGGTGATTTCCCGCGCATAGCAAAACGCCCCGAACCAGTCGGGGCGTTTGCTTGTTCAGCGGCTAAGCGAGGGGGTGATTAAACGCCCGACGCCTTGGCTGCCGCTACGTCCTTGATGGACAGTTTGATACGGCCGCGGTTGTCCACGTCCAGTACCAGCACTTCCACTTCCTGACCTTCTTTGAGGATGTCGGTCACTTTCTCGACGCGAGCATCGCTCAGCATGGAGATGTGAACCAGACCGTCCTTGCCCGGCAGGATGTTGACGAACGCGCCGAAGTCGACGATGCGCTCAACCTTGCCCACGTAGATCTTGCCGATCTCGGCTTCTGCGGTGATGCCCAGGACGCGCTGACGTGCTGCTTCTGCCGCTTCCTTGGTTTCGCCGAAGATCTTGATCGAGCCGTCGTCTTCGATGTCGATCGAAGCCTTGGTTTCTTCACAGATCGCACGGATGGTCGCGCCGCCTTTACCGATGACATCACGGATTTTGTCGGTGTCGATTTTCATCGCGATCATGGTCGGAGCGTTTTCCGACAACTCGGTACGCGACTGACCAATGATCTGGTTCATCTGGCCGAGGATGTTCAGGCGCGCTTCCAGGGCTTGGCCCAGGGCGATTTCCATGATCTCTTCGGTGATGCCCTTGATCTTGATGTCCATCTGCAGTGCGGTCACGCCTTTGGCGGTACCGGCCACTTTGAAGTCCATGTCGCCCAGGTGGTCTTCGTCACCCAGGATGTCGGTCAGGACGGCGAACTTCTCGCCTTCTTTCACCAGACCCATGGCGATACCGGCAACCGGAGCCTTCATCGGCACACCGGCGTCCATCAGGGCCAGGGAAGCGCCGCAGACCGAAGCCATGGAGCTCGAACCGTTGGACTCGGTGATTTCCGATACCACGCGAATGGTGTACGGGAACACGTCAGCGGCTGGCAGCATGGCCTGGACCGAACGACGGGCCAGACGCCCGTGACCGATTTCGCGACGACCGGCGCCACCCATGCGACCACACTCGCCCACCGAGAACGGAGGGAAGTTGTAGTGCAGCATGAACGGGTCTTTTTTCTCGCCTTCCAGGGTGTCCAGCAGTTGCGCGTCACGGGCGGTGCCCAGTGTTGCAACGACCAGGGCCTGGGTTTCGCCACGGGTGAACAGCGCCGAACCGTGGGTCTTTGGCAGAACGCCGACTTCAATGTTCAGCGGACGCACGGTGCGAGTGTCGCGACCGTCAATGCGTGGCTTGCCGTTGACGATGTTTTCGCGAACGGTGCGGTATTCGATTTCACCGAAAGCGGCTTTGACTTCAGCGGCAGTCGGCTGGCCTTCTTCACCGGACAGCTTGGCAACCACCTGGTCTTTCAGCTCGCCCAGGCGCGCATAACGATCGGCCTTGACGGTGATGGTGTAAGCCTGGGAGATCGCTTCGCCGAACTCGGCACGGATCGCGCCCAGCAGTTCGGTGGCTTCGGCTTGTGGAGCCCAGGTCCAGGTTGGCTTGGCGGCTTCGGCGGCCAGTTCCTTGACGGCGTTGATCACCACCTGGAACTCGTCGTGGGCGAACAGTACAGCGCCCAGCATCTGGTCTTCGGTCAGCTCTTTGGCTTCGGATTCAACCATCAGCACGGCTTCGGAAGTACCGGCCACGACCATGTCCAGGCTCGAAGCTTTCAGTTGCTCGTAGGTCGGGTTCAGCAGGTAGCCGGTGCTTTCGTGGAACGCAACACGGGCAGCGCCGATCGGACCATCGAAAGGAATGCCGGAGATCGCCAGCGCGGCCGAAGTACCGATCATCGCAGCGATGTCCGGATCAGTCTTCTTGCTGGTGGAAACGACGGTGCAGACAACCTGCACTTCGTTCATGAAGCCTTCTGGGAACAGCGGACGGATCGGACGGTCGATCAGTCGGGAAGTCAGGGTTTCCTTCTCGGAAGGACGGCCTTCGCGCTTGAAGAAACCGCCAGGGATCTTACCGGCAGCGTAAGTCTTTTCCTGGTAGTGGACAGACAGAGGGAAGAAGCCCTTGCCTGGATCGGCTTGCTTGGCACCGACAACGGTCACCAATACGCTGACGTCGTCGTCAACGGTGACCAGCACTGCGCCGGAGGCCTGACGGGCGATACGGCCAGTCTCGAGGGTAACGGTCGACTGACCGAACTGGAATTTTTTGATTACCGGGTTCACGGTGTCCTACCTTCTTTGTGGCTCTTGGGGAACTTGTCTTCTTGCGAAATTCTTGGGCAGTGCGGGGAATCGGCCCAACGACTGTCCAGATAAAACTTGAGGCTGGGAGCCTGCCGGCTGCCGGCGCAAAACGCAGGCAACAGGCAGACAACCAACCTCATAGCGCAATCGCTGATTAGCGACGCAGACCCAGGCGACCGATCAAGGTGCTGTAACGACTTACGTCCTTACCCTTGAGGTAATCCAGCAGCTTACGACGCTGGTTTACCATGCGGATCAGACCACGACGGGAGTGGTGATCTTTACCGTTGGCCTTGAAGTGACCCTGCAGTTTGTTGATGTTGGCGGTCAGCAGTGCAACTTGCACTTCTGGCGAACCAGTATCACCAACAGCTTGCTGGTAGTCGGTCACGATCTGAGCTTTTTCTTCAACGCTGAGTGCCATGTGGCTTTCCTCTTGTAAGGTACCGTTCCCAAGGAAACCGTACCAACAGGCCAGGGACAAATCCCTGTATCTATAAATGAGTAGTGACCGTGCCTGTTAACAGCCACACTCGCCAACCTGCTGTTACACAGGCTGGTTCCGGTCATTCCGACCGAATCAGTCGACGCGGCGCAATGCGCCCGTCTTCGCTCACTTCACCGATACCGATGAAGCGGCCATTGTGATCCTGTACCCGTACCATGCCGAACTTCGGTGCATCCGGAGCACGTACCGGTTGGCCGTTGAGCCAGTAGAACGCGCTGTGCTCGGAGAACTGCAACAGTGGCCAGTCCAGCAGGCCGCTGTCCGATGGCATCAGGAAACGGTCAACCGCTTCGTTGCCGCCTTCGGCATGTACCGCTTCGAGCTCTTCCAGCGTGACCGTCTGGGCCAGCGTGAAAGGTCCGGCCTGGGTCCGTCGCAGTTCGGCCACGTACGCACCACAGCCGAGCTTTTCACCAATATCCTCCACCAGGGTGCGGATATAGGTGCCTTTGCTGCAATCGACTGCCAGCCGCGCAGTATTACCGTCAAAGGCCAGCAATTCCAAGCGCGCAATAGTAACAGAACGCGGTTCACGCTCCACTACTTCGCCTGCACGGGCCAGTTTGTATAACGGCTGGCCATCACGCTTGAGAGCAGAGTACATCGGCGGTATCTGGCTGATTTGTCCGCGAAAACCCGGCAACACAGCCTCGATATCAGCCTGACCAACGGTCACCGGCCGCTCCAGCAACACCTCACCTTCGGCGTCCGCCGTGGTGGTGGTCTTGCCCAGTTGCGCCAGGGTTTCATAACCCTTGTCCGAATCGAGCAAATACTGAGAGAACTTGGTCGCCTCGCCAAAACACAGTGGCAACACGCCGGTAGCCAGCGGATCGAGACTGCCGGTGTGCCCGGCTTTCTCGGCATTGAGCAGCCAGCGAACCTTCTGCAACGCCGCGTTGGAGGTGAACCCCAGCGGTTTGTCGAGCAGGATGATGCCGCTGACGTTACGGCGGATACGTTTGACCTGAGCCACCATTTACTCCTTGGTGTCTTCGGGTTCAGCCGCAACCGGGTGCTGACTGTCTTCAGCCACGGCGCGCTCGATCAGGGCCGACAGATGCGCGCCCCGCACGACGCTTTCGTCGTAGTGGAAGTGCAACTGTGGAACGCTGCGCAGCTTCATCTCCCGGGCCAACTGCATCCGCAGGAAACCGGCAGCCGAGTTGAGCACCTTGATGCTTTGGGCGATTTCTTCGGCGCTGTCCTGCCCCATCACGGTGATGAAAATCTTTGCATGACCGACGTCACGGCTGACTTCCACTGCGGTAATGGTGACCAGGCCGACGCGCGGGTCTTTGACTTCGCGACGGATCAGTTGGGCCAGCTCGCGCTGCATCTGATCGCCGATTCGTTGGGTACGGCTATATTCTTTTGCCATGTCTTGTTACCTGTTACTGCCCCACGGTCAAACCCGTGAGGTCTGAAAGCGGCAAACGCCCGGCCTGACAAAAGCCAGACCGGGCGTTGCGTTTAGAGTCCGCCTGAGAGGCAGCGCATGTTCATGCGACTGCCCGGTGCGGCTCTTGAAGTACGCGAGTCAGAGGCTGCGAGCAACCTGGACCTTCTCGAAGACTTCGATCTTGTCGCCGACCTTGACGTCGTTGTAGCTCTTGACGCCAATACCGCATTCCATGCCAGCGCGGACTTCCGAAGCGTCATCCTTGAAGCGGCGCAGGGATTCCAGCTCGCCTTCGAAGATAACGATGTCTTCACGCAGTACACGGATTGGACGGTTACGGTGAACGACACCTTCGATCACCATGCAACCGGCGATCGCGCCGAACTTCGGCGAACGGAACACGTCACGCACTTCAGCGGTACCCAGGATGTTCTCGCGAACATCGCTGCCCAGCATACCGGTCAGGGCTTTCTTGACGTCTTCGATGATGTCGTAGATCACGTTGTAGTAACGCATATCCAGGCCTTCCTGCTCGACGATCTTGCGAGCGCCGGCATCGGCACGCACGTTGAAGCCAAACAGTACAGCGTTGGAGGCCAGTGCCAGGTTGGCGTCGGATTCGGTGATACCACCGACACCGCCACCGACCACACGCACTTGCACTTCGTCGTTACCCAGGCCATTCAAGGCGCCGTTCAACGCTTCCAGCGATCCACGGACGTCGGATTTGAGGACGATGTTGAGCGTCTTCTTCTCTTCCTGGCCCATGTTCTCGAAGATGTTTTCCAGCTTGCCGGCGTGAGCACGAGCCAGTTTGACTTCGCGGAACTTGCCTTGACGGAACAGAGCCACTTCACGGGCTTTCTTCTCGTCAGCCACAACGCTCATCTCGTCGCCAGCGTCCGGAGTGCCGTCCAGGCCGAGGATCTCGACCGGGATAGCAGGACCTGCTTCCTTGATGGGCTTGCCGTTCTCGTCGAGCATGGCGCGCACGCGGCCATAGTTCGAACCGACCAGCACCATGTCGCCCTGGCGCAGGGTACCGTCTTGAACCAGAACGGTCGCAACCGGGCCACGGCCCTTGTCGAGACGCGATTCGACGACCACGCCACGGCCAGGAGCCGAAGGTGTAGCAGTCAGTTCCAGAACCTCGGCTTGCAACAGAACGGCTTCGAGCAGCTCGTCAACGCCAGTACCCATCTTCGCGGAGACCGGTACGAATGGAGTGTCGCCACCCCACTCTTCGGAAGTCACGCCGTGAACCGACAGTTCGCTACGGATGCGATCGAGATCGGCGCCCGGCTTGTCGATCTTGTTCACCGCAACCACTAGAGGGACGCCAGCTGCCTTGGCATGCTGAACGGCTTCGATGGTTTGTGGCATCACGCCGTCGTCCGCTGCGACCACCAGGATCACGATGTCGGTCGCTTTGGCACCACGGGCACGCATTGCGGTAAACGCAGCGTGACCTGGGGTGTCGAGGAACGTCACCATGCCGCGGTCGGTTTCAACGTGGTAGGCGCCGATGTGCTGGGTGATACCACCCGCCTCGCCTGCCGCAACCTTCGCACGACGGATATAGTCGAGCAGGGAGGTTTTACCGTGGTCAACGTGGCCCATTACGGTCACGACCGGAGCACGGGAAACCGCCTCGCCTTCAAACTTCAGGGACTCGGCCAGGGAATCTTCCAGGGCCGTGTCGCTGACCAGGGTCACTTTGTGGCCCAGCTCTTCAGCAACCAGTTGGGCAGTTTCCTGATCCAGTACCTGGTTGATGGTGGCCGGCGTACCCAGCTTGAACATGAACTTGATGATTTCAGCAGCCTTGACCGACATCTGCTGGGCCAGATCGCCCACAGTGATGGTCTCGCCGATCTTCACTTCACGCACGACAGGGCCGGTAGGGCTCTGAAAACCGTGGGCGTTGCGTTTCTTCAGCTTGGCCTTGCCGCGACCGCCACGACGGAAGCCATCGCTTTCTTCGTCGGTGGTACGTGGCGCAACGCGTGGTGCTGGCGCCTTTTCCTTGACCGAAGCACGATGAGGAGCGTTTTTGCGCTCGCCATCGCCACTGCCCCGACGGTTGTCGTCGGCACGTGGTTTGTCCGGACGACGCTGTTCGTCGCGCTTGCGAGTATCGGCCGCAGGTGCTGGAGCGGGTGCCGGGACCGGCGCGCTTTCACGCACTGGCTCGGCTGCCGGGGCTGGAGCCGCAACGGCTTCGGCCGGAGCGGATTGCGCAGCAGCAGGCTGGCGACGCGCTTCTTCTTCGGCGCGACGCTTGGCTTCTTCTTCAGCCTTCTGACGTGCAGCATTTTCTACTGCGCGACGTTCTTCCAGTTCGCGTTTGCGCTCGGCTTCGATTTCTTCCGGGCTGCGCTGTACGAAGACTTTCTTCTTGCGTACTTCAACGCTGATGCTTTTGCTACCGGCAACACGCAGGGTGCTGGTGGTTTTACGCTGCAGAGTGATCTTGCGCGGTTCTTCCACTTTCGCCTTGTGACTGCTCTTCAAGTGAGTCAGCAGGGACTGCTTCTCACTGTCGGTCACATGTTCCTCGGCGGCGGTGTGCGGCAGACCTGCCTCACGCATCTGCTGCAACAGGCGCTCTACCGGTGTTTTGACCTCATCGGCCAGTTGTTTCACCGTGACTTGCGTCATGCACTTCTCTCCTCAGGCCGCGCCTAATTACTCGAACCAGTGGGCTCGGGCGGCCATGATCAACTTGCCGGCACGATCATCGTCAATGCCGTCGATGTCGAGCAGATCGTCAATAGACTGCTCGGCCAGGTCTTCGCGGGTAATTACGCCGCGCACCGCCAGTTCCATCGCCAAATCCTTGTCCATGCCCTCAAGCGAGAGCAGGTCTTCGGCCGGATGGGCGTCTGCCAGCTTTTCCTCAGTAGCGATGGCTTTGGTCAACAAACGATCCTTGGCCCGAGCGCGAAGCTCGTTGACGATGTCCTCGTCAAAGCCGTCGATGTTGAGCATTTCCTCCACCGGTACGTAGGCAATCTCTTCCAGGCTGGTAAAGCCTTCATCCACCAGCACCTGCGCCAGTTCTTCATCGACTTCAAGCTCTTCGATGAAGTTGCGCAGGATATCGCCGGTTTCAGCTTGCTGCTTAGCCTGGATGTCCGATTCGGTCATCACGTTCAGTGTCCAGCCAGTCAATTGGCTAGCCAGACGCACGTTCTGACCACCGCGACCGATGGCCTGAGCGAGATTGTCTGCGCCAACGGCGATGTCCATTGCATGGGCATCTTCGTCGACGATAATTGCCGCCACTTCAGCAGGCGACATGGCGTTGATCACGAACTGAGCCGGGTTGTCGTCCCACAGGACGATATCCACACGCTCGCCGCCCAACTCGCCGGATACGGCCTGGACACGCGAACCACGCATGCCAATGCAGGCACCTTGCGGGTCGATGCGCTTGTCCTTGGAGCGGACCGCGATCTTGGCACGCGAACCCGGATCACGGGAGGCGGCCATTACTTCGATCAGGCCTTCAGCAATTTCCGGCACTTCGATGCGGAACAACTCGATCAGCATTTCCGGCGCGGTACGCGACAGGATCAGCTGCGGGCCCCGGTTCTCGGTGCGGATTTCCTTGAGCAGCGCACGCAGTCGCACGCCAACCCGGAAAGTTTCGCGAGAAATGATGTCTTCACGAGCCAGCAACGCTTCAGCGTTGTTGCCCAGGTCGACAATCACGTTGTCGCGGGTGACTTTCTTCACGGTGCCGGAGATGATTTCACCCAGGCGCTCGCGATAAGCATCGACGACTTGCGCACGCTCGGCTTCGCGAACTTTCTGCACAATGACCTGCTTGGCGGTCTGCGCAGCAATACGACCGAACTCGATGGATTCGATCTTCTCTTCGACTACATCACCTACCTTGGCGCCAGGATGCGTTTCTGCAACCTTGCTTGGCCAGGTTTCGATAGCCGGATCGTCCAGGTCGGCTTCTTCGACGACCGTCCAGCGACGGAAAGTCTCATAGGCACCGGTGTGGCGATTGATTTCCACACGCAAATCAACTTCGTCTTCAAACCGCTTCTTGGTAGCAGTGGCCAGAGCCAGCTCCAGCGCTTCAAAAATAACGTTAGCCGGTACGCCCTTTTCATTGGATACCGACTCAACAACCAGCAGTACTTCTTTGCTCATCGTACGCCTCGCCTTTCGCAAGCCATTGGATCCGCGGGATCCGCAGTATCTGGCACGTATCAGTCAAAACTGGGAATAATGTTGGCCTTGTCGATCATATCGATCGGCAACAGGAACTCATGGTCTTCTACCTGCACCACGACATCCTGCTCTTCTACACCGCGCAGAAGGCCTTGAAAGTTGCGTCGACCCTCGAAGGGCGAGCGCAGCTTGATCTTCACTTGTTCACCGGCAAACGAAGCGAACTGTTCAAGGGTGAACAGAGGGCGTTCCATGCCAGGCGAGGAAACTTCAAGGGTGTATTCGGAAGTGATTGGATCTTCGACATCCAATACACCGCTGATCTGACGGCTGACGATGGCGCAGTCATCCACCAATACGCCGCCTTCCTTATCGATATAAACGCGCAACAGTGAGTGGCGACCTTGAGCCGAAAACTCAATACCCCAGCATTCATAGCCAAGGGCCACGACCACCGGGGCCAACAAGGCCTGCAACTGTTCTAGCTTGCTCGACACCTGAACCCCCTCGTGCATGTTTGTGCATGCTGTGCAAATAAAAAAAAAATGGGCGAATAGCCCATCCCTGAAACGCCGTTGAACAGCGGCGTTATAAAGTGTCCAGCTAACAAAAAGCCCCTTGGAAGGGGCCCCTGAAACTGGTTGCGGGAGCCGGATTTGAACCGACGACCTTCGGGTTATGAGCCCGACGAGCTACCAGACTGCTCCATCCCGCGACAAAGCTGGGGCGGAAGTATACGACCGATCCCTTACAGGGTCAATGTAACCCTTCCACCTACAAGAAAGCCCGCAATCGCGGGCTCTCCTGATAATTGGTACCGAGAAGGGGACTCGAACCCCTACACCCTATGGGCACAACCACCTCAAGGTTGCGTGTCTACCAATTCCACCACCTCGGCAATACAGCGTTTGAAACCTTCTTACTTCTGCTCTTGAGCTGGAGGCACGTCAGTCGCCGGATTGGCCGACTGTTGCTCTTGAAGCACCGGTACATCATCAGAAGCCGGTTGTTGCTTTGGTACTTCCAACACTGCTGGGTTTGGCAAACCTACTTGAGTCAGCTCTTGAGCCTTCTCTTTAGCAAAGTAACCTAACCCCAAGCTGGTTATAAAGAAACCGGCGGCAAGTATAGCAGTAAACTTACTAAGAAAGGTAGAGGAACCTTGGCTTCCGAACACAGTATTTGAAGCACCTGCACCGAAAGACGCACCAGCATCCGCACCTTTACCCTGCTGCAGCAATACCAGGGCAACTACACCCAATGCACCCAGCAGATGAAAAACGACTACGACTGTTTCCAGCATTTTTTCAGTTTCCCGCGGCGCGACAGATCGCACCGAACTCATCTGCATTCAGGGACGCTCCACCAATGAGCCCCCCATCGATATCCGGCATGCCGAACAGTTCGACCGCATTGGCCGCCTTCACGCTGCCGCCGTATAGAAGCCGCACACCTCGTGCCACTTCAGAATTCTCTGCCGCCAACTGCGCGCGGATGGCGGCGTGCACATCCTGCGCCTGTTGCGGCGAAGCAGTCAGCCCGGTGCCAATGGCCCAGACCGGCTCGTAAGCAATGACCGCCTTTGCAAAAGCACCGACACCCAGCTCCTCGATGATGCTGCCCAGCTGACGCTCGACAACTTCAAGGGTCTTGCCGGCTTCACGCTGCACAAGGGTTTCCCCTATGCACAACACCGGAGTCAGACCGCAGGCCTGGGCCGCAGCAAACTTGCGGATCAAGGTCTTGTCCTGCTCGCCCATGATCATGCGGCGCTCGGAATGCCCGACCAAAACCAGGGAACAACCTGCATCCACCAGCTGACTCGGCGCAATTTCACCGGTCAACGCGCCCTGCATGGATTCCACCGCGGAATTCTGCGCACCAACCGCAATCGACTTGCCTTTCAAACCATCAACCACTTGATTGATATACAGGCAAGGCGGGAATACCGCGACGTCAACACCGCTTGACAAGGCCAGATGACGAAGGCCTTTGATCAGCTCAGCGACGCTGGCGCGGGTACCGTGCATCTTCCAGTTACCAGCTACCATAGGGCGACGCATGCTGTACCTCGTCGGTCAAAGTGGGCGCAGATGTTACCCAACCGATTGATGACTGGCAAGCCGAATTCAGGCAGAAACTTCACTAACAAGCTTCGCCAGCTCTTCAGCATAACCGCGGACCTGTGCTTCATCCTCGCCTTCGACCATGACCCGCACCAACGGCTCGGTACCAGACTTGCGCAATAGCACTCGCCCCCGCCCAGCCATAGCCTGCGTTACGCGCTCGCTGGCTTGCTTGACCGTCGCATGCTCAAGAGGGTTCGCACCACCGCCGAAACGCACATTAATCAGCACCTGCGGGCATTTGCGCAACGCCTGACGCGACTGCGCAAGCCCTTCATTGCGCGCCTTGAGTGCCATCAGCACTTGCAAGGCAGCAATAATCGCATCGCCAGTGGTGGTGTGGTCAAAACAAACGATATGCCCGGAGTTCTCGCCCCCGATCACCCAATTGCGCTCCAGCAGCTCCGAGATCACATAGCGATCACCGACATTGGCCCGCACGAAGGGAATATCCAGGTCCGCCAGGGCCAACTCGAGCCCGAGATTGCTCATCAACGTCCCCACCACACCGCCCTGCAGCTTGCCGCGCCCGTGCAGATCGCGAGCAATGATGAACAGCAATTCATCACCATCGACGACAGTGCCAGTGTGATCAACCATCAGAACCCGGTCACCGTCACCATCAAAGGCAATCCCGAGATCAGCCTGCTCGGCCAGCACGGCCGCTTGCAGCGCCTCGGTATGAGTGGAGCCACAGTTGTGGTTGATGTTCAGCCCGTTAGGCTGGGCGGAGAGCACGACAACCTCTGCTCCCAATTCGCGAAATACGCTTGGCGCGACTTTATAGGTCGCACCATGAGCACAATCGACGACGATTTTCAGACCCGAAAAGCTCGTACCGGTGGGCACGCTGCCTTTGCAAAACTCGATATAACGACCTGACGCATCGTTGATCCGCGACACTTTACCGATCTTGCTCGACTCAACCACAGTCATCGGCGCGTCCAGCAGCTCTTCGATCATCAGCTCGATATCATCCGGCAGCTTGGTACCCTGGCCGGAGAAGAACTTGATGCCGTTGTCATCATGCGGGTTGTGCGAAGCACTGATTACGATGCCTGCCTGGGCCTGGAACGTACGCGTCAGGTAGGCAATGGCCGGCGTCGGCATCGGACCGAGCAGCATCACATCGGCGCCCGCCGAAGTCAGGCCGGCCTCAAGCGCCGATTCGAACATGTAGCCGGAAATTCGCGTGTCCTTGCCAACCAGCACTTTGCAGGCGCCCATCTTGCGGAACGCCATACCGGCAGCCCAGCCGAGCTTGAGCATGAAATCAGGGGTAATGGGGTATTCGCCGACCCGACCACGAATACCGTCGGTGCCAAAGTATTTCTTGCTCATAAGTGCTCCGTCATTCTTATTCGGCTGAATCCACTGCTGCGATCATCCGCACAACATCCATCGTTTCGGCCACATCATGCACCCGCAATATGCGTGCGCCTTTTGTAATAGCCAGGGCCGCCAGCGCAAGACCGCCGTACAGGCGCTCCCCCACGGGACGACCCAGGGCATTGCCTATCATGCTCTTTCGCGAAACCCCGACCAACAGGGGCCGCCCCAGGGCATGCAAGGCTTCCATATGTTTGAACAGGCTCAGGTTGTGAGCCAGCGTCTTGGCAAAGCCGAACCCGGGATCAAGAATGATCCGCTGCGCAGGAATACCTGCGGCGGCACATTGATCCAGGCGCTCCACCAAAAACTCTCCGACTTCCCTGGTCACATCATGATAGTGCGGGTCGTCCTGCATCGTTCCGGGCTCGCCCAGCATATGCATCAGACACACCGGCAACCCCGTAGCCGCTGCGGCATCCAGGGCACCATCGCGCCGCAAGGCGCGAACGTCGTTGATCAACCCCGCTCCAAGCCGCGCAGACTCACGCATGACCGCAGGCGTGGATGTATCCACCGAGATTATGACATCAAGCTCACGGTGGATGCGCTCGACAATCGGCGCCACACGCTCCAGCTCTTCGGTGGGCGAAACTGCCCGCGCGCCTGGCCGGGTCGACTCACCGCCGACATCGATCAGCGTCGCGCCGGCGGCGACCATAGCCTCGGCATGCCGCAACGCAGCATCAAGCTGACTGAATCGACCGCCATCGGAAAAGGAATCGGGAGTGACATTGAGAATGCCCATGACATGGACATGGGACAAATCAAGAACCCGGTTGCCGCAAGGCAACCGGGCTGAGGACTGAACAGAAGTCATTTCAAGCCTTAAACGTCAGCAGCCGGACCGCCAATCGGTGTCTCCGGACGCTCGCCCTGTACCGCCGGAGGCGTACCGGACGTACCGGTGCCGCCGCCCGACCAGTCACGAGGCTCGCGAGGCTCGCGACCTGCCATGATGTCGTCGATCTGCTCGGCATCAATGGTTTCATACTTCATCAGGGCATCAGCCATGGCGTCGAGCTTGTCACGGTTATCCGTGAGGATCTGCTTGGCGGTGCCATAGCACTGGTCGATGATGCTGCGCACTTCAGAGTCGATCAGCTTTGCCGTCTCGCCAGAGAAGCTTGCGTGCTGGCCACCGCCACCACGACCGAGGAACACTTCACCCTCTTCTTCGGCGTACATCAGTGGACCCAGTTTTTCGGACAGGCCCCACTTGGTGACCATGTTCCGAGCAATCTGACTGGCACGCATGATGTCGTTGGACGCGCCGGTGGTTACACCGTCAAAGCCCAGTGTCATTTCTTCGGCAATACGGCCGCCGTAGAGCGAACAGATCTGGCTGATCAGCGCACGCTTGGACAGGCTGTAACGATCTTCTTCCGGCAGGAACATGGTCACACCCAAGGCACGACCGCGCGGAATGATCGAGACCTTGTAGACCGGGTCATGTTCGGGCACCACACGACCAACGATCGCGTGACCCGCCTCGTGGTACGCCGTGTTCTGCTTTTCTTTCTCGGACATGACCATGGATTTGCGCTCCGCGCCCATCATGATCTTGTCTTTGGCCAGCTCGAACTCTTTCATCTCAACGACACGCTTGCCGGTACGAGCAGCGAACAGCGACGCCTCGTTGACCAGGTTCGCAAGGTCGGCACCGGAAAAACCCGGTGTACCACGAGCGATCACTGCCGGAGCGACGTCGTCACCCATCGGCACCTTGCGCATATGAACCTTGAGGATCTGTTCACGACCACGAATGTCCGGCAGCCCCACCACGACCTGGCGGTCGAAACGGCCTGGACGCAACAGCGCAGGATCGAGCACGTCCGGACGGTTGGTGGCGGCAATCACGATGATGCCGTCATTCATTTCAAAACCGTCCATCTCGACCAGCAACTGGTTGAGGGTCTGCTCGCGCTCGTCGTGACCACCACCCATGCCGGCGCCACGATGGCGACCGACAGCGTCGATTTCGTCGATGAAGATGATGCAAGGCGCGTGTTTCTTGGCCTGTTCGAACATGTCACGCACACGACTGGCGCCCACACCGACAAACATTTCCACGAAATCGGAACCGGAAATCGTGAAGAACGGCACTTTGGCTTCGCCGGCAATCGCCTTGGCCAGCAAGGTCTTACCGGTACCCGGAGGACCAACCATCAGCACGCCGCGTGGGATACGGCCGCCCAGGCGCTGGAACTTGCCCGGATCACGCAGGAATTCAACCAGCTCGCCAACCTCTTCCTTGGCCTCATCGCACCCGGCGACGTCGGCCAGGGTGGTCTTCACCTGGTCTTCAGAGAGCAGTCGGGCCTTGCTTTTGCCGAAACTCATCGGCCCACCCTTGCCACCGGCACCGCCCTGCATCTGGCGCATGAAGAACATGAACACCGCGATGATCACCAGGATCGGGAAGCTGGCCACCAGAAGCTGGGTCCAGATGCTCTGCTGCTCAGGCTGCTTGCCTTCGACCACGACATGATTGTCCACCAGGTCGCCGATCAGGCCGTTGTCCTGAATCGCCGGACGAATGGTCTTGAAGCTGTCACCATCGGTGCGCTTGCCGGTAATCACATAACCGTCGACGGCAACGCGCTCGACCTTGCCATCCTTGACTTGCTGGATGAAGTCGGAATAGTTGAGGGTCTGCGGCTCGTTAGGGCTGGAGAAGTTGTTCATCACGGTCACAAGGACAGCGGCGATGATCAACCACAGGATCAGATTCTTTGCCATATCGTTCAATTAACTACCCTCTGAAGCAAGCTCCGCTACTGGCGCGCGCTTCGCATGATATTCACCGGCCTAACTTACTACATTACCTACGACTCTGGCAGGCGCCGTCTGTAACCCTTTGTGAAACTCTGACCGCGTAATTTTCGTAACACGGCTCTTGCAAGGCGAGACAAAAAAAACTATCGGCCTTTATCAAAGACGCTCATCACTGGCTGCGCCTTCAATTCCCCGGAAGCCCCGCGCCAGCAGATACTGCTCACGAGAGCGATCGCGCGACGACAATGGCTTGCGCATCTGCACTTTGTCGAACAGCTTGCGCATCCCCTTGTGGTATTCATCAAAACCTTCACCCTGGAAGACCTTGATCAAAAAATCACCACCTGGGCGCAACACCCGCCCGGCAAGATCCAGGGCCAGCTCGCTGAGGAACATTGCTCGAGGCATGTCGACAGCCGCCAATCCACTCATATTGGGGGCCATATCGGAAATCACAAGGTCAACCTGCGTATTTCCGACAGCCTCGAGAATCTGCGCCAGCACGGCGTCTTCGGTGAAATCGCCCTGAATGAAGGTCACGTCGGGGATGCTGTCCATTTCCAGGATGTCGGAAGCAATCAATCGCCCCTGACCGCCGATCAGACGACTGGTCACCTGAGACCATCCCCCCGGCGCGGCGCCAAGGTCGATCACGGTCATGCCTGGGCGGATCAGACGATCCTTTTCCTGGATTTCGAGCAATTTATAGCTGGCACGAGAACGATAGCCGTCTTTTTGCGCCATTTTGACGTACGGATCGTTGAAATGCTCTCTGAGCCAGTTCTGGCTAGTCTTGGAACGGGCCACGGGCTACCTCTAAAAAATAAAACGGGTCGTGATTAACTGGGCGGTCCCGGACTCGCTCGGGTAAACTGGCCGCCGCTTTTTACAAGATCAGACGCAGGGGTCAGATTATGCCGCTCACTCAAGAGCAGAAGAAACAATACAAATCCATTGGCCACCATCTGAAACCGGTTTTGACTGTGGCTGACAACGGTTTGACTGAAGGTGTTCTAGCTGAGCTGGAACGCGCCTTGGGCGATCATGAGCTTATCAAGATCAAGCTCAATATTCTCGATCGCGAAGCCCGCCTGGCTGCCGTTGCCGAACTGTGCAAGACCGGCAAGGCAGACCTGGTGCAGGTCATCGGCAAGATGGCACTGATTTATCGCAAGAATTTCAGCGTCAACAAGCAACTGTCGAACGTTCACCGCTTCAAGTAATGCCAAAGGGTCAAGGGTGTGCTTCGCGCACCCTGCTGCTCCATCCGGGTACCGGTTGCAACACCAGCACCAACCCGGAAAAACCCAGCACCAGGTAACTGAATACCTGCCACAGGCTCGCATCCGGCCAGCCGAGACGTACAGCAAGAAACATCCCGCACGCATACAACGACATGAGCAGCAACTGCCCACGAATGTCGCGCCATAGACTGTCAAGGCCCTCGGCCTGAACCAGCACCAAAGCCTGAAACACTACGCATGCCGAGGAAAAACCCACCAGAAGCGACGTCAGCATAGCTGCGATTTCATCGATGAGCAGCGGTGCCAGGCCGATTCGACCCAGCACCGGCAGCAAACCGACGTGCAACAACCAGACGCCGCCCACCCACAACATCTGGGTGAGCTGCCAGATCATGGCGCCGGCTCGCAGCGGACGCCTTCGCTCAGATGTGACGGACTTCGACAATCTCATACTCGATGACACCACCCGGCGTCTTCACAACCACTACATCACCCTCTTCCTTGGCAATCAAGGCGCGAGCAATGGGGGAGCCGACGGAAATCTTGCCAAGCTTGATGTCCGCCTCGTCCTCACCAACGATCTGGTAAGTGACGCTTTCATCAGTCTCGACGTTGGCGATTTCCACTGTGGTGCCGAAAATGACCTTGCCGGTGTGCGGGATCGTCGTGACATCAATGATCACGGCATTCTGCATGCGCCCTTCGATATCACGGACTCGCGCCTCGACCATACCCTGCTCCTCGCGGGCAGCGTGGTATTCGGCGTTTTCCTTGAGATCGCCCAGCTCACGCGCTTCGCCAATCGCCTGGCTCAAGCGCGGACGCTCGACCTTGGTCAGGAAAGCGTGTTCTTCTTCCAGGGCCTTCGCGCCCTGAACAGTCATCGGGTACTTGGTTATGCTCATGCCTTCAATCCTGCATGTAGATCCTGCAAGCGACGCACGGTCTTCTCGGGACCGAACTTGAGCGCTTCGCAGATAGCTTCGCCCGCAGCAATGGTCGTGGTGCAGTAGATCTTGTGCTGCAGCGCGTTGCGACGAATGGAATACGAATCGGCGATCGACTGGCGACCTTCGGTGGTGTTGATGATCAGCGTGACTTCGTCATTCTTGATCATGTCGACCACGTGCGGACGCCCCTCGGTCACCTTGTTCACGCGGCGCACCTTCAAGCCAGCCGCCTCGATCAGCTTGGCGGTACCGGCAGTGGCGACCACTTCGAAGCCCAAGTTGATCAGATCACGGGCCACGCCTGCAACCAGCGGCTTGTCGTCATCACGCACGCTGATGAACGCCGTGCCGCCAGTTGGCAGAACTTCGCTGGCGCCCATCTGGGCCTTGGCAAAAGCTTCGCCGAAGGTATCGCCCACGCCCATGACTTCGCCGGTGGACTTCATTTCAGGGCCAAGGATCGGGTCCACGCCAGGGAACTTGGCGAACGGGAACACCGCTTCTTTGACGCTGTAGAAGTTCGGAATGATTTCCTTGGTGAAGTTCAGCTCTTTCAGGGTCTTACCGGCCATGACCCGTGCAGCGATCATCGCCAGGGACACACCGATGCACTTGGAGACGAACGGTACGGTACGGGACGCGCGCGGGTTGACTTCGATGACGTAGATGTCCTCGCCCTGCAGGGCCAGTTGCACGTTCATCAGGCCGACCACGCCCAGCTCCAGGGCCATTTTCTTGACCTGCTCGCGCATTTCGTCCTGGATGTGGGCCGGCAACGAATAAGGCGGCAGCGAACAAGCGGAGTCACCGGAGTGAACACCGGCCTGCTCGATGTGCTGCATGATCGCGCCGATCACCACGTCCTTGCCGTCACAGACCGCATCCACGTCCATTTCGATGGCGCAGTTGAGGAAGTGGTCCAGCAGCACCGGGCTGTCGTTGGACACCTGAACCGCTTCACGCAGGTAGCGCTTGAGTTCGTCTTCCTGATAAACGATTTCCATCGCCCGACCGCCCAGTACATAGGACGGCCGCACCACCAGCGGGTAACCGATCTTGGCGGCGGCGCGAATCGCTTCGTCTTCGCTGCGCACGGTAGCGTTAGGCGGCTGACGCAGGTTCAGACGCTCCACCATCTGTTGGAAGCGCTCACGGTCTTCGGCACGGTCGATGGCATCCGGACTGGTCCCGATGATCGGCACACCGGCCGCTTCAAGGGCACGCGCCAGCTTCAGAGGAGTTTGGCCACCGTACTGGACGATCACGCCTTTTGGCTTCTCGACACGGACGATTTCCAGCACGTCTTCCAGGGTCACTGGTTCGAAATACAGGCGATCGGAGGTGTCGTAGTCGGTGGACACGGTTTCCGGGTTGCAGTTGACCATGATGGTCTCGTACCCGTCGTCGCGCAGGGCCAGTGCCGCGTGCACGCAGCAGTAGTCGAACTCGATGCCCTGGCCGATCCGGTTAGGACCGCCACCCAGGATCATGATCTTGTCACGCGTCGACGGCGCGGCTTCACACTCTTCCTCGTACGTGGAGTACAGGTAAGCAGTGTCGGTGGCGAATTCGGCGGCGCAAGTGTCCACGCGCTTGTAGACCGGGAACACTTCAAGCTTGTGACGATGACTGCGCAGGCTCTTCTCGGTCACACCCAGCAGTTTTGCCAGGCGCATGTCGGAGAAGCCCTTGCGCTTGAGGCGGAACATCGTGTCGTGGTCAATGCTGGACATGCCCAGGGTCTTGACCTTCTCTTCTTCCTTGATCAGGTCTTCGATCTGCACCAGGAACCAAGGGTCGATCATGTTCATGCCGAAGATCTGCTCGACGGTCATGCCGGCACGGAAGGCGTCCGCCACGTACCAGATCCGCTCGGCGCCCGGCACGGTCAGCTCACGCTTGAGCTCGCTCATGGCGTCCGGGTGGCTCAGGTCCAGCTTCGGATCGAGGCCGCAAACACCTACTTCCAGACCGCGAAGAGCCTTCTGCAGGGATTCCTGGAAGGTCCGGCCGATGGCCATGACTTCACCGACCGACTTCATCTGAGTGGTCAGGCGGGCGTCGGCCTTGGCGAATTTCTCGAAGGCGAAACGTGGCAGCTTGGTGACGACGTAGTCGATGGACGGCTCGAAAGACGCCGGGGTCTTGCCACCGGTGATGTCGTTCGACAGTTCGTCCAGGGTGTAACCCACAGCCAGTTTGGCCGCGACCTTGGCGATCGGGAAGCCGGTGGCTTTCGAAGCCAGGGCCGAGGAACGGGATACCCGCGGGTTCATCTCGATGACCACCATGCGACCGGTGTTCGGGCAGATGCCGAACTGGACGTTGGAGCCGCCGGTTTCCACGCCGATCTCGCGCAGTACCGCCAGGGAGGCGTTACGCAGGATCTGGTATTCCTTGTCAGTCAGCGTCTGGGCGGGTGCGACGGTGATGGAATCACCGGTGTGCACGCCCATCGGGTCGAAGTTTTCGATGGAGCAGACGATGATGCAGTTGTCCTTTTTGTCGCGGACAACTTCCATTTCATATTCTTTCCAGCCGATCAGGGATTCGTCGATCAGCAGCTCTTTGGTCGGCGACAGATCCAGACCGCGGGCACAGATTTCTTCGAATTCTTCACGGTTGTAAGCGATGCCGCCACCGGTGCCGCCCATGGTGAAGGACGGACGGATGATGCACGGGAAGCCGAGGCGTTCCAGGACGGCGTTGGCTTCTTCCATGCTGTGGGCGATGCCCGAGCGTGGGCAGTCCAGGCCGATGGATTTCATCGCCTTGTCGAAGCGCGAACGGTCTTCGGCCTTGTCGATGGTGTCGGCGTTGGCGCCGATCATTTCCACACCGAACTTCTCCAGGACGCCTTCACGCTCCAGGTCCAGGGCGCAGTTCAATGCAGTCTGGCCACCCATGGTCGGCAGCAGTGCGTCCGGGCGCTCCTTCTCGATGATCTTGGCAACGGTCTGCCACTTGATCGGCTCGATGTAGGTGGCGTCGGCCATGGCCGGATCGGTCATGATGGTGGCCGGGTTGGAGTTCACCAGGATGACGCGATAGCCCTCTTCGCGCAGGGCTTTACAGGCCTGGGCGCCGGAGTAGTCGAATTCGCAGGCCTGGCCGATCACGATCGGGCCAGCGCCGAGAATCAGGATGCTTTTTATGTCTGTACGTTTTGGCATGGGTTTGTCACTCAAATCCGCAGGTCAGTCGGCTAGGCCGTCGAACAATCTTTGCAGCGCCCAAGGGGACCACCGGTTTCGGGGCCGCCCTCAGGCTTCACGCGGTCAGCGTCGCTTGGCCATCTCGGTGATGAAGCGATCGAACAGCGGCGCTACATCGTTCGGGCCAGGGCTCGCTTCAGGGTGGCCCTGGAAGCTGAATGCGCTCTTGTCGGTACGCTCGATGCCTTGCAGCGTGCCGTCGAACAGCGACTTGTGGATCGCCCGCACGTTTGCCGGCAGGGTCGCCTCATCCACCGCAAAGCCGTGGTTCTGACTGGTGATCATCACCACGCCAGTATCCAGGTCCTGGACCGGGTGGTTGGCGCCGTGGTGGCCGTGACCCATCTTCAAGGTCTTGGCGCCCGAAGCGAGGGCCAGCAACTGATGACCGAGGCAGATGCCGAACACCGGGATCTCGGTTTCCAGCACGTCCTTGATCGCCTGGATAGCGTAGTCGCAAGGCTCGGGGTCACCCGGGCCGTTGGACAGGAACACGCCGTCAGGATTGAGGGCCAGGACATCTGCCGCCGGGGTTTGCGCCGGCACCACGGTCACGCGGCAACCACGCTCCACGAGCATGCGCAGGATGTTCAGCTTGACGCCGTAGTCGTACGCAACCACGTGGTACGGCAGCTCGGAAGCCTCGATCGTCGCGTGGCTGTCGGTTTTCAAGTCCCAGACCGTGGAACGCCACTCATACTGCTTCTTGGTGCTGACGACTTTCGCCAGATCCATGCCTTTAAGGCCAGGGAAGCCCTGGGCAGCGGCGATGGCGGCTTCTTCGGTGATGTTGTCACCGGCCATGATGCAGCCGTTCTGCGCGCCTTTCTCGCGGAGGATGCGGGTCAGGCGACGGGTGTCGATACCGGCGATTGCCACAACGTTGTTGGCTTTCAGGTAGTCGGACAGGGACATGGTGTTACGCCAGTTGCTCGCTACCAGCGGCAGATCACGGATGACCAGGCCAGCGGACCAGACACGATCGGACTCGGCATCTTGCGGCGTGGTGCCGGTGTTGCCGATGTGCGGGTAAGTCAAAGTAACGATTTGCTGGGCGTAGGAAGGATCGGTAAGAATTTCCTGATAGCCGGTCATTGCGGTGTTAAACACCACCTCACCAACGGTCTGGCCGTCGGCTCCAATGGCTTCGCCGCGAAAAATGCTGCCATCAGCAAGGGCGAGTATGGCTGGCTTAGTCAAGAAGACCTCCCGTAAATAAAGCCTGAAAGGGCGATCGCAGGTTGTAAAAAAGCGGAGTGACGTATGGACACGTCACCCCGCTTGTTCACTGAATTATTCTGCGCGCTTTTAGTGGACACACTAAAGCTGTAGCTTACAGAAAAAGGGTTTTTTGGTCCACCGCTAATGAGCCTTAAAGGCAGGGGAATGCGACAGGTCGTCGCGAGGCGGTGTAAAACGGGGCTCAGTATAACCTGAACCCCGCTTTCTGGCGCTGCGTCTGGCAAAAGGTTTGCCAGACAGCACACCGGAACATCAACGCAGGTCGAGAACATCCTGCATGTCGTACAGACCAGCCGGGCGGCCATCCAGCCACAACGCGGCACGCACCGCACCCTTGGCGAAGGTCATGCGGCTTGACGCCTTGTGAGTGATCTCCAGACGCTCGCCCTCTGTGGCGAACAGCACGGTGTGATCCCCCACCACATCCCCACCACGAACCGTGGCGAAACCGATGGTGTCGCGCTCACGGGCACCGGTATGCCCTTCGCGCCCGTAGACGGCCACCTTCTGCAGATCGCGACCCAAGGTATCGGCAATCACTTCGCCCATGCGCAGGGCCGTGCCCGAAGGCGCGTCGATCTTGTGTCGGTGGTGAGCCTCGATGATTTCGATATCCGCATCGTCACCCAGAACCCGAGCCGTCATCTCCAGCAGCTTCAACGACAGATTCACACCCACGCTGAAGTTCGCCGCAAAAACGATCGGAATATCGTTGCCAGCCTCGGCCAGTAACTGCTTTTGCGCAGCATCCAGCCCGGTCGTGCCAATGACCATGGCCTTGCCATGCTTGCGGCAAATGGCCAGATTTTTCAGCATCACTTGCGGCAGGGTGAAATCGATCAGGACATCGAACTCATCCAAGACCTTTTCCAGGCCACCGGACATCGGCACCCCGATACGCCCCAGGGAGGCCAGCTCGCCCGCATCAGCACCGACCAGCGTACTGTCGGGCCGGACGATAGCGGCTGTCAGGCCCGAGAGCGGCGAGCGCTGCTGCACCGCCTCGACCAACGCCTTGCCCATGCGCCCGGCAGCGCCCATCACAGCTATACGTCGCATGCGAGCTCCTTACAGATCGCCGAAGAAGCGCTTCACGCCTTCGAACCAACCGGTGGTTTTCGGGGAGTGGCTGTTATCGTCCGCCAGCGAGCTGCGGAACTCTTCCAGCAATTCGCGCTGACGCCGACTCAGATTGACCGGAGTCTCCACCGCAACACGGCACATCAGGTCACCCGCACCGCCGCCACGCACCGGCGCAACACCCTTGCCGCGAATCCGGAATTGCTTGCCGGTTTGCGTGCCCTCGGGGATTTTCAGCTTCACGCGACCATCGAGGGTCGGGATCTCAAGCTCACCGCCCAAGGCCGCATCGACGAAACTGATCGGCACTTCGCAGAACAAATGCTTGCCGTCGCGCTGGAAGATCGCGTGCTCACGCACATTGATGACCACGTACAGGTCGCCAGTCGGACCGCCCTGAGCACCCGCCTCGCCTTCGCCAGACAAACGGATGCGGTCACCAGTATCGACACCGGCCGGCACTTTCACCGACAGCGTCTTGTACTCTTCGACGCGCCCTTCGCCGTGGCAGGAATCGCACGGATCGGAAATGATCTTGCCCTGGCCATGGCAACGCGGACAGGTCTGCTGCACAGAGAAGAAACCCTGTTGCATGCGCACCTGACCGATGCCGCCGCAAGTCGGACAGGTGACGGGCGAGGAGCCCTTCTTGGCGCCCGAACCGTCACACGGCTTGCAATTGACCAGCGTGGGAACGCGGATGTTGACGGTGGTACCGCGCACCGCCTCTTCCAGGTTCAACTCCAGCGTGTAGCGCAAATCGCTGCCGCGCTGGGCGCCGCCACGAGCACCACCGCGACCCCCACCGAAGAAGTCGCTGAACACGTCGCCAAAAATATCGGAGAAGTTCTGCCCGCCAAAACCGGCACCGCCGCCGCCCATGCTCGGGTCGACACCGGCATGACCGTACTGGTCGTAAGCCGCACGCTTGCTGGAATCGGACAGTACTTCGTAAGCCTCGTTGGCTTCCTTGAACAACTCTTCCGACGCTTTGTCGTCGGGATTACGGTCCGGGTGGTGCTTCATTGCCAGACGACGGTAGGCCTTTTTCAGGTCCGCGTCGCTTGAACCACGCTCGACACCCAATACTTCGTAATAGTCACGCTTTGCCATTAGTCTTTGCACTCTTATAGGACGTCCGGCAAACCTCTCCTGAACCTTGCCAAACTCGTTGAGCCCCAATACAGGCCCGGACCCAACTCACGTCAATTCAACGATCCTGGTCTTGGGCCTTGAACGAAAAGTGCGACTTTCCGTACAAACCCACATCTTTCAGCCAGGGAACCGGCCAAAACGCGGCGTCTCTCGCTCGGAAAGCAGGAGCATTCCCGATCACGCCGCCAGCATCCGAACGCTGTCGCATGCTGTAAAAATTCACTGACTCCAGACACGCCAACGCGGGAGCAAGCTCCCGCGCGGCGACATCCTACCAGTCACCGCACAAATGCAGTCAACCGGCCGACCAACAAGCGATTACTTGTGGTCTTTCACTTCTTCGAACTCGGCATCAACGACATCATCGGCTTTTTCGGCCGACTCGCCTTGCTGCGCTGCGCCTTCAGCCGGCTGAGCCTGCTCGGCGTACATCTTCTGAGCCACTGGAGCGGAGACCTTGGACAGTTCTTCGATCTTCGCCTCGATGGCCGCCTTGTCGTCACCTTTGACAGCCGCTTCAAGAGCAACCACAGCTGCCTCGATGGCGGTTTTCTCTTCAGCGGTCACTTTATCGCCAGCATCAGCGACCATCTTGCGAGTCGAGTGCACCAGGGCATCACCCTGGTTGCGGGCACTGGCCAGCTCTTCGAACTTGCGGTCTTCTTCGGCGTTGACTTCAGCATCGCGAACCATCTGCTGAATTTCTTCCTCGGACAGACCGGAGTTGGCCTTGATCACGATCGACTGGGTCTTGCCGGTGGCCTTGTCTTTCGCACCAACGTGCAGGATGCCGTTGGCGTCGATGTCGAAGGTCACTTCGATTTGTGGCACGCCACGTGGAGCTGGCGGAATCTCGGCCAGGTCGAACTTGCCCAGGGACTTGTTCTGCGCGGCTTGCTTGCGCTCACCCTGCAGCACGTGAATGGTCACGGCGTTCTGGTTGTCATCGGCGGTCGAGAACACTTGGGATTTCTTGGTAGGAATCGTAGTGTTTTTCTCGATCAGCGCAGTCATCACGCCACCCATGGTTTCGATACCCAGGGTCAGCGGGCTGACGTCGAGCAGCAGAACGTCTTTCACGTCACCGGCCAGAACAGCACCCTGGATGGCGGCACCCATGGCAACGGCTTCGTCCGGGTTCACGTCTTTACGCGCTTCTTTACCGAAGAAATCGGTTACCAGCTTCTGAACCAGCGGCATACGGGTCTGGCCGCCGACCAGGATCACGTCGTTGATCGAGCCAACGTCGATACCGGCGTCCTTCATTGCAATGCGGCAAGGTTCGATGGTGCGCTGAACCAGGTCTTCCACCAGCGCTTCGAGCTTGGCGCGGGAGATTTTCACGTTCAGGTGCTTCGGCCCCGTGGCATCTGCAGTGATGTACGGCAGGTTCACGTCGGTCGACTGGCTCGAGGACAGCTCGATCTTGGCTTTTTCGGCAGCTTCTTTCAGACGCTGCATGGCCAGCGGGTCACCCTTGAGGTTCATGCCGCTTTCTTTCTTGAATTCGTCGACGAGGTAGTCGATCAGACGAATGTCGAAGTCCTCACCACCGAGGAAGGTGTCACCGTTGGTGGCCAGTACTTCGAACTGGTGCTCACCATCGACTTCAGCGATCTCGATCACGGAGACGTCGAAGGTACCGCCACCCAGGTCATAAACGATCACGGTGTGATCGCCCTTGGCCTTGTCCATACCGTAAGCCAGAGCGGCCGCGGTTGGTTCGTTGATGATGCGCTTGACGTCCAGGCCCGCGATGCGGCCGGCGTCTTTGGTCGCCTGACGCTGGCTGTCGTTGAAGTAGGCCGGAACAGTGATTACCGCTTCGGTCACCGCTTCGCCGAGATAGTCTTCGGCGGTTTTCTTCATTTTCTTCAGGATTTCCGCCGAGATCTGTGGCGGCGCCATTTTCTGGCCGTTCACTTCAACCCAGGCGTCGCCGTTGTCAGCCTTGGCGATTTTGTAAGGCACCATCTTGATGTCTTTCTGAACAACTTCTTCGTCGAACTTGCGACCGATCAGACGCTTCACCGCGTAGAGGGTGTTATGCGGATTGGTCACTGCCTGACGCTTGGCCGACTGGCCAACCAGAATTTCGCCATCGTTGGCGTACGCGATGATCGACGGCGTAGTACGCGCGCCCTCAGCGTTTTCAATTACTTTGGCCTTGCCGTTTTCCAGCACGGAGACGCACGAGTTGGTGGTCCCCAGGTCGATACCGATAATCTTGCCCATGTTAACTCTCCCGGAACTTGGATTTTGTTGCCGCAGCAGTGGTGGCTAACTGCGGTAGCACTTAAACGCTTGACTTCTAAATGGGGCCGCTGCGCTAAATTTCAAGCCTGCTCATCAATAGAAGGCGAAACCGGCGCCGGCGTCTTGCTGACCACAACCATGGCCGGGCGCAGCAAGCGACCGTTGAGCAGGTAGCCCTTCTGGAAAACCTTCAATACGCTGTTGGGCTCGACGTCCGCACTTTCCTGCATCGCCATGGCCTGATGGTGCTCGGCATTGAAGGGCTCGCCATGCGGATCAATGGCTTCAAGCTGATAGCGCTTGAGCGTGTCCTGGAACATCTTCAGGGTCAGCTCGATGCCTTCACGCATCGGACGAATGTTTTCGTCGTCCGGATTGGACAGCTCCAGGCCGCGCTCCAGACTGTCGATGATCGGCAACAGGTCGCCTGCGAACCGCTCCAGGGCGAATTTATGAGCTTTTTCAACATCTTGCTCGGCGCGACGGCGGACATTCTGCAGGTCGGCGGCTACACGCAGCGCCTGATCCTGCGCACCGGCCAGTTGCTCTTCGAGCACTTGTACACGTGTCGCCAGGTCGTCACCCGAATCCTGGGGAGCCTGATTGGCGTCTAGATTTTGCGTGTCCTGCGTCTGTTCGTCAGCCATAGATTTCTCCTTTCAACTTCGTCCGCGAGCTCAACTCGCGCTTCTGCCCCGGTATATGGGGCCGTGTTTTCCAGCTTCAAGGGCGGTCCGACGAATTAACCTTACAAAAAACCCCTGCATATTCATTCCTCCCGGCGCTAAGAAAGTCTTCCACCCAAGCAAATCGAGCTAAGCGAAGGCATTGTCAGGCCGAAACAAAACACTGTATAAATAACCAGACCTAAGCCTGGGAGCGGCCTTTATGCTGGTGCACCTGTCCGTACACAACTACGCCATCGTCGAACACCTCGACCTCGAGCTCGATCGGGGCATGAGCGTGATCACCGGTGAAACCGGTGCCGGCAAATCGATCATGCTCGACGCCCTGGGCCTGACGCTGGGCGATCGCGCCGACAGCGGCGTGGTACGCCCCGGTGCGGACAAGGCCGACATCCTGGCCACCTTCGACCTGATCGACATCCCCGAGGCCAGCGCCTGGCTGGCGGAACGTGACCTGGATACCGACGGCCTGTGCATATTGCGCCGGGTCATCACCGCCGAAGGCCGCTCCCGGGGTTACATCAACGGTACGCCCTGCCCCCTCGGCGACCTCAAGGCCCTGGGCGAGCTGCTGATCGACATTCACAGCCAGCATGAACACCAGTCCCTGCTCAAGACCGAGACCCATCGCCGCCTGCTCGACGAATACGCCGGCGCCACCGATCTGGCCCGCCAGGTTCAACTGGCCGCCCAGCGATGGCGCCAGACCCGCCAGGAACTGGATCGCCTCTCCAACTCCGGCGACGAACAACGTGCCCGCCACCAGTTGCTGAGTTATCAGCTCGAAGAGCTGGAGAACCTGGCCCTGGGTGAAAACGAGCTGGCGGAACTGGAACAGGAACACAAGAACCTCACCAATGCCGAAACGCTGCTGGGCATTTGCCGGCAAGTGGTCGAGCAATGCAGTGAAAGCGACTCGGGGAACGTGCTCAATGCGCTGACCGCCAGCCTGAACCGGCTGTCCAGCGTCAACAATTCGGTAGGTGCCCTGAGCGAAGCGACCAATCTGCTCACGAGCGCACAGATCCAGGTCGAGGAGGCCGTCGGGGAACTGAACCGGTTTCTGGATCATTTCGACGCCGACCCGGCGCGCCTGCAATATCTGGAAGAACGCCTGGACACTATCTATACGCTGGCGCGCAAGCATCGCGTCCAGCCAACCGATGTCGCCGAACTGCAGCAGCGCCTGCTTGAAGAGCTGGAAACCCTGAACGCCAACGACGAATCCATTGAGCGCCTGGGAGACGAACTGGCGTCCTATGCCCGTCATTATCAGGAAAAAGCCAGGGAGCTCAGTGAGCTGCGTCAGCAGGCCGCGACCGGGCTGGCCAGTGCCGTTGAGCAGGAAATCCAGCGCCTGGGCATGCCCGGCGGGCGCTTCACCATCGAGCTGCACCCCAACGCGGGGGACGAGCTTCAGCCCAACGGGCTGGAGCAGGTGGAGTTGCTGGTCAGCGCCAACCCTGGCCAACCGCTCAAGGCCCTGGCCAAAGTCGCCTCCGGCGGCGAGTTGTCACGAATCAGTCTGGCCATCCAGGTCATCACCGCACAAACCTCTCGCATACCGACGCTGGTATTCGACGAAGTAGACGTGGGCATTGGCGGCCCTACGGCGGAAATTGTCGGCCAGTTGCTGCGTCGACTCGGGGAGCGCGGCCAGGTGCTAACAGTGACTCACCTGCCCCAGGTAGCAGCCCAAGGACACCAGCATTTATTTGTGCACAAGGTGCGTGACGAGGACGCCACTCGCACCGCCGTGTCCAAGCTGAACAAGAACGAGCGCGTGGAAGAAGTGGCACGGATGCTGGGCGGCATCGACCTCACCAAGGAGTCCCTGGCTCACGCGAAAAAAATGGTCGTCGCGGCAAAAATCTGAACAGCCCAAACGCAAAAAGGCGACCCTGGGGTCGCCTTTTTGCGTTTCAACAGCTTTAAACCGGCTTTCTCTTGCGCACATGCAAGACGAGATGGTGATCGATCAACTCGAAGCCATGCTCTTCAGCAATTTCCTTTTGGCGCTTTTCGATTGCCGGACAAGTGAATTCGACGACCTCACGGGTTTCCACGTCCACCATGTGGTCGTGATGTTCCCCATCGGCCAATTCGAAGACCGCATGACCGCCATCGAAATTGTGACGAGCCACCAGCCCCGCCGCCTCGAACTGAGTCAGGACACGGTAAACCGTGGCCAGACCGACGTCCTCGCCAGCTTCCATAAGCGCCTTGTAGACATCCTCGGCACTCATGTGGCGTTGCTCGGCGGAATCGAGCATCTGCAGAATTTTGACCCGTGGCAGGGTCACTTTGAGGCCGGCTTTGCGTAGTTCGCTATTTTCAACCATGGTCAGCTTTCTCGCGATGCTGCTTCGCAGCTTCTCTTAATGCGGGTATGATCGGCGTTTACGTTGTCCCAGCCAAGATAGTGGAAGTCGCCCACCGATGCAAAACACCAAGCTCTTGCTAACCAGTTTCACCTTTGTGGGACTGCTCGCACTCGCCGGTTGTTCATTCCCCGGGGTTTACAAAATCGACATCCAGCAGGGCAATGTCGTCACGCAGGACATGATAGACCAGTTACGCCCGGGAATGACCCGTCGGCAAGTACGGTTTATCATGGGTAACCCTCTGCTGACCGACACGTTCCATGCCGATCGCTGGGATTATTTGTACAGCCTGCAACCAGGTGGTGGTGAACGCCAACAGGAACGCATCAGCGTTATCTTCAACGCCAATGACCAACTTGTCAGCCTGTCTGGCGATTTCATGCCCGGCGTGAGCCGCGACGAGGCCATTATGGGCCAGGACAGCGGCACTACAGTGACCGACCCAACCCAGAATGCCGAGCAGCCGAAACCGGAAAAACCGGTCAAGCCAGGCTCGTTGCTCGATCAGATCCAGAAGGACGTGGACAACGTCGAGACCGTACCGGTCCCGACGCCAGAACCACTGGATACTTCGCCGCAATAAATTGCTCAATAAAAAACCCGGCTTACCGGGTTTTTTATTGCCTGCAATTCAGAGCTGACTATTGATCAGCTTGGCGCGCCTGGGCGGCCTTGGCGGCACGCAGCCGCCGAATCTCTTTTGGATCTGCCAATAACGGTCGATAAATTTCAAGTCGATCAGCCGCCCGCACCACCTGGCGATCCGGATCGGCAACCACCTTGCCAAAAATCCCCACCGGGCAAGTGGCCAGATCCAGTTGCGGAAACTCAGCAGCAATGCCGGACGCCTCTAACGCCGCCCGAACACTGGTGCCTTCCGGCACGGAAAATACGCGCAAGACCTGACGATCGACGCCGGCATACACCACTTCCAGCTCAATCAACGGGCAAGCTCGGCGTTTTGCTTGGCGCGCTGGCAGAACGCGTCGACCAGGGTATTGGCCGCCTGATTGAACAACGGCCCCAGCGTGGCTCGCACCAACGGACCTGCATAGTCGAACGACAGATCCAGGCTGATCTTGCAGGCCTTCTCTCCCAGCGCCTTGAACACCCAGACGCCGTGGAGCTGATTGAAAGGCCCCTCTTCCAGGTTCATTTCAATGGACTGTCCAGGCACCAGGGTGTTGCGCGTGACAAAGTGCTGGCTCAATCCGCCCTTGGCGACATTGAGCCTGGCGCGCATATGGGCTTCAGAGCTTTCGAGCACTTCGGCGGACGAGCACCAAGGCAAAAATTGCGGGTAACTTGCCACATCGTTGACCAGGTCGTACAACGCCTGCGCCGGATAGGGCAGCAAGGCCGAGCGTTGAATATGTGTCGTCATGTAAGCGTCACTTCCACAGCTGGGCGGCAAACACTACAAGAATGCCAATGGGCGCTACATAGCGCATCAAGAACAGGCTCAAGGTAAACAGTACAGGGCTGCGCAACGACAATTCGTCACGCACCGCCTCACGCCCCATGACCCATCCTGCAAACACCACGAAACACAAACCACCCAGCGGCAGCATGATCCGTGATGTGAAGAAATCAATCACGCCGAAGAAATCCAGCCCTCCGGTTGCTCCCCACTGGTAGAGATGGAACATCCCGCCTTCGTTCACGAAAAACTTCGCTTGCTTCCATATATTGAAGGAAAACACCGTCCCCAGGCCAACGAACCAACAGGTAAAGGCCAGCCAGAACGTCACCCAGGCGCGACTGAGCCGGGTTCGCTCCACCAGATAAGCGACCATGGGTTCCAGCAGGGAAATGGCCGAACTCCAGGCAGCAATGGCCACCAGGAGAAAAAATACCACCCCCATGAATTGACCAAATGCCATGTTGCCGAAAGCGAATGGCAGGCTGACGAACATCAGCCCCGGCCCTTCGCTGGGGTTCAGGCCGGCGGCGAAGACAATCGGAAACAACGCCAGCCCGGCCAGCAACGATACAAAGGTATCCAGCAGCGCGACACCTACAACGGTCTTGGTCAGCGAGGCGCTCTTGGGCATGTAGGCGCCATAGATCATGATCGAGCCCACCCCCACGCTCAGGGAGAAAAACGCATGCCCCATGGCCGGCAGCAGGCCATCCATGACTTTCTCCGGCTGGAAATCGAACATGAAGTGAACGCCTTCCATGAAGTGCCCGGTGGTCATGCTGTAGCCCAGCAATACCAGGATCATCACGAACAGCAGTGGCATCATTATTCGCAGGCTGCGCTCAAGCCCCGCAACCACCCCGCGGGCAATCACCACCGCAGAAAGCAGCATGAAAATCGTATGCCAAAGTGTCAGCCGCCAGGGATCGGAGATCACATCACCAAAGTAGGCGCCGACCTGATCGGGTGTCACACCCTGAAAGTCCCCGCGCCCCATATCGATGATGTAGTCCAGCGACCAGCCGCCGACCACACTGTAGAAAGACAGGATCAGCAGCGCCGTGATCATTCCGGCAAACGCGCCCCACGACCACTTGGCCGAGTGCCCGGCCTCCACTGCCAGCACCTTCAGGGCATTGGCCGGGCTTTGTCGGGCGCGACGACCGATGAGGGTTTCGGCCAGCATCACCGGCGCGCCGATGAGCGCGATGCACGCCAGAAACATCAATACAAAGGCACCGCCACCATAGACGCCGACCATGTAGGGAAATTTCCAGATACTGCCCAACCCCACGGCCGAACCGGTTGCGGCAAATATGAAGACCCAGCGGCTAGCCCAACTGCCGTGGACAGAAACCTTGTCTGTCGACATCGTGATCACGCCCAAGCGTTCGAAAAAGAGGCCGCATTGTCCGGGATTCATTCAACCTGCTCAAGCACGTAGCTTCACCGTAGCCGACACGCCCGCAACTGCCTATAATGCCGCCCCTATGGCTAAACAGAAGAAACACCCCACAGGGACCATCGCGCAAAATAAAAAAGCGCGACACGACTACTTCATCGAACAACGTTTCGAGGCTGGCATGGTCCTGGCCGGCTGGGAAGTAAAGAGCTTACGTGCAGGCAAGGCGCAACTGGTCGACAGTTATGTGCTGCTCAAGGACGGCGAGGCCTGGCTGCTGGGCAGCCATATCACGCCCCTGACCACCGCCAGCACCCACGTGATCGCCGATCCGACACGCTCGCGCAAGCTGCTGCTCAACAAGCGCGAGCTGGAAAAGCTCTTCGCGTCCGTGCAGCAAAAAGGCTACGCCTGCGTCTGCACGTCGTTGTACTGGAGCAAGCATTTGATCAAATGCGAAATTGCGCTGGGCAAAGGCAAGAAGGAATACGACAAGCGTGATACCGAGCGCGAACGCGACGCCGGTCGCGAGCTGCAACGCGCGGTACGCAACAAGGGCAAGGAAGACTGATTCTTTCGCCTGGGTTATGCGTTCGCTGAAGATCCAATGTGGGAGCGAGCCTGCTCGCGATGACGGAGGCACATGCAACCTTGATGTGCCAGACAGACCGCTTTCGCGAGCAGGCTCGCTCCCACAGGGGTCCAATCACTATAGAACCCACTGACTACATCCCCTTGCGCCGCTCTGCCCGCGCCACCCGCTGCACTTCCTGACGCACCTCTTCCAACACCTCCTGCACATACAGAATATGCCGGCTGGAGACTTCCCGCGCCTGCTCGGCGTGCCCGCCCATAATGGCCTGGTACAACTCCCGATGCTGGCTGATGAGCATGTCTCGGGTTTCGCTGCGCTGTTTGTACATGCCGCCAATGTTGGTGACGACGTTGCGCCTGAGCAGATCGAACAGACCCCGAATCGTATGCAGCAACACTGCATTGTGACTGGCTTCGGCGATGGCCAGGTGAAACCGCGCATCCGCCGCGCCCTCCTCAGCCCGACTCACATTTTCATGGCGTGAATAGCAATCCTGAAGCTCCTCGAACGCCGCCGTCAGCCGCTCGCGGTCCACGTCCGTGGCCCGCTGTGCCGCGTAGTAAGCGCAGGAAGCTTCCAGCGTATGGCGAAACTCCAGCAAATCACGTTGCGCCTCAGGATTGCTTTCCAACAACTGCAACAGGGGATCACTGAAGGTTGAGCCCAGCGACTCCACCACATAGTTGCCACCGCCCTGGCGACTGACCAGCAAACCCTTGGCCGCCAGTTTCTGAATCGCTTCGCGCAACGAAGGGCGTGACACGCCGAACTGCTCGGCCAAGGCACGCTCGGCGGGCAGGCGTTCGCCGGACTTCAGCGTGCCTTCAAGGATCATTCCTTCAAGCCGCTCGACAATATCGTCAGACAAACGGCGCTGACGAATCTGATCAAACCCCATAACTCGACTCTCCACGATCCCGACGGCTCGCCGGGCTCTCTATTCTCGCCTATCCGCGCCCCGCCGACACCCTCCAGAAGCCACTTCGACCCACAGATCAGATGCCATCGGCCGCACTCATTCGACGAAAGTTTCAGAGCGGCAAATTGACATGCGACAACCAAGGCTTTTACCCTAGCCGACAGCGCTTGTAAATTGGTCTTACCAATTATCCAAAATCGCTGACCAGTGCCTGACCAACAACAATTAGGGGCCCACCCACTATGCAAACCTGGCAACAGCTCTACAGCCCGCTCGGCAGCCTCGGCTTGTCCGCACTTGCGGCCGTCATCCCCATCGTATTTTTCTTCCTGGCCCTGGCGGTGTTTCGCCTCAAGGGACATGTGGCCGGCAGCATCACCCTGGCCTTGGCGATTGCCGTGGCGATCTTCGCGTTTCAAATGCCGGCGGACATGGCGTTCGCTGCTGCCGGTTATGGTTTTGCCTATGGCCTGTGGCCTATCGCCTGGATCATCGTCGCGGCGGTGTTTCTCTACAAACTGACCGTCAAGAGCGGCCAGTTCGAAGTGATCCGCAGCTCGGTGCTGTCGATCACCGATGACCAGCGCCTTCAGGTGCTGTTGATCGGCTTTTGCTTCGGGGCATTTCTGGAAGGTGCCGCCGGCTTCGGCGCGCCGGTAGCGATTACCGCGGCGCTGCTGGTCGGCCTGGGCTTCAACCCCCTGTACGCTGCGGGCCTGTGCTTGATCGCCAACACCGCCCCCGTGGCCTTCGGCGCCCTGGGCATTCCGATTATCGTGGCCGGTCAGGTCACCGGGATCGACGCGTTCAAGATCGGCGCCATGACGGGCCGTCAATTGCCATTGCTGTCGCTGTTTGTACCGTTCTGGCTGGTGTTCATGATGGATGGCCTGCGCGGTGTTCGGGAAACCTGGCCGGCGGCGCTGGTGGCAGGCTTGAGCTTCGCCATCACCCAATACTTCACTTCCAACTTCATCGGCCCGGAACTGCCGGACATCACGTCGGCCCTTGCCAGCCTGGTTTCCCTGACCCTGTTCCTGAAAATCTGGCAGCCAAAACGCACCGCAGGCGCCCAGATTGCCGGCGCCACCTCCAGCGCAGCCATTACCGCCAGCGTCGGCGGTTTCGGCCAGCCACGCAGCACCGTGGCTTCCCCTTACAGCCTGGGAGAAATCCTCAAGGCCTGGTCACCGTTCCTGATCCTCACCGTGCTGGTGACGATCTGGACGCTCAAACCGTTCAAGGCGATGTTCGCCCCAGGCGGATCGATGTACGGCTGGGTGTTCAATTTCGCCATCCCGCACCTGGATCAGATGGTGATCAAGGTCGCGCCGATCGTGACCAATCCAACAGCCATCCCGGCGATCTTCAAACTTGATCCGATTTCCGCCACCGGTACGGCGATTTTCTTTTCCGCATTGATCTCGATGCTGGTGCTGAAGATCAACCTCAGAACTGGTCTTACCACTTTAAAAGAAACCTTCTACGAGCTGCGTTGGCCTATCCTGTCCATTGGCATGGTGTTGGCGTTCGCCTTCGTCACCAACTTCTCGGGCATGTCGTCCACCATGGCCCTGGTGTTGGCCGGCACGGGCGCGGCGTTCCCGTTCTTCTCGCCCTTCCTGGGATGGCTGGGGGTATTCCTGACCGGTTCCGATACCTCGTCCAACGCGCTGTTCGGCTCACTGCAAGCCACCACCGCGCACCAGATCGGCGTCAACGACACATTGCTGGTCGCAGCCAATACCAGTGGCGGTGTGACCGGCAAGATGATTTCGCCACAGTCCATTGCCGTGGCCTGCGCTGCGACCGGCCTGGTGGGCAAGGAATCGGATCTGTTCCGTTTCACCCTGAAACACAGCCTATTCTTTGCAACGATCGTGGGCTTGATCACCTTGGCCCAGGCCTACTGGTTCACCGGCATGCTGGTGCACTAAGCACGACAGCTAACACCGAAAAAGAACGACGCCGAACCACGATTCGGCGTCTGCTATTGATAACCGGGTCTGCAAGGCTGCTGAAAGATTCCTTATCTATATTCAGCAGCCTCAGCGGACGGATAACCGGGACCACCCGGAGACACGCCTGATGAGCGAGCTTTTTTACAACGCCGTGCCGAATGCGACCCGTGTCGCCCCGCCATTGCCCGAGCCTCGGCAGTACCCCAGCAACAAGCCCGAACGGGTTTACCTGTTCGGAACCTGCGTGGTGGACCTGTTCTATCCCGAAGCCGGGATGGATGCGATTCATCTTCTGGAGCGCGAAGGGATACGGGTGGACTACCCGCAAGGGCAGACCTGTTGCGGGCAACCGGCGTACACCTCCGGTTACACCGAGCAGGCCCGGACGGTAGCGCGGGCGCAATTGGCGTTGTTTGCCGGAGATTATCCGGTGGTGGTGCCGTCGGGCTCCTGTGCCGGCATGCTGCGCGAGCATTATGCCGACCTGTTCAAGGACGAGCCCGATACGCTCAAACAGGTCCAGGCCCTGGCGGCCAGAACCTATGAATTGGCCGAGTTTCTGCTGTTTGTCTGCAAGGTGCAGTTGAACGACAGGGGCGAACCGGTGAAGGTCGCGCTGCACACCTCCTGCTCGGCACGACGGGAAATGAACACCCACTTGCATGGCCGCGCCTTGCTGGCGCAGCTGGACAACGTGGAGCGCGTCGAACACAGCCATGAAAGTGAATGCTGTGGGTTTGGTGGGACGTTCAGCGTTCGCATGCCGGATATTTCCGGCGCGATGGTGGCCGACAAGACCCGCGCGCTGAAGGAGTCCGGCGCGCACCAGGTCGTCAGTGCCGACTGCGGTTGCCTGATGAATATCAATGGCGCCCTGGAGAAACAGCAGCAAGCATTACGCGGGCAGCACCTGGCGAGCTTCCTCTGGCAGCGCACCGGGGGTGTCGTATGAGCACACCGACGCTGATTCCAACCGTTGAGGTGCAGGAAGATTTTCGCGCCCGGGCCCACAAGGCGCTGGACGACACGCAACTGCGAAACAACTTTCGCACAGCGATGGATTCACTGATGACCAAGCGGGCAGCGTCCTTCAGCGATGCCCACGAAAGAGAACATCTGCGAGTGCTGGGCAATGCCGTCCGCGCTCGTGCGTTATCGAAGTTGCCCGACCTGCTCGAGCAGCTTGAAACCAACCTGACCCGCAACGGTGTGAAAGTACACTGGGCGGAAACGGTGGACGAAGCCAATGGCATCGTCCTCTCGATCATCCGCGCTCACGAGGCGCGGCAAGTGATCAAGGGCAAATCGATGGTCAGCGAAGAGATGGAGATGAACCATTTCCTCGAGGGTCGGGACATCGAATGTCTCGAGTCCGACATGGGGGAATACATCGTCCAGCTCGACCACGAGAAGCCTTCACACATCATTATGCCGGCGATCCACAAGAACGCCGGTCAGGTCGCGTCCTTGTTCCACGACAAACTTGGCGTGGAGTACACCAAGGACGTTGACCAACTCATTCAGATCGGTCGCAAGGTCTTGCGGCAGAAATTCTTCGAGGCTGACATCGGCGTATCCGGCGTCAACTTCGCCGTGGCCGAAACCGGCACGTTGCTGCTGGTGGAAAACGAAGGCAATGGGCGGATGTCCACCACCGTGCCACCGGTTCACATTGCCGTGACCGGCATCGAAAAAGTCGTGGAGAACCTACGGGACGTGGTGCCGCTGCTCTCGCTGCTGACCCGCTCGGCCCTCGGTCAGCCGATCACCACCTACGTCAACATGATCTCCGGCCCACGCAAAGCCGACGAAC
Source organism: Pseudomonas sp. JL2 (assembly GCF_031570495.1). Lineage (NCBI taxonomy): Bacteria > Pseudomonadati > Pseudomonadota > Gammaproteobacteria > Pseudomonadales > Pseudomonadaceae > Pseudomonas > Pseudomonas sp. JL2. Next base: position 354,114 of record NZ_JAKUDH010000002.1, read on the forward strand.
TGGACGGCCCGCAGCAAGTGCACCTGGTCCTGCTGGACAACGGGCGCAGCCAGGCATTTGCCGACAGCGAACTGCGCCAGACCCTGAACTGCATTCGTTGCGGCGCCTGCATGAATCATTGCCCGGTCTACACACGAATCGGTGGTCATGCCTACGGCGAGGTTTACCCGGGGCCTATAGGAAAAATCATCACGCCGCACATGGTGGGCCTGGCCAAAGTGCCGGACCACCCAAGCGCCTCTTCACTGTGCGGTGCCTGCGGCGAAGTGTGCCCGGTGAAGATTCCAATTCCGGCGCTGTTGCGGCGCCTGCGCGAAGAAAACGTCAAGGCACCGGACAGTCCAAACCCGGTGATGCGTGGCCAGGGCAGTAAGTATTCGCCCAAGGAGCGCTTCATCTGGAACGCCTGGGCCCGACTCAACAGTTCGCCGCGCCTGTATCGGCTGTTCGCTTTCCTCGCCACGCGCCTGCGCGCCCTGACGCCCGACAACGTCGGCCCATGGACGCAGAACCACAGCGCCCCCAAACCCGCCGCCCGCTCATTGCATGACCTGGCCCGCGAACACCTGAACCAGCAGGGAGACCGTCGATGAGCGCCAAGGACAATATCCTCGCCAAGCTGCGTAAAAGTCTGACCGGCACCACACCAGTGGCCGACAACTTCGATGTCGACCTGGTGACGAAAACCTATCGCTACGCCCCTGAGGAGCGCATCGCTCAACTGCGCAAACTGATGGAAGCGGTGCACACTGAAATCCACCTGACGTCTGGCGAAGGTTGGCCGGCGCTGCTGGCGCAGTTGCTGCGCGACCGTCAATTACCCAGCCTGCTCATCGCCCCGACGACGCCTCACGGGCAAAAAATCACACAGTTCTGGGCGAACAATCCCGAGCTGCCAACGCTCAAGGCCTACGACCGGCCTGTCGAGCAATGGAAAGCCGAACTGTTCAACGACACCCCCGCCAGCCTGACCGGGACCCTGGGTGCCATCGCGGCAACCGGTAGCCTGATTCTCTGGCCGACGCGTGAAGAACCGCGGTTGATGAGCCTGGTTCCGCCGGTGCATTTTGCTTTGCTCAAGGCCAGCGAAATCCGCGACAACTTCTATGAAGTGCAACAGGAATTCGCCTGGGCCCAAGGCATGCCCACCAACGCCCTGCTGGTCTCGGGGCCCTCCAAGACGGCCGACATCGAACAGGTGCTGGCCTATGGCGCCCATGGTCCGAAGGATCTGGTGGTTCTGATTCTGGAGGACCAATGACGCTTCCGGCCCCTTTCCTGCGCGACGTACAGCAGTTGATCCCGCCAAAGCGCCGTTTCGACGACCCGCTGTCGACATTGGCCTTCGGCACCGACGCCAGTTTCTATCGGCTGATTCCGAAACTGGTGGTACGCGTCGAATCCGAAGATGAAGTGGTAGCACTGCTGCAACTGGCCCAACGCGACCAGGTGCCGGTCACCTTCCGCGCCGCCGGCACCAGCCTGTCCGGGCAAGCCATCAGCGACTCGGTACTGATCGTGCTGGGGGATAACTGGAACGCTCGCGAGATTCGCCAAGAAGGCATGCAGATCCGCTTGCAGCCCGGCGTGATCGGCGCCCAGGCCAATGCCTGGCTGGCACCGTTCGGCCGCAAGATCGGCCCCGATCCGGCATCGATCAACGCCTGCAAGATCGGCGGCATCGTCGCCAACAATGCCAGCGGCATGTGCTGTGGCACCGCGCAAAACACCTATCACACCCTCGCTGGCATCCGCCTGGTACTGGCCGATGGCACCCGTCTGGACACTGAAGATGAAACCAGCGTGGCGGCTTTTCGTACAAGCCATGGCGAACTGCTGGAACGTCTGGCAACCCTTGGCCGCGAGACCCGCGCCAACACCGAACTGGCGGCTCGAATTCGCCACAAATACCGTCTGAAAAATACCACCGGCCTGTCTCTCAATGCCTTGGTGGATTACGACGAGCCTGTGGATATCTTGAGCCACCTGTTGGTGGGTTCCGAAGGCACGCTCGGCTTCATCAGCGCGGTGACCTACAACACCGTCATCGATCACCCGAACAAAGCCTCGGCGCTGATCGTCTTCCCGGACGTGGAAACCTGCTGCAACGCGGTCACGGTGTTGAAAAGCCAGCCGGTATCGGCGGTGGAGTTGCTGGACCGGCGCAGCTTGCGTTCGGTGCAGGACAAACCGGGCATGCCGGATTTCGTACAGCATCTGTCGACAAATGCCTGCGCCCTGCTGATTGAATCCCGCGCGGCTTCGTCATCTTTGCTGCAAGAGCAACTGGCCCGGATCATGGCATCGCTGGCCGGTTTCCCTGTGGAAAAACAGGTCGACTTCACCGAAGACCCGCGAGAAAACGCGCGACTCTGGGCCATCCGCAAAGACACTTTCCCTGCGGTGGGCGCGGTACGCAAAACCGGGACCACGGTGATCATCGAAGACGTGACCTTCCCGGTCGAGCAACTGGCCCTTGGCGTGAACCGCCTGATCGAGTTGTTCGACAAACATCACTACGACGAGGCGATTCTTTTCGGACACGCCCTGGAAGGCAATCTGCATTTCGTCTTCACCCAAGGCTTCAACAACGCCGAAGAAGTTGCGCGCTATCAAGCATTCATGGATGACGTGGCGCAGTTGGTGGCGGTGGAGTTCGGCGGTTCGTTGAAGGCCGAACACGGCACCGGCCGCAACATGGCGCCATTCGTCGAACTGGAGTGGGGCAGCGACGCCTACCAGTTGATGTGGCAACTCAAACGCCTGCTCGACCCTAACGGCATCCTCAACCCGGACGTGGTGCTCAGCGAAGATCCACAAATCCACCTCAAGCACCTCAAGCCGCTGCCGGCGGCCGACGAGATAGTGGACAAGTGCATCGAGTGCGGCTTCTGCGAGCCGGTCTGTCCGTCCAAAGACCTGACCTTAAGCCCGCGCCAGCGCATCGTGATCTGGCGGGACATCCAGGCGAAAAAGCGCGCAGGCATCGACACTTCAGCGCTGGAAACGGCCTACCAATATCACGGCATCGACACCTGCGCTGCCACCGGGTTATGCGCACAACGTTGCCCGGTCGGCATCAACACCGGCGAGCTGGTGAAAAAACTCCGTAGCCGCAGCGCAACGCGTACGAAAACCGCCGATTGGCTGGCAAGCAATTTCGCCATCGCCCTGCAAGGCGCACGCTTTACCCTGCACGTCGCCAACGGTGCCCGAATGCTGCTGGGCGCGCCGCGACTGGCCCGCCTGTCAGCCGGCCTGACCCGGCTGTCGAAGGGTCAGGTTCCCCAGTGGGACAACGCCATGCCGCAGCCGGAAAAAGCCATCCGCTTCAGCCCGGCCGTCTGCGACGAACGCCCGCGCGTGGTCTATCTAGCCGCGTGTGTGTCGCGCGCCATGGCGCCGGCGGCGGGTGACAAAGAACAGATGTCGCTGTACGAAAAAACCCAACGACTGCTGGAAAAAGCCGGTTATCAGGTGGTCTTTCCAGACAACGTGGACAGCCTGTGCTGCGGCCAGCCTTTCGCATCCAAAGGCTACGCGGAACAGGCCGAGCACAAGCGCCAGGAGTTGATCGGCGCCTTGCTCCACGCCAGCCGTGGCGGGATCGACCCGATCTACTGCGACACCAGCCCTTGCACGCTGCGCCTGGTCCAGGACCTGGGAAATGTTCGACTGGACCTGTACGACCCGGTGCGCTTCATTCGTACGCACTTGATGGACCGTCTCGAATTCACCCCGCAGGATGCACCGATTGCCGTACACGTCACGTGCAGTACGCAACACTTGGGCGAGAGCCAAGCACTGATCGACCTGGCGCGCAAATGCAGCAAGCAAGTCGTGATCCCCGAAGGCATCCACTGCTGTGGTTTTGCCGGAGACAAAGGCTTCACCACACCGGAGCTCAACGCCCACTCACTACGAACCCTCAAGGACGCGGTGCAGTATTGCAGCGAAGGCGTCTCCACCAGCCGCACCTGCGAGATCGGTCTGACGCGCCATGGCGAAATCGACTACCACGGCCTGGTGTATCTGGTGGATCGCGTCACCCGGCCCAAATCCGCCGACGCTGAGGGGCTCCCCATCGCACCCGAAGAAAAATCGAATTCCTGCGTTTCGCTGTAGTCACTTGAATAGGCCCGACGCCGTCGGGCCCTTTATTGACTCGGGCCTGGCCACGTCCATCCGCCAGCACCGAGACCAAACGTTCAAGGAGATCCACATGAAGCACACCGCATTTGCTGGCTTGTTCATTTCCGCGGCACTGTTGGCCTCTCCGGTGTTTGCAGCGGACACGAACCTCTGTGATACCCAGCTAAAAAAAATTGAAACCAATATGACCACCGCTCAACAAATGAGCGAAGACTTGAAGACCGAGGTTAACTCCAAAGTGACCGAAGCCGAGGCCGAGCAGGCCAAAGGCACCGAGAAAGGCATCGAAAACTGCATCTCGCTGACCACCCAGGCCCTGCAAAAACTGGAGAACAACAACAAGGGCGATCAGCAGTAACCTCGCGTCAGGCCAACCTTCGGGTTGGCCTCAGCCGCGTATTGGCGTACACTGCACAGGCTTGTCGCTCCAGCTGATTCACGGAGCTACAGGCTCGGGGCCGTTTAGGATTCGACGCCGGTTGCGAAACTTTAGGTGCATGCCGAGTTGGTAACAGAACTCGTAAATCCACTGTTGCAACTTCCTATAGTTGCCAATGACGAAACCTACGGGGAATACGCTCTCGCTGCGTAAGCAGCCTTAGCCCTTCCCTTCTGGTACCTTCGGGTCCAGCAATCACCAGGGGATGTCCGTAAACCCAAAGTGATTGTCATATAGAACGGAATCGCCGTGCAGTACGTTGTGGACGAATCGGCTAAAACTTACACAACTCGCCCAAAGCACCCTGCCCGTCGGGTCGCTGAGGGTTAACTTAATAGACACGGCTAAGCATGTAGTACCGACAGCGGAGTACTGGCGGACGGGGGTTCAAATCCCCCCGGCTCCACCACTTCATCATCTAAAGACGTCCACGGACGTCTTTTTTTGTGCCTGAAATCCAGTAAATACGGGGCTTTCAGCGCCATCGAGCTCCACAGCGCTTCACGCAGATCCATTTTGAAATGTATTCCAAGGCGTATTCCATTTGTGGTGCTGGTGATCTTTTTCGTGGTGTCCTTCAGCTTTTTTGAAAGCCGGCGTATGTCGATTCAAACCATTGCTTAGCGTGCCTATGCAGAAGCCACCGGCGGCCGTGACGGCCGTGCCATCTCCTCCGACGGCGTACTCGTCGTCACTCTGACGCTGCTCGACTAGCCGTGCAGCTTTGATGCGATACAAGCAACGTACTCGCCCTGATGGCATACGATTTCCAACTCACAGTCATCCGCCTGCCGCAGCGAAGGCCTCTAGGCTCATTGTTTCAAATTCAGCAATTTGGATGAGCGCTGGCGGCAAGCCCCTGCGCTTCGATATCCGAGGGGATAGCCCTGCGCTATGCGTTGCACGCTGAGGCCCTGACAATGGCCAGTGTTCTGGGGGTGGAACTGGTCTGTTCCTCGTATAACCCGGCATCGCACAAACGTCGCCAGGCCTGAGGTGTAACCCCGATCTGGCGGCGGAAGGTACGGATGAAATGGGATTGGTCACAGAATCCGTGGCTGTGGGCGATGTCGGTCATCGAGGAGTCGGTCGTGAGCATGATCTGACGCGCAGACTCGATGCGACGACGTGCGACGTAGACCAGCGGCGTTACACCAAAGGTATTTTTGAAAGCATGCGAGAAGTAACTGACACTCAGGCTGAGAACAGCAGCCAGCTGATTTGTGCGTATTGATGAGTCGAGGTTAGCGTCGATGTAGTCAACCACCCGTTTAGTTTGCCAACTGGATAGGCAGCCATGACGGCTTTTTAACTGACTATCGCTCTTTTGCAACTTGACCAGGGCGCGGGTCAGGCATAGGCAGGCTGAGTCACGGTCAATGCTCAGGTGCGCTTGAGCATCTCTAAGCAATTGCATGACGCCGTCATAAGCCTCGTCGGAAATACAGCGCTGAGTCTGGCTGTCTACTGCAGTTGCCGGGGTAACGGCATGCAAGGTGGCACGCATGGCGGTGCTCCACTGTGGATCTTTATGTCCATGGCGCCATGCTACGCCGTGCACTGATCGCACATAAGACAACAATGGGGGGCGCGCGCCCCCCTCAAAAGTGGGGTATTACACAGTGATGATGCCGCGCTGAATGCCGAGAGTGACAGCATGGGTGCGATTGCTGGCACCCAACTTGTCCATGATATTTCTTAAATGCCCCTTGATGGTGTCTTCCGTGATCATGAGTTCCGCGGCGATTTGCTTGTTGGGTTTACCCATTGCCACACATTGCAGAACTTGGATTTCACGAGCGGTCAGGCAGTCGTGGCTTAGGTGATCAGCCAGTTCAACAGCTATCTCTGCCGGGAAATGGTTGTTGCCTGCAGCAATAGAGCGGATGGCATCCAGCAACTCCTTGCGTAGACTACTTTTCAATAAGTAGCCGATAGCTCCCGCCTTGATCGCATGTAATGCCCGTACATCACCCCGATAGGTGGTCAGAATGGCAATGCGTGCGCAAGGAAACTCGGCGCGGATGGCATGAATCGCCTCGATGCCATCCATCTCGGGCATTTGTAGATCCATCAGGGTGACGTCCGGGCGCAGCAAGCGAAATAGCTGAAGCGCTTCGTACCCATTGGTCGCCTCGCCGACCAGCGCTATGTCTGATTGGGCTTCAAGGACGGCGGCTATACCCTCGCGCAGCAGAGGGTGGTCATCGACGACCAGCACGCGTATCTGTTCATTCTCTGGGTGCACACTCAGGGCCTCAATTGGGTCAATACACGTAGCCACTGGCTAAGTCGTCGCGGGATACGTCGATAGGCCGTTGCCGCGGGTACAGTCAGTTGAATTTCAGTGCCACTGTGGGCTCCTCTTTGAATAGACAGCCGTCCGCCGATTTTTTCGGCCCGCTCCAGCATGCCGTGTAAGCCCCAGTGATTGGGGCGGATATTGGGCGGCAGATACTGTGGGTTGATGCCGCTACCATTATCGCCAACGCTCAGCTGAAATGCGTGTTTGGTGTAGACGATCTGGATTTCCACGTTCTGCGCATTGGCATGTCGAAAGGCGTTCATGATCGCTTCACAGCCTATCCGGTAGCTTTCTTCACCGACTATAGGGTGCAGCGGCAGTGGCGTGCCGTGGCTGCTCAGGGTAAAGCGCGTACTGCCTTCTAGCTGCAGCTCACTCGTGACAGCGGCAAATGCATCAATCAGGTTCAGAGCAGGCTCGTTCAGATCACGCAGATTATTCACCCGCTCTCGTGCCTCCACCAAAACCTGATCTGCGCGGTCTAGCGCTCTCTCCATTCTGCCTCGAGCCGGATGAGTACTGGGGATTTGCTCAGTGGCGGCTTGGAAACTCAACATAAGGCCCTGCACACCCTGGAGTAGGGTGTCATGCAGTTCACGGGCGATTCGCTCGCGCTCGGCGTGTCGCTCCTCGAGGCGGTCCCGCAGATTCTGGGCTGAACGGCGAATATTGAAGCGATGCAGCATCCACAAAACGCTTACCACTGCTAGACCGCTCAATACGATAAACAGTGGGGTGTGGTAGAAAACGGGTCGAATACTGAAGCTCAGCACGGCCTCTTCGGTGCTCAGTAGCCCATCCTGATTGGAGGCTAATACGCGGAACCTATAATCTCCGGGGCCGAGCCCCGTATAGATGGCGCTACGTTTTGAACCCGCCTGCTGCCAGTCTGTGTCGAACCCCTCCAACAAATAGCGAAAGTGCAAGCCTTGCATACCTGAGAGGCTGAGCGCTGTGTAAGAGATTTCGATGCTTCTTGGCTCTGCTCCCAGCCGTGACAACTCACTGGGTGGGGGTTCCTTACCATCGACATTGAATGATTGGATAACTACCTTGGGGGCGGCTTTACTCTGCACGTAGCGAGTTGGATCGATCCAGGTCACGCCCTTACTGGTGCTAAACCATAGACGTCCATCCGTACTACGCACTGCGGTGGGTAATGGGAGTACTTGGTGGGGGTCGTTGGCCAGGCCACCAATCACCTCATAGCTGCGGTAACTTATTTGATATAGCGGGTCAGCGATGGCGCGCTTTAATTCACGAGCGGTCAACTGATAAACCCCGGCTTTGCCGTGGAGCCAGAGATCATAGCTACCGTCGCCTTCAGGTTCTCTGGGAGGTACGGCTAGAATCGCGTAGATATTGTCGAACAGTCCATTGTCTGGTAGATGAAGGCTGTGGAAGCGCTCACCATCGAAGAAGGCCACTCCACGCTGGCCACCAACCCAGGTGAGATGGCCCTGATGTAGCATCGCGGTGACATGACCAACCTTTAAGCCTTCGTCCGCCCCCCAGTGTCGTTGTACCTTGCCGTCGTGAGTCACAATCAGGTTATTACGGTAGCCGAACCAGAGCCTGCCAAGAGGATCAGTGGTAGCGCTGACAGGCATTAACTGGCTTGGATCAGCATTAGGCGGGGCAACGATTGACCAACGTCCGTCTCGAAGAACGAACAACCCTTTGCGGTTGATCGAAACCCACAGGTCACCCGCCCGATCGAGAGTCATCGCGCGTACGGCTGAGTCAAGCGCATCCTGAGTTGGCAATGAGGCAACCCGCTCGATTTTGTCTCCTTGCGCACGCCAGATACCGTTGCTGCCAGCCATCCAGATATCACCGTTAGCATCACCAAAGGCATTACTAATCGGTGCCGGTATATCCAGAGTGGTCAACCCCGTACTGCTCAGGCGCATTGCAGGTAGGTTGCTGGTACCTGCCCAGACGCTGCCTGCCGCACCGGCAACCAATGCGAAATTCTGGGCGTTGTGTGGAAATGCGGCCGAGACCATAGCACTTGGCCGAAAACGGTCTAGTCCGGCGCTAGTGCCCACCCAAATATTGCCGTCGACATCTTCGAGTATTGGAAGAACGTTATCTGCACTCAAGCCATCCTTGGCCATAAACGCTTCTTGGTGATCGAAGGCGTCAGTTATCGATAGCGCGTTGCGGCTGGCAGAGGCTGGCACATAGCGAACGCCCTTACCGCTGGTACCCACCCATATCGCCCCGGCACTGTCGAATAACAAACCATTAGCACCGTCGATTACGGTCACCTGGGTCGCCGCATCGCCTTCGCTTGGCACGATTCGGCGCAGCGAACCGCCATATCGTTCGGCCATCCAGATGGCCCCATCTGGAGCCTGAGCCATTTGACTCACCCAACCAACCGCAATGCCTGCATCGACAAACGCTCGGGCACCCGACGGCAGGTAGAACAGGCGATCTTCATTGGCTGCCCATAGCGTTCCATCGCGGTCGAGGAGTACCGCGCGGGCATGTCGTCCCGGAAAGTTCCAGTCGGTACCGATACGTTGCCAGGCGTTACCGTCAAACCGTGCCAAACCATCATTTGCTGCGATCCAGACTGCGCCCCTGTGATCCTTGGCGATGCTATAGACCACTCCGCCAGGCAACCCAGCGCTGACTGGGTAAGTGGTTATGCCCGTGTCGGTGATCAGGCTTATGCCCCCAGTACGGAGACCGGCCCACAGGCCCTCATCCTCCGCCTTGAGTACGGAAATGATGCCAAGCGGGTTACCGTCTGGCGGGGTATAGCGCGCGAAGTCCAGACCATCAAAGCGATAGAGCGAATCGTTGGTTCCGAGCCAGAGATAACCGTCTCGGGTCTGGGCCAAAGCCCCTACCTGGCTAGGTCCCTCATCAGCGACGGTCCAACGGTGGTGCTCCAGCGTGTCCAGTAAGTAGTCGGAGGCCGTTGCCGTCGTACTGAACCATGGCAGGCAAACCAACAGCATATGGATTGCCAACGCCGTGCATGTGCGCCAGCGATTTCCTGGGGTGAGCAACTGCTGTTTGGTTGGGTAAGATCCCAATACGCTAATCACCGCGCGAACCTGAAAAAAATCAAAAACGACCCAGCTGAGTTTGCGCCCATTCAATTGTGTAGTCAGCTACTTGCTCCCAACCTGGTTCGGTGATGAGCCAATGGCTGTACCCGGCAAAGCACTTGAGCGAGGTGCTGGCCGCAGAGCGGTTGTAGTGCCGATAGTTCGAGGTCACCACGCATGGCCCTACGCTGTGATCGTTCTCGGCGGCGATCAACAGCAGCGGTGCTCTGCGGTCATTGGCAAAATCGACATAGGTGCCAATACCGAAAGCCGCTTCAAAGAAAATCCGCCCCGGTGCTGGCACGATATGGTTTGCATATAGCAGCGAAATATCCTGGATCGCCATAGCCTGGGAAAATTGTTGGGTAAATTCTGGTAGCGGAAAATACATGACTCGCTTCCAACTGCCCCAAGCCATGCGCATGGGTATCGCCCTGGAGAGAACGCTCAAGCGCGGTATTACCCCGCGAGGGGGTATCGCTGCAATCGCAATGCCGGCACAGCCAAGACCACGATCCAACAGCATCTGAACGAGCAGACCGCCCAGCGAGTGGCCAATCAGCAAGGGCGGCTGAGGCATGCGCCGAATCAGCGCTGCATAGTGCTCAATAATTTGTCTGATCCCAAGCCGTGGGAAATCGGTATGTGGCGCGCTGCGCAGCCTCTCTGGCGGCCCCTCCGATAAGGGCCAAGGTGGCGCAATACAGGTGTAGCCGCATGCCCGATAGCGACTGGAGAAATTATCCCAGGCGGCGGCAGACAGCCATTCGCCATGTATGAATAGCACGGTTGTATTCATCCCTGATCCCATAAGAAGCGTTTTTCCGAGGCGCGAGTGAGATTGCGCTCGTGCATCAACGCCCCAATAAGAATCAGCAGATTGAGACCCACCTTGCGCATGTCATTGCAGTTCATGCGTTGACTCCTTTGTGAATGCGCTCAGGTGTGGGACTTAGTGGGGGCCAGGTAGTGATGAATGCGTATGGCGACCCCGACCGCTTGGAACTGGCGAGCCGCAGCCTCGATGCGTTGTTCGGCACGGGTTACCCGGCCGTGGTGGCGCAGATGTTCAAGCCAGGACTCATCAAAGAAAAACTCCAGCCAACGTTGCTGATGCTCACTGTCCTGGACCAGCCCCCAGGAAAAGGCACCATTGCGCATTCGCATGCTGCGTACATCCTGCATGGCAAGGCGAAACTGTTCTGCCTGCGACGGGTCGACTTGATACTCAAGGGTGACCATCACTGGACCGCGTTCCTGGTCCTGGTCATCGGCAAGGATCGGTGCAGGCCAGTGCAGGGACGGGGCCAGGTCTTCGGTCTCGGTGACCGGCAAATGGAAGTGCAGGGTCAGTACGATGCCCACCAGCAGAACCCCGCCAGCGATCAGCAGGGTGAGGCTGATCGACAGGTGGCTGGCGACGAAGCCCCACAGCGCGCCGCCGGCCGCCATGCTGCCGAAGAACACCAGGATGTATACCGACAGTGCCCGCGCCCGCACCCAGTTGGGTACGGAAGTCTGTGCTGCCATTTGCAGGCTCGACAACACGGCGATCCAGGCCGCGCCACTGATCATCATCACCGGTATAAGCCAGTACAGGTTGCGCACCCCGGCCAGCGCGCAAAGCACCAGGGCGTAGAGCAGGCTGGAGCCGGCCACCAGGTGATCGGGGTTCACCGCATCACGGATGCGCGGCAGTAAAGTAGCGCCGAGCACTGCACCGACGCCGACACTGCCGAGCAGCAGACCGAAATCGCTGGCGCTGCCGTTCAGTTCAGCGCGTACGATCAGCGGCAGCAGCGACATGCCGGCACTGGCACCGACGAAGAACGCCGCCGACCGCACCAGCACCGCTTGCAACGGCTGGGAGCTGCGGCTGTAGCGCCAGCCTGCGCGCATGGCACCGAGCAGCCGTTCCGCCGGGAACAACGCAGGTGTCTGCTCGCGCTTCCAGGTATATAGCACCGCCATCACCGCGAGGAACGATACGGCGTTCAGCGCGAAGGTGGCCCAGGGGCCGGTGAGGCTGACCAGTACCCCGGCAATTGCCGGTCCGATGGCCCGGGCGACGTTGATGCCAAGGCTGGACAGGGCGATGGCCGAACCGAGGTCGCGCTTGTCGACCAGTTCGGGCGTCAAAGCTGACCAGGCCGGCATCATCAGTGCAGTCCCCACGCCCATGCTCAGGGTCAGGAGGAGCAGCAGCGCGACGGTCATCATGCCGTTTAGCGTGAGCAGAGCCAGGAGCATCGCCACCGCGGCCATCCACACTTGCACCATAAGCAGGTAGCGACGCTTGTCGACGATGTCGGCCATGGCTCCCGCTGGAAGAGCAAGAAAGAACATCGGCGCGGAGCCTGCAACCTGCACCAAGGCAACGTGCATGGGGCTGGCTGACAGCGTCGTCATCAACCAGCCGGCCCCTACTTCGTGCATCCAAGTGCCGATGTTGGAGGCAATGCTGGCCAGCCATAGCCAGCGGAAAGTGCTATGGCGCAGCGCGCTCCAAGGGGAGCGCTTTTCGATAGTCGTGTCCATGTTCAGAAAGCGAAACAGGAGCAGCCGAAGGCACCCCAGAAACCTTGGTAGTTACTGACGGGTACGGATGACCGACGCACCTTGTCATGGCTATGCGCATGCACCGCGCAAGGGCCTGAGCATTGATGCACCTGAGTCAGCAGCGGTGAAGCGGGACGCCAGTGGCCGGGGACCTTGGCAACCGGTGACCAGTCCGGCATGACCGGCAGGCTCGGCGGCGACAGCTGGTCGAATTCCGCGGCGCCGTAGACCACTTTGCCGTCGACGACGGTCAGCACCGACTCGATCCACTTGATCGCCTCTTCCTCGACACTGAAGAAGTCCGCCGACAGGGCCGTGAGGTCGGCCAGTTGCCCGACCTTGATCTGGCCCTTCTTGCCTTGCTCTGACGAAAACCAGGCACTGCCATGGGTAAAGAGCTGCAGGGCGGTGTCACGCGAAAGGCCGTTGGGGTACAGCTCCAGCCCTCCAACGGTTCGGCCGCTGACCAGCCAATAAAGCGAGGTCCAGGGGTTGTAGCTGGAGACGCGAGTTGCATCAGTCCCTGCACCAACTGGAACGCCTTCAGCCAGCATGCGTTGAATTGGCGGGGTCTGTTCGGCGGCCTTGCTGCCGTAGCGGTCGACGAAATACTCGCCTTGGAAGGCCATGCGGTCCTGAATGGCAATGCCACCGCCAAGGGCGCGTACCCGCTCGATGTTCTTCGGACTGATGGTTTCAGCATGATCGAAGAACCATGGCAGGCCATTGAACGGAATGTCGCGATTGACTCGCTCGAACACATCGAGCATTCGCGAAATGGATTCGTCGTAGGTCGCGTGCAGCCGGAACGGCCAGCGCTGCTCGACCAAGTGACGGACCACGGGTTCCAGGTCCTGCTCCATAGTCGGCGCAAGGTCTGGCCGAGGTTCGAGGAAGTCTTCGAAGTCTGCGGCAGAGAACACCAGCATTTCACCGGCACCGTTGTGCCGGAAGAAGTTATCGCCATCGCCAGGCTTGACCATGGCGCTCCAGTTCTTGAAGTCGGTCAGCTCTTCCTTGGGTTTCTGGGTGAACAGGTTGTAGGCGATGCGCACGCTCAACTGGTTGTGCTTGGCCAGCTCGCGGACCACTTCATAGTCGTCCGGATAGTTCTGAAAACCACCACCAGCATCGATGGCACTGGTCACGCCAAGGCGGTTGAGTTCGCGCATGAACTGGCGTGTCGAGTTGACCTGGTATTCCAGCGGCAGCTTTGGCCCCTTGGCCAAGGTCGAATAGAGAATCATCGCGTTGGGTTTGGCTACCAGCATGCCGGTGGGATCGCCATTGCTGTCGCGGACAATCTCTCCGCCCGGCGGATTAGGCGTATCGCGGGTATAGCCGACAACGCGCAGTGCCGCCCGATTCAGGAGGGCGCGGTCATAAAGGTGCAGAACGAATACCGGCGTATCTGGTGCGGCCTTGTTCAATTCGTCCAGGGTAGGCAGGCGACGCTCGGCAAACTGGAATTCATTCCAGCCCCCCACGACCCGAACCCACTGCGGAGCAGGCGTGCGATCAGCCTGATCCTTGAGCATCCGCAACGCGTCAGCGAGAGATGGAACACCCTCCCAGCGCAGTTCCAGGTTGTAATTCAGGCCACCACGGATCAGGTGCAGGTGCGAGTCATTGAGACCTGGGATCACCGTACGCTTTTGCAAGTCGACAACCTGGGTCGCATCACCGCGGACCGCCATGGCCTCTGCGTCGCTGCCCACGGCAATGAACTTTCCGTCCTTAATGGCCACAGCTGTTGCTTGCGGGTTTTCACGATCCACGGTGTGCAGACGGCCGTTGTAAAGAATCAGATCGGCTTCCATGGAACCTCCCGCAGGGTTGGCGAAAGAGCTGCCGGCGGAGCCGGCAAAAGGCAGGGCAGACCAGAGTGCTCCCGCGGCTCCGAGAACGGAGCTGGTAGCGAGAAACCGGCGACGGCCTTTGTCTGACAGATCTTCACTCATGATCATTCCTCGTGGCGTTGTGGGTTGAGCCAGGCGCCTGGCGATCACTCGAATCCAGCCAGCTCCGTTACGGCGGGTAGACCCGAACTGATTTGAAGTCGGGTCGACCTATAGTGCCGACCCGACAGAGGTCAGATCTTCGCCGCAACAGGCTCCAGCGTCGGCCCGTGTGTTACCCGCTCAGGAGCCTTGTGCACCATGGTGTAGGCGTAGTCGACGCCCATGCCATATGCGCCAGAGTGCTCTTTGACCAATGCCATAACGGCGTCGTAGGTATCGCGGTTCTTCCAGTCACGCTGCCACTCCAGCAGAACTTGCTGCCAGGTCACTGGGACAACTCCAGCCTGAATCATGCGTTGCATGGAGTAATCGTGCGCAGCTTGGCTGGTACCGCCAGAGGCATCGGCCACCATATAAATTTCATAGCCGGCATCATGCATCGCGGACAGTGCGAAAGTCGTATTGCAGACTTCGGTCCACAAGCCAGAGACGATCACCTTGTTACGGCCATTCTTTTTCAGCGCATCGCGTACTTTCTGGTCGTCCCAGGAGTTCATCGAGGTACGCTCAAGGATCGGTGCCTCAGGAAAAACGGCCAGTAATTCCGGATAGGTATGACCCGAAAAGCTTTCTGTTTCGACCGTGGTGATGATGGTTGGAATAGAGAAAATCTTCGCGGCCTTGGCCAGGCCCACGGTGTTGTTCTTCAATGTCTGCCGATCAATGCTTTGTACCCCAAATGCCATTTGCGGCTGTTGATCGATGAAGATCACTTGGCAATTGCTTGGTGTCAGCACTTCGAGTTTTGGATTGGTCATTTCAATCACCTGGTGTGTTCGCGCGTGAATGCTGATGATCGCCATGGCGTAAACGCAGTGCTGCAGTCATGGCGATGTCGTAGATAGGCCAATTTTTAGTAGGCCCTCAGTCCCTCAATCTTGCTGAAAGCCATGGGTACTATCTCCAGAGCGGATGCCTGCGAATTGGACAGGCTTACGGTTCTGGAACATTTATGCGGTGAATGTGTGGCTTTAGGGCCGTTGGTTTCTACGGGCCCTTCTTGACAGGGTCCATGCCTGACGTGGCCAGCCCACTCGCATGCCCCAGTAACCAGTGCTCGAATCGTGCGCCACGGACTTCGGGATGAAAAACTGCAGACCGAGTACGTTTGGCCCATGGGAGAAGGCCTGATTGCGGCACAGTGGCAAGGTACGCAGGGTCAGGATGGGGGTTGCGAAAGAGATGAGTACCGAGCAGTCCTGGCCATGAGGATGTGTTCGAGGTCCTTCAGCGCGGCCGCTGCGGTGGCGATCGGCTCAGCGCCACAGCCGATTGCCAGCGTCTCGCCCATTGCGTCGCTGCTGATACGGATCGCTTTGCTCTTTGCGCTGACGTGGGCGAACGGGTCGGACAGCGGATAGGCCTTGATGCCGACGCTGGCGCGGATAACACCGTCTGCGCAGGTGAGGCTGGCGATCAGCTTGGGAACGAGCCCCCTCTCGCGCCACGCCTCGATGCGCTCTGCCGTGACCGACTGAATACCTTCGACCACCAGGTCGTCCATCGTCAGATCGGCACCAAGACCGAAGTTGGCCAGTAGCAGGAGCTTGCACGCGGTATCCCAGCCTTCCGTGTCGTTGCGCGGGTCAGCTTCGGCGAACCCTCCTGCCTGCGCTTCACGCAACGCCGCATCGAAGCTGAGGCCCTGTGTGCTCATGGCGTCAAGCAGGTAGTTGGTCGTGGCGTTGAGGATGCCCTCGAGGGCGAGCACCTTGCAGCCGGCCAGGCTGTGGTCGAGAAGATCGAGTGTCGGCAGGGCGGCAGCGGCTGCACCACTGAGTTTGAGCATCGCCCCCGAGGCCTGCGCGAGTTCGCGCAATTGTCGCCCGCTGTGGACCAGAGCGCCCTTCGATATAACGATGCAGTCCAGACCGGCCGACAGCGCCGTACGAAGGTAGGCAAGACCCGGCTCGCCGCTGCGAAAATCGCTCGGCCCTGCCTCGATAAGAACGTCTGCGCCGCTCGCCATCACGAAATCCGGCCCTGAAAGACCCGCCTGCAGTGCATTCAACTGATGCGGGTGCAGGCCGTTCGCGTCAGCCAGGCCTGCACGTGATCCGCACACCGCGACCAGGCTAACGTCCACGCCGTAAACCTGGCGATAGCGCTCGTGTCGGGACAGGAGCAGGTCGGCTGTGGCACGTCCGACGCCGCCGAATCCGGCGATTGCAACTTTGAGCGTTTGCATGAGTTCGCTCCCTTGGCCTCTACTTGGCATGGTAAGCCGCTCGGTTGCCGCTTGCCACAGCCAACGCTCCCCCACAAACCCCGGCATCACCAAGCTTTTACATCATCCGCTACAACTCAAGCATCAAGGCTCCTGACCTCATTCCCCAACCGCACCGGCGCCTCCCCAGTAATCTCGTGCAGCAGTGCGGCGACGGTCTCTCCCTCGATCGCCCCCTGCTCCTGCAAAAGGTCCGCCACCGCGCGGACGGCAAACCAGTAACGATGCACAAGGCAACTGCTACGGGCGATGGCTCGGGATTCGGCGTCGAGCAACAGGCGTGGGGGCAGCAGGCTGATCAGTTCATGCCCGCGGACGAGGTCTGCGCGGCCACTGCTTCGGAACAGCCGGTCGGATTGGCGATGTCGGTAGATCGCTTCGGCCACAGGCCCTGAAAAGCAATGGATCAGGTCGCGCTCAATAAAGTCGACCATCGATGGCAAATATTCAGCAATTCCCCGGGCGGTGAAGGCCGGGCGCAGGACGAGGTAATCGGCCTCCACTAACCCTTCGGCGTGTTGCGGGTGACCGAGCAGGTCGAACATCGGTCCCGCGCGGGCTTCAGCCCGGGTGCGTACGGTGACGCGTTTTATAGGCTGGCCGTTCCACCAAAAAGCCAAGGCGTGGCCGGCTTCGTGGATGGCCGTGCTGCGGGGGCGTTCGTTCATGGTCCGGTCCTCTCCCGTAACCAAGCGCTGGCCTTATCATCTGCCTCGACCGGCAAGCCGGGTAAAAGAATCTGCCTATTAACCATTAATACTGCGGCTATTAGCGATCTGCCACAGAAGGACTAGCCTTGATTCAGCGCCAGCGTAAGCTGGCCGGATCAGACCTGATAAGAGATACGAAAGCGTTCGAAACGTACTGGGCTTGCCGTGGGCCACGATGCGGGCAATCGACGTCGATTGCCGGAAGGCCGAACGATCAATGAGCGAACTGTGAGCCCTGCATCTACGTATTGATTTTCACCTGTCGCTATAGAGCCCGCGCGGGCTGGATAGCTGGATGAATACGACCAAGGTAGCTCCTCATGGCAAACGAATCGAAATGCCCGTTCAATCATGCTGCGGGTGGTGGCACCACGAACCGTGACTGGTGGCCCAACCAGCTGAATCTGAAAATCCTGCACCAACACTCCCCGCTGTCCGACCCCATGGGCGAGGATTTCAACTACGCCGAAGCATTCAAAAGCCTGGATTTCCAGGCCCTGAAAAATGACCTGAATGCGTTGATGACCGACTCCCAAGACTGGTGGCCGGCGGACTTCGGGCACTACGGGCCGCTCTTTGTCCGCATGGCCTGGCACAGCGCCGGCACTTACCGCACCGGCGACGGGCGCGGTGGCGCTGGCTCCGGCCAGCAGCGTTTTGCGCCACTGAACAGCTGGCCGGACAACGTCAGTCTCGACAAGGCGCGGCGGCTGTTATGGCCGATCAAGCAGAAGTACGGTCGCAACATATCCTGGGCCGACCTGATCGTGCTCACCGGCAACGTCGCGCTGGAATCCATGGGCTTCAAGACCTTCGGTTTTTCCGGCGGTCGTCCCGACGTCTGGGAGCCGGACGAAGACGTCTACTGGGGTTCCGAAAACAAATGGTTAGGCGGCGACACCCGCTACGGCAAGCCGGATAAAGCCGCGATGCAAGATCCCGGCGAAGGACAACTGGTGGCCGAGCCGGGCAATGAAGAAAGCCGTACCGATCTGGGGCGCAATCTGGAGAACCCGCTGGCCGCCGTGCAGATGGGGCTGATCTACGTCAACCCGGAAGGCCCCGAGGGTCAACCGGACCCGGTCGCTGCGGGGCTGGATATCCGCGAAACCTTTGGCCGCATGGCGATGAACGATGAAGAAACCGTGGCCCTGATTGCCGGCGGCCATGCCTTTGGCAAGACCCACGGCGCAGGGCCTGCGGACAATGTCGGCGCCGAGCCTGAAGCCGCCGGCCTGGAACAACAGGGCCTGGGCTGGAAGAACGCATTCGGCACCGGCAAAGGCCCCGATACCATCACCAGTGGTCTGGAAGTGACCTGGACCACCACGCCCACCCGCTGGAGCAACAATTATCTGGAGAATCTGTTCGGGTTTGAGTGGGAGCTGACCAAGAGCCCGGCCGGTGCGCATCAGTGGACACCGAAAAACGGTGCTGGCGCGGGCATCATCCCAGACGCCCACGATCCGTCCAAGCGGCGTAATCCAACCATGCTGACCACCGACCTGGCGCTGCGCTTCGACCCGATCTACGAAAAAATCTCACGGCGCTTCCTGGAGAACCCGGACCAATTGGCCGACGCCTTCGCCCGGGCCTGGTTCAAGCTGATCCACCGCGATATGGGCCCGCTCTCGCGCTACCTCGGCCCGGAGCTGCCCAACGAAGAGCTGCTCTGGCAGGACCCTATCCCGGCAGTGGACCATGCCCTGGTCAACGACAGCGACATCGCGTCCCTTAAAAGCAAACTGTTGGCCTCGGGCCTGTCGGTTTCACAACTGGTGTCCACCGCCTGGGCGGCCGCGTCCAGCTTCCGTGGCTCCGACAAGCGCGGCGGTGCCAACGGTGGCCGGCTGCGTCTGGCCCCGCAGAAAGATTGGCCGGCCAACCAGCCGGAACAATTGGCGCAGGTGCTGGCGACTCTCGAAAAAATCCGGGACGAGTTCAACGGGGCCCAGTCCGGTGGTAAAAAAATCTCCCTGGCGGACCTGATCGTGCTGGCTGGCAGCGCCGGCATTGAACAGGCGGCGAAGAATGCCGGGCTCAGCGTGACGGTGCCTTTTTCGCCGGGGCGCATGGACGCCAGCCAGGAGCAGACCGACGTCGAGTCGTTCGGCTTTCTTGAACCCATCGCCGATGGCTTTCGCAACTACCTCAAGGGCAGGTATAGCGTATCCGCCGAGGCACTGTTGATCGACAAGGCGCAACTGCTGACCCTCAGTGCACCGGAAATGACCGCACTGATCGGCGGCCTGCGCGTACTCGATACCAATGTCGGCCAAACCCGGCATGGGGTTTTCACCCAACGGCCAGGTGCGTTGACCAACGACTTCTTCGTCAACCTGCTGGACATGGGCGTGGAATGGAAACCGCTCTCAGACGACCAGCAAACGTTCGAAGCCCGCGACCGCAAGACCGGTCAGGTCAAATGGACCGGCACTCGTGTCGATCTGGTCTTCGGCTCCAACGCCCAACTACGGGCCCTGGCCGAAGTGTATGCCAGCGCAGATGCGCAGGAGCAGTTCGTCAGCGACTTCATCGCGGCGTGGGTCAAGGTGATGAACCTGGATCGGTTTGATCTGAGGTGAGGTTGTCAGGCGCTGAGAGAAGCCCTCAATCTGATCCAGGTTGAGGGCTTCGTTCTCTGCTCATTGCCACCCGCCTCTCATGAACTTTTCTTCACCCCACGCGTTCGCGTGATTGGGTAAAGTCCCCTCGCTCATTCAAGAAACTAAGGTTTTAGCCCGCCCTCCCGCGGGCTTTTTTTTGCCTGGAATTCAGGATAACCCTGAGGCGCGCAGCAAGTTCTCCAGCGAATGCCTGACACTCCAAAAAAATCCTTTCAGATCCAGAGTCGGCAGCCGATACAGCCCTGTTACACGTTTTAGCTGGCTCAAAAACAACAATCTTCCAGCGTACCGACGATCAAGCAGCACAACGTTCCTGGAGGAATATGATGAATAGCTGGTTTGGCAACATTAGCGTCAACATGAAACTGGGCCTGGGCTTTGGCCTGGTGCTGGTACTGACCTGCGTCCTGGCACTGACCAGTTGGACCAGCCTGGGAGGGCTGATCGACCGCAGCAACTGGATGAGCGACATCACCAAGCTCAATGCCGGCTTGACCAAGCTTCGGGTCGTGCGCCTGCAATACATGCTCACCAATGGCGACGAGACCGCCGCACAGAATGTGCAAACCACCCTCGATAGTTTCGTTGCACAACAGAACGCGCTGCTGAGCAGCTTCAAGAGCCCGGAAAACGTCAAGCTGCTCAAGGAGCAGAGCGCGACGATCAGCGCCTATCAGGTGTCCCTGAACAAAATGCGCAACGCCTACCGCAGCGCCAACACCGCCCGCGACGCGATGACCGCCAACGCCGGGACCGCTTACCAGCTGATCGAGACGATCAATACCGACGTTCAGCAAATGCTCTCGAGCGACCAGCGCCTGGAACAGTACCAGGCCATCACCGAGGCCAAGCAGGCGTTCATGTTGGCCCGCTATGAAGTGCGCGGCTACACCGCCAACAGCAACCCCGAAAACGAACGCAAGGCCGTCGCCCAACTGGATGCCGCCCTCGCTTCGCTCCAACCGCTGAATGCGTATTTCGCCAGCACCCGGCAAGGTGAGCTGCGTCAGCTCGAAGCTGCCCTGACTCAATACCGCAGCTCCGTCCAGGCTTTCACCCTGGCCATTGCCGAGGCGGCGCAGGCTCGCAAGGAAATGACCGACCAGGGCACGACCATCGTTTCCCTGAGCGAACAGCTGTATCAGATCCAGCTCGACCGTCGCGATGCCGAAAGCGCCCAGGCCCGCACCCTGCAACTGGTCAGCACGTTGTTGGCGTTGCTGGTAGGCATCATCGCGGCGGTCATCATCACTCGCCAGATCACCCGACCGCTGCGCGAAACCCTGGCCGTGGTCGATCGCATTGCCAGTGGCGACCTCTCGCACAACCTCATCGTTACCCGTCGCGATGAGCTGGGCGTACTGCAACAGGGCATCGCACGCATGGGCGTGACCCTGCGCGATCTGATCAGCGGCATCCGTGATGGCGTGACCCAGATCGCCAGTGCTGCCGAACAATTGTCCGCAGTAACCGAGCAGACCAGCGCCGGCGTCAACAGC
Source organism: Pseudomonas sp. JL2 (assembly GCF_031570495.1). Lineage (NCBI taxonomy): Bacteria > Pseudomonadati > Pseudomonadota > Gammaproteobacteria > Pseudomonadales > Pseudomonadaceae > Pseudomonas > Pseudomonas sp. JL2. Next base: position 375,721 of record NZ_JAKUDH010000002.1, read on the forward strand.
CAGAAAGTCGAGACCGATCAGGTGGCGACCGCCATGCACGAGATGACCGCCACGGTTCAGGAAGTTGCCCGCAACGCCGAAGAGGCATCCCAGGCAGCCGCCGCGGCAGACGGTGAAGCCCGTGCCGGCGACCAGGTGGTCAACGAAGCCATCGCCCAGATCGAGCGCCTGGCCAGTGAAGTGGAGCGCTCCACCGACGCCATGACCGTGCTGCAACAGGAAAGCGACAAGATCGGCAGTGTCATGGACGTGATCAAGGCCGTCGCCGAACAAACCAACCTGTTGGCCCTGAACGCGGCAATCGAAGCGGCGCGCGCCGGTGAAGCCGGTCGTGGCTTCGCGGTGGTTGCCGACGAAGTCCGTGGCCTGGCCCAGCGCACACAAAAGTCCACCGAGGAAATCGAAGGCCTGGTGGCCGGCCTGCAGAACGGCACCCTACAAGTGGCCGCCGTGATGAACAACAGCCGCAGCCTCACCGACAGCAGCGTAGCCCTGACCCGCAAGGCCGGTGTATCACTGGAAAACATCACCCGCACGGTGTCGAACATCCAGTCGATGAACCAGCAGATCGCTGCCGCCGCCGAAGAGCAAAGCGCCGTGGCCGAGGAGATCAGCCGCAGCATCATCAACGTACGCGACGTGTCCGAACAGACCGCCGCCGCCAGCGAAGAAACCGCAGCGTCCAGTGTTGAACTGGCACGTTTGGGTAATCAATTGCAGATGATGGTGAGTCACTTCCGGGTTTGATCATGGCGGGCGCCCATTTCCCGGAAGAAATGGGCGCTTTGCGCAATGTCATTACAATCAGTCAAAAAGATCCATCACCTTGGCTCTTTCGTCACGTGGCGGCAGATCTAGCCCAACGCCCCCGCTCGCCCATCAATGTATCCAACCTCGTTACACACTAATCCCGTTGGTAAACACCAACCGATTGCCAAACGGATCGACCACCGTCATGTCCTGGCTACCCCACGGCATGGCCTGAATCTGAGGGCGGGCGAAGGGGTATTGCTTGGCCAGCAGTTGCGCCTGGAAAGCTTCCAGTTCATCCGTTTCGATGCGCAGTGCCGAGCCCGGGGTGCAGTCGCCATGGTGTTCGGACAGGTGCAGCACGCATCCGTCGCGAGAGACTTGCAGGTACAGCGGAAAATCGTCACCAAAGCGATGTTGCCAGTCGACGGTAAATCCCAGGAAGTCGACATAGAACGCCAATGCCTTGGTTTCATCGAAGATCCGCAGGATCGGGGTGGTTTTACCGAAGCTCATGGGTTGCTCCCTGGCTGAAAAGACCCAGTTTAGATGGGTTGAACTCATTGCTTCGGCTATATCGCCGGCTTCTTTAATATCGCAATGCCACCACTGAGAAGCAGATCACAGGGGCATTCCATTGTGTTTCCACCTCTCAAGCGCCGGGTGACGAACTGAATCCACGGCGTAGATCCCCTTCTCGCGCCAGAAACCGCCCGTGCCTGCGCCCGTTCGCCCGGCCCTCGCGGTAGCTCAAGACGCCGTTGACCCAAACCCCATCGATACCTTCGGCGGCCCGTTGCGGCTCGTTGAAATCGGCGACATCCCTGATGGTATGAGGATCGAACAACACCAGATCCGCCCAATGCCCTTCCCGAATTTCCCCACGGTCCTTCAGGCCGAAGCGCGCCGCCGACAGGCCGGTCATCTTGTGCACGGCGGTGTGCAACGCAAACAGCCCGATGTCTCGGCTGAAATGCCCCAGCACCCGCGGGAAAGCCCCCCACAAGCGCGGATGCGGAAACGGATCCTCCGGCAAACCGTCGGAGCCGACCATGGACAACGGGTGGGCGAGGATTCGTCGTACGTCGCTTTCGTCCATGCCGTAGTACACCGCGCCGGCCGGTTGCAGGCGCCGCGCAGCATCCAGCAGCGGCACATTCCATTCGGCGGCGATGTCAGCCAGATCGCGCCCTCCCATGTGCGGATGAGGCGTCGACCAGGTGATGGTGATGCGATGGGCATCGGTCACCTGCTTGAGATCCAGGGTCGAGGAGCTGGCCGCATAGGGATAGCAGTCACAACCGACCGGATGGGTTTTCGCCGCATTCTCCAGCGCCGCGAGCACCTGCGGACTTCGCCCCCAATTACCGGCACCCGCACATTTGAGGTGGGAAATGATCACCGGGCTGCGGGCGTGACGGCCGATCTGGAACGCTTCGTCCATGGCCTCAAGCACCGGTTCGAATTCGCTGCGCAGATGGGTGGTGTAGACCGCCCCGAATGCGCTCAGCTCTTGGGTCAGTTGCATGACTTCGTCGGTGGAGGCCGAAAATGCGTTGGCGTAGGCCAGGCCGGTGGATAACCCCAGCGCGCCGGCCTCCAGGCTTTCGCGCAGTTGCTGACGCATGGCGGCGATTTCTCTCACGCTGGCGGTGCGCAACAAATCATCCATGTGGTTGCTGCGCAGCGCCGTGTGCCCCACCAGCGCCGCCACGTTGACCGCCGGCGTGGCCGCCTCCACCGCCGAACGATAATCATCGAAACGCGGATAGACGAACGCTTGGGCGGTGCCGAGCAAATTCATCGGGTCCGGCGGCTCGCCCCGCAAACTCACCGGCGAAGCGCTGATACCGCAATTGCCGACAATCACCGTGGTCACGCCCTGGCTGAGTTTGGGCAGCATCTGCGGTTGGCGAATGACCACCGTGTCGTCGTGGGTGTGCACATCGATGAACCCTGGAGCCAGCACCCGGCCGGCGGCGTCTATTTCTTCGATTGCCCGGGCATCGCGCAGGTCGGCGATGCGCTCGATGCGACCGGCACGGATCGCCACGTCGGCGCTGTAACCGGGGGTGTTGCTGCCATCGATGACCCGTGCGTTGCGGATAAGCGTGTCGTACAGCATCTCAGTCTCCCAGCGGCAAGTGATCGTCGCCGCCGCGGTAATCGTCCAGGGCGAGTTTGACTCGCCGCAGACGCTCTTGATTGTCTTCGGGGTGGGCCAGCGCAAGCTCGGTGGCGAGCACATCGATGGCCAGCAGCATGCCGTAGCGCGCCGCCGTGGGCTTATAAATGAACGAGGTTTCCGCGCCTTGCAGCGGCAACACTACATCGGCCAGTCGGGCCAACGGTGAGTCGGCGCGGGTGATGGCCAGGATGGGCGCACCATAACTGCGCGCCAGTTCCACCGCGCCGAGCAGTTCCGGGGTGATGCCGGTGAGTGAACAGGCGATGACCAAATGCTCCTGGCTCAATGAGGTGGCGGTGATGCGCATCATCACCGGATCCCGGCAGGCGGCGATCGAGTAGCCAAAACGCACCAGCCGTACTTGTAACTCCTCACCGCACAACGCCGACCAACCGCCGAGCCCGAACGCATGAATCATCCGCGCCTTGCCGAGCATCCGCACCGCGTCGCTGAACCGAGACTCCTCGAATGCCGACAGGTGCTGACGCAGCGTCGTCTCGATATCGCCGACGATCTGCCCATAAAACGCCGATTGCTCGGGCGCGCCGGCGGGGTCGAGAAACCGGCTGCCGACGCCACTGGCCTGGGCCAGTTGCAGGCGCAAGTCCCGCAGGTCGCGGCAGCCAACGGTACGGGCAAACCGTGACAGCGTGGCACTGCTGACTTCGGCCCGTTGGGCCAGTTCATCCAGGCTGGCCGAGGCGGCGAACCCTACGTCGTCGAGCATCAGCCGGGCGATTCTTCCTTCGCCGGCGCTGAAGGAATCCTGACGGGAGCGAATCTGGTAAAGGATGTCCATGACGGCACCTGTGTTGGAGCGCTGCGATTAAAGCAAGCGCGCAAGTCCTAGGGTCAGGCCGAACGCAACCAGGGAGATCAGCGTTTCGAGTACGGTCCAGGTCTTGAAAGTTTGAGTGACGGTCATATTGAAGTATTCCTTGATCAGCCAGAAGCCGCCGTCGTTGACGTGGGAAAAGATCACCGACCCGGCGCCGGTGGCCAGCACTAGCAGCTCGGGATGGGGATAGCCCAGACCGATCGCCACGGGGGCGACGATACCGGAGGCGGTGGTCATCGCCACCGTGGCCGAGCCGGTGGCGACACGCATCAGGGCGGCGAACAGCCAGCCCATGACCAGTGGCGATAATTGAAATTCCTGGGCCAGGCCGACGATTTGTTGAGTGACTCCGGCGTCCACCAGGATCCGGTTCAAACCACCGCCAGCGCCCACCAGCAACGTAATACTGGCCGTTGGCGCCAGGCATTCATTGGTGAACTTGAGGATCGACTCACGGTTGAAGCCCTGGGCCAGGCCCAGCGTCCAGAAGCTGAGAAGGGTCGCCAGCAGCAAGGCAATCACCGAGTTGCCGATGAACAGCAGGAACTGATTGAAGCCGCTGCCCGGCTCGGAGATCAGGTTGGCCCAACCGCCGATCAACATCAGCACCACCGGCAGCAGAATGGTCCCCAGGGTTATCCCGAAACCTGGCAGATTGGCGCGGGGCTCGCGGTCGAGGAATTGGCGCTCCAGCGGGTTATCGTCCGGCAGTTGGATGCGCGGCACGATGAACTTGGCATACACAGGGCCGGCAATGATCGCGGTAGGAATACCGATCAGGATCGCGTACAGCAAGGTCTGCCCCACCGAGGCCTGGAACGCCTGCACCGCCAGCATCGCCGCCGGGTGCGGCGGCACCAGGGCATGCACCACCGAGAGACCGGCGACCATCGGCAACCCCACCATCAGGATTGACACGCCCACGCGCCGGGCAATGGTGAACGCGATGGGCACCAGCAGCACGAAACCGACTTCGAAAAACAACGGCAGCCCCACCAGGAAGGCAATGCACACCATCGCCCAATGGGCGTTGCGCTCGCCGAAGCGCTCGATCAGCGTTTGCGCCATGCGCTCGGCCCCGCCGGACTCGGCCATCATCTTGCCAAGCATCGTGCCCAAGGCCACGACCAGCGCGATGTGCCCCAGGGTCTTGCCCACGCCCGCCTCATACGCCCCGACCACACTGGACGGCGGCATCCCGGCCAGCAGCGCCAGGCCAATGGACACCAGCGTAATGACAATGAACGGATTAAGCCGATATCGGGCGATCAAAACGATCAGCGCAATGATGGCGATGGCCGCGTAGACCAACAGCCAATAACCGAATGCAGGGGCCATGCGTTACTCCTCGAATGGGGTCACGTCGTTGTGTTTGTGAAACTCATAAATCATTTCGAGGAGCAATCTTCAAACGTACTGAAAGTAATTTTCGTACACAGACAAGAAATGTCGCTGACGGACATCGCCCACCACCTGCCATGTAAATTCAGCGCAGGATTTTCATCCCCTGGCCGTCTCCCGTGGCGAGGAAGCGTGCGCCTTGCGCACTGCGAAGCCGCCCCGAAATCATCCACACGACGACCAACCACTGGCCGCACCGCACTCAATTCCGTACCATCCCCACCCTGTTTTTGCACCACGCCCACGGCAGTCGACTCTCAGGCGCTGCCCCGCCAGGACAATCATGAAACCAGCACGTCTTCGCGCCGACGCCCTCGCCGGCCTCACCACGTCTTTTGCCTTGCTGCCCGAATGCATCGCGTTCGCCCTGGTGGCTCATCTCAACCCACTGATGGGGTTGTACGGCGCTTTCATCATCTGCACGCTGACCGCGCTGTTCGGCGGGCGGCCAGGCATGGTGTCTGGCGCGGCGGGATCGATGGCCGTGGTGATTGTCGCGCTGGTGGTGCAACACGGCGTGCAATACCTGCTGGCGACTGTGCTGCTGGGCGGGTTGATCATGATGGCGTTCGGGCTGTTGCGGCTGGGCAAACTGGTGCGCATGGTGCCGCACCCGGTGATGCTCGGTTTCGTCAACGGCCTGGCGATCATCATCGCGCTGGCGCAACTGGAGCACTTCAAGAGCGGCGAAACCTGGCTCAGCGGCGGCCCGTTGTACCTGATGATCGGCCTGGTGGCGCTGACCATGGCCATCGTCTACCTGTTGCCACGCCTGACCCGCAGTGTTCCGCCGGCCCTGGTGGCGATCCTGGGGGTTGGCCTGGCGGTCTACTTCTTCGGGCTGCCGACCCGCACCCTGGGTGATATGGCGCATATCGCCGGCGGCCTGCCGGCTTTTGTCTGGCCGGACATTCCCTGGAACCTGGATACCTTACGGATCATCGCGCCCTATGCGGTGGTGATGGCGATGGTCGGCCTGCTGGAAACCCTGCTGACCCTGAACCTGACCGACGAGATCACCGAGAGCCGCGGCTACCCGGACCGCGAGTGCGTAGCGTTGGGCGCGGCCAACATGGCCTCAGGACTGTTCGGCGGCATGGGCGGTTGCGCAATGATCGGCCAGACCGTGATCAACCTGAGTTCGGGCGGGCGCGGCCGGTTATCCGGCGTGATTGCCGGGGTGATGGTTCTGCTGTTCGTGTTGTTTCTGTCGCCGTTGATCGAACGCATCCCATTGGCCGCGCTGGTAGGCGTGATGTTCGTGGTGTCCCAGCAGACCTTTGCCTGGGCCTCGCTGCGGGTGATCAACAAAGTGCCCGTCAATGACGTGTTGGTGATCATCGCGGTGACGACCATCACGGTATTCACTGATCTGGCCACCGCCGTGCTGTGCGGCATTATCATTGCGGCGCTCAACTTTGCCTGGCAACAGGCCCGGGAACTGTATGCCGATGCGCATCTGGAAGCGGACGGCAGCAAGCTCTATCGCCTGCACGGCACCCTGTTCTTCGCCTCGACCACGCCCTTTCTCAACCAGTTCGACCCGGCCAACGATCCGTCCCAGGTGACCCTGGACTGCCGTCACTTGAGCTTTGTCGACTATTCGGCCATCGCGGCGCTCAAGACCCTGCGTGAACGCTATAGCAAGGCTGGCAAACACCTGCGGGTGTTTCACTTGTCCGAACGCTGCAAACAGATGCTCAAGCGGGCCGGTGTCCACCACGACTGAAGAGAACGCCGCTGCGTCAGCTCAGGCGATGAATAGCTGCGACACACCGTCGCAGCCCAATCCTTCGCCCTCTTCCCATGCCGTATACTCGCCCCGCCTTTTCAACCTCGCCCACGCCGGAGTGTTTCGATGGATCCTGTGGTTTTCGAAGAGTGGATGATGACTGGCCTTGTCAGCATCCTGATCATTTTCATGGGTTTTATCGTCTGGGATCTGGCGAAGAAGTCCAAGGCCGGGCGTTTTGGCTCGTTCATCCTGTTTTTCGTGCTGGGACTGGGCGTGGCGGCATTCGTCATCAAGAGCGTGGTGATCGGCCTGATCGAGACCGGCACCTTATAAACGCGCCGGCACTTCCTTCCACTGTCCCTGATCCAGCCCTTCAAGCGTCCAGTCACCGATCCTGACCCGCACCAGACGCAATGTCGGCAAGCCCACCGCGGCGGTCATGCGCCGTACCTGACGGTTGCGCCCTTCGCGAATCACCAGTTCCAGCCAACTGGTCGGCACGCTCTTACGAAAGCGCACCGGCGGGTTGCGCGGCCATAGCTGCGGTTCGTCCAGTTGTCGCGCTTGTGCGGGCAAGGTCATGCCGTCGTTCAGTTCCACGCCTGCGCACAGTCGCTGCAATTGCTCGGCACTGGGCTCGCCTTCTACTTGCACCCAATAGGTCTTGGCCAGTTTGTGCCGGGGGTCGGCGATGCGGGCCTGCAACTGCCCGTCGTTGGTGAGCAGCAGCAACCCTTCGCTGTCGCGATCCAGCCTCCCGGCGGGATAAATGCCGGGCACGTCGATAAAGTCCTTGAGCGTCGCCCGCCCTTGATCGTCACTGAACTGCGTCAGCACATCGAAGGGTTTGTTGAACAGGATCAGCCTCGGCTCGGCCGGCGGGGCCTTGGCCACACGGCGCGGGGCGGATGCGGGAGGTTTCGCGCCAGGGCGGCGGGAAGCGGGACGTGGCGGACGAGGCATGGCAAACACAACATCTAACGGTCTGGGCCAACCATGCTAGTGGCCCGACCGTTAAATAACCACTGCCCCTTCAACCGGGATCAGTTCATCAGCGGAACGGCGGCTCGTCGAAGCTGCGCAACTTGCGCGAGTGCAGCGAGTTGAGTTCGTTGCGCAACAGGTCCAGCGCCGCGATGCCGATCTTCAGGTGCTGGTTGACCGCCCGTTCGTAAAACGCGTTGGCCGAACCCGGCAATTTGATCTCGCTGTGCAGCGGTTTGTCCGAGACACAAAGCAACGTGCCGTACGGCACCCGCAAGCGGTATCCCTGAGCGGCGATGGTGCCGCTTTCCATGTCCACCGCCACGGCGCGGGACAGGTTGATCAACGGACGCTCCTGGGCCCAGCGCAATTCCCAGTTGCGGTCGTCGTAGGTCAGCACAGTGCCGGTGCGCAGGCGCTTCTTCAGCTCGTCGCCCTTTTCACCGGTGACATTGGCCGCCGCTTGCTGCAAGGCCATCTGCACTTCAGCCAGGGCCGGGATCGGAATATTCGGCGGCACGACCCGGTCGAGGATGCCATCGCGACGCATGTAAGCGTGGGCCAGCACGTAGTCGCCGATGGTCTGGGACTGCCGCAGCCCACCGCAGTGACCGATCATCAGCCAGCAGTGGGGGCGCAGCACGGCCAGGTGGTCGGTGATGTTCTTGGCGTTGGACGGCCCGACGCCGATGTTCACCAGGGTCACGCCGTGGCCGTCGCTGGCCTGCAGGTGATAGGCCGGCATCTGGTAGCGGTGCCAGACCACGCCCGCGGCGATCGCCGAGGCTTCACCGTGGTCCATGCTCTTTTCGATGATCACGTTGCCCGGCAGGACCATGCGCACAAAACGCGGGTCACTGCGCAGTTGCTCCAGGCCATGGACAATGAACTGATCCACATAACGGTGATAGTTGGTCAGCAGGATCCACGGCTGCACATGGCGCCAGTCGCTGCCGGTGTAATGCACCAGCCGACGCAGGGAAAAGTCCACCCGCGCCGCGTCAAACAACGCCAGCGGTAGCGGGTCGGTGTTTTCCCAGTCATAGAGGCCGTCGGCAATGCCATCGGTGGCGGCCGACAGGTCGGTACTGGGGAACACTCGCGCCAGCACCGCGGCAGTCACGCCGGAGCCGGCCAGTTCATCACCCTGCTCCACCACGTAGGGATAGGGAATGTTCTGCTCGCTGACACCCACTTCGACGGTGACGGTAAAGTCGTGCATCAGCGGGACCAACTGCTCCAGCAGGTATTTACGGAACGCAGCCGGATGGGTGACGGTGACACTGTAGGTGCCCGGCAACTGGACCTTGGCGTAGGCGCGGGTGGTTTGCGGGACTTCGCCATGGCAGTGATAGGTCAGTCGCAGGGCGGGATAGCGAAACAACGCCCGCTGTTCGGCATCCGGCTCGATGCGATCCTTGAGGTACCGCTTGAGCGCCTGGTTCAGCGCAGTGGTCGCACGCTCGTGCAGGGCCGCCAAACGATCCACGGCTTGTTCGGCGGTTTGAACGACAATAAACGCTTCGGTCACGATCAGCTTCCTGTGTTCTGACTTGCAGGCCTTCATCTTGCCTGCATCGTCGGCCGACGGGAACAGTGGCGTATTGGGCGCGATCAATCATCCACCACAAATCCCCATGTGGGAGCGAGCCTGCTCGCGATAGCGGTGTATCAGTCAGCCGAGCTGTTGAATGTGCCGACGCCTTCGCGAGCAAGCTCGCTCCCTCCCTTGATCACCACCAGTCGCAGATACTTCAGTCACCGCAGATCCCCTGTGGGAGCGAGCTTGCACGCGATAGCGGTGTATCAGTCAGCAAAGCTGTTGAATGTGCCGACGCCTTCGCGAGCAAGCTCGCTCCCTCCCTTGATCACCACCAGTCGCAGTTTCTTCATTCACCGCAGATCCCCTGTGGGAGCGAGCTTGCGCGCGATAGCGGGGTATCAGTCATCCGAGATGTTGAATGTGCCGACGCCATCGCGAGCAGGCTCGCTCCCACCCTTGATCCCCGCCAGCCGCAGGTTCTTCACTCGCCGCAGATCCCCTGTGGGAGCGAGCTTGCACGCGATAGCGGTGTATCAGTCACCAAAGCTGTTGAATGTGCCGACGCCTTCGCGAGCAAGCTCGCTCCCACCCTTGATCACCACCAGTCGCAGATTCTTCATTCACCGCAGATCCCCTGTGGGAGTGAGCTTGCTCGCGATAGCGCTGTATCAGTCACCAGAGATGTTGAATGTGCCGCCGCCATCGCGAGCAGGCTCGCTCCCACACTTGATCGCCGCCAGCCGCAGATTCTTCACTCGCCGCAGATCCCCTGTGGGAGCGAGCTTGCTCGCGATAGCGGTGTATCAGTCACCCGAGATGTTGAATGTGCCGACGCCATCGCGAGCAGGCTCGCTCC